>NZ_JBFBFA010000006.1:0-343922 GCF_040683915.1 Kitasatospora sp. NPDC093102 | reverse complement strand
GGACTGTACTTCGAGGGACGTCCCACGTGGATCTTCACCTTCCTGGACCAACGAGATCCATTCTCAGGTGTGTCCACACCGCGGGGGTCACCTCACTCTACAACAAGCTGGACGCCTACGCCCTCCAGGACTCCGACCTGGACACGTACGACGCCAACACCGCGCTGGGCCTGCCCGAGGACGGCCGGGACTACACCGCGGCCGCCCAGATGCTCACCGCGCTCGGCACCACCGGCATCGACCTGCTGAGCAACAACCCGGACAAGGCGGCGCAGCTGGCCGAGCTGGGGATCGTCGTGCGGCACCGGGTGCCGACGGGCGTGCACCTGTCGGCGAGCAACGTCCGCTACCTGCGGGCGAAGGTGGAGCGGACGGGGCACTCCATCGAACTCTCCCGGCTGGTCGGCTGAGCGGGTCGGACGGGCGGCAGCGGACAGCCGACGGAGTTCCGGCGACGGACGACAGATAACAGCTGACAGATTTCGAAATCTGTCAGCTGTTATCTGTCAGCTGTCGCCCGCCAGCCGTCAGCCGCCAGCCGTCAGCCGTCAGCCGTCAGCCGTCAGCCGTTCGCGGCTACCCGTCAGCGGCCATCCGTCACCTGTGCCCCGCCCGCCCCCGGACCGTCCGCAGTCCCGCGTACGCCGCCAGCGGCAGGACCACCAGCAGCGCGGCCCAGAAGGCCCCGTGGCCCCACAGCCCCGCGATCGCCCGGAACGGCCCCTCGAACACCGGAATCCGCAGTGCCTCGACCGGCCCCAGCGGCCCGGGCCACGCGCCCAGGAACAGGGTGGCCGGCACCCAGAGCGCGAACAGCCCCCGGGCGGTGGCCGGCGTCCCCAGGGTGCTCACCAGCGACACCACCGCCAGCAGCAGGACGAACCCGGCCTGGTAGGCCGCACCGGTCTGCCCCGCCCCCCAGGAGCCGGGCGTCCGGTGCACCCCGGTGGCCGCGAGCCGCACCTCGACCGCCGCCCACAGCAGCAGCACCAGCACCGCCGTCGTCCCGAGCGCGAACCGCACCCGGTCGCGCGTGCCCGCACCGCCCGGCCGCCACTGCCCGGACGGCGCGCTCCACACCCGCTCCGCAGCGGTGGCCCCGGACGACCGCGCCGCACTCCGCGCGTCCAGCCGCCGCCACGCCTCCCGGACCTGCTTGCGGGCCTCATGAGCGGGCTTCAGCAGCCGGTTGGACGCCCGTTCGATCAGCATGAGCGAGACCACGATCGCCACCACCGCCGCGACGCCGGCCCAGCTCCCCATCCCGCCCTCGAACACGACCACCCGGTTGGCCACCGACTGCGGCGTCTCCAGCGCCGTCATCGGCGGACCGAGCCGCAGGTAGCCGATGGCCAGGGCCCCGGCCCCGGTCAGCAGCGCCGTGCCGATGCCCAGCCGGGCGGGGAAGAAGGCGATCACGGCGGCCGCGACGAGCCCCGCACCGAGCTGCCCGACCACCTGCCGGGCCGCATGGTCGCCGGCCTTCCGCAGGTGGCCGCCGAATGCACCGGCGGGCGAGATGTCGAGCTTCTCCCCCGCCTCGATCGGATAGCGGAGCACCGCCCCCGCCCACAGCAGCAACCCGAAGGCGAGGAGCAGCAGCAGGACCGCCCCGGCCCGGCGCGGAAGGCTGGTGCGGGCGTGCGGCCACCAGGCAGCCAGCCGGCCCCGCCAGTCCACCGGCGGCCGCCGGCGCCGGTTGCGCCACAGCCGGGTCAGCCGTCCTTCCCGGCGCACCCCGGCCTCCGGCTCGGGCCGCTCGGGCCGTCCCCGTCCACGCCTCCGCAGGGCCTCCGCCGCGACCAGGGCCGCCCGGCCGGCCGGCTGCGCCGGGTCGGCGCCCACCGCCCGGCGCCGCAGCGCGGACCAACGGCGCCGCACCACGTCCCGGGGAGTGGCCGCGGCCGGGTCGGGCGCCGGCCTGCGGGCCACCGTCCGTACGGCGGTGCGGGCGCCCGCGTCCACCGCCAGCGCGCCGTCCACCATCGTGGCGGCCACCACGGCCGCGAGCTCCGACACCCGCTCGGGCAGCGGCAGCCGGTGCAGTGCGGCGGGCAGCGGCGAGAGCCGGCCGAGCAACCGCGCACGCTCCTCGGGCCGGATGCTCAGCCAGACCGCCTGCCGGTGCGCCTCCTCGCGCTCCTCCGGGCTGAGTCCGTCGCCGCCGCGCCGGCCGCCGCCGACGGTGCGGGCCAACCGGTCCACCTCGGCCAGCACCTCCGGCAGTCCGGCCAGCGCGAGCAGCCGTGAGCAGTGCTCGCCCGCGCACTCGAGGTGGAAGCAGTCGTAGCGGGCGACCACGGTCGGCGCCCCGCCCCGGACCAGTTCGTCGATGAACTCGGCGCCGTCCGGTTCGGAGACGACGCGTTCCAGCCCGGTGGTGTCGATCGGACGGTCGCGGTAGTGCGGGACGGCGCCCGGGGCGAAGGCCGCGCCCAGGGCGAGCACCGCGACCGCCGCCACGGACTCGCGCCGGGAGCCGGGCGCCCGGGCCACGTCGGAGAGGTAGTGCAGGTCGAAGACGGTGTCCTCGACCTCGTCCCGCAGCCAGTCGCGCACCCGTTCCGCTCCCCCGGTGGAGAGCCAGCGGGCCGCCGCGCCGGAGTTCTTGAGCAGCGCCTCGGTGAGCCGGACCGGGTCGGTGAACGGGTTGCCGAGGAAGGTGACCGGCCGATGCGCCCGGGCCTGCGCCTGCGGCCGGCGGCGGATCACCTCGGGGGCGCCACCGGCCAGCCAGCTCCGGACCTGCGACGCGGTCCAGCGGTCCTCCGGCTTCTTGGTGAACAGCCCTTGGAGGAGCAGCAGTTGGCGCGGGTCACGGACGGCGCCGAGGTCCACCTCCTCGCCCATGACCAGTTCCAGCTCCAGCTCCTGGTCGGCCGGGCGCTCGCCGTCCGCGCCGACGAAGCGTGGGCGGCCGACGAACAGCTCGTACAGCACGTTGCCCAGCCCCCACCAGGGACCGGCCTGGTGGTTCTTGCCGGCCAGCTGCTCGGGGGCCATGTAGGCGACGGTGACCATCATCGCGGAGGTGAACCGGCGGCTGTCGGTGAGCCGGTCGACGCCGCCGAAGTCGGCGATCACGAACTCCCCGGACCCGCTGCCGGGGCGCACCAGGATGTTGGCGGGCTTGAAGTCCAGCGGATTGCGCCTGATCCGCTGCTGCCAGAAGTCGAGCAGGGCGACGAGCTCGTAGACGATCTGCTCGGTGGTCCGCCGGTCGCCGTGCCCGCCCGCCCGCCACAGCTCGGCGACGTGCGCGGCGAGGGTGACCGGCAGGTACTCCATGGCCACCCAGTCGACCTGGGCGCCGTGGTGGCGGACCCGGCCGAAGTCGATCAGATGCGGGACGTGCCGGCGGAAGCCGTCGTTGCGCAGGTGTGCGAGCAGGTCGTGGTCCATCGGCTGACCGGCGACTGCCACCTTGACGGCCGCGTCGCCGCCGCCGTCGGTGCGCCGGACGTACCAGACGGTGCCCTCGGAGCCGGCCCCGGCCCGGCCCAGCGGGATGAAGCGGTTCCGCAGGGCGTCCGGGAAGGTGCCCTCGAACGATCCGTCGGCGCCCGGGACGTCACCGAACCCGCCTTCGGGGCCGCCCGACCCGCCACCCGCTGCTCCGCCCGGACCACCGCCCGGAGCGGGGCCGCCGGGCCCGATGCCGTCCTGCCAGGAGGGCGTGCCGGCCCCGGTTCCCGACCGGGGCCGGACGACCTCGGTCACCGCCTCCGAATCGGCGCCTCCCGGATGCCCCGGGTACCCCGGTCGGTCCGGCCGACCCGGCCGGACCTCCGTCCGGGCGTGCGGGTCGTACCGTGGTTCGGCATCCGGCTTCCGGCGGGTGGCAGCCTCCGGGTCGTACCGCGGCTCGACGCCGGATATCCGCCGCGTCGCGGCCTCCGGATCGAAGCGCGGCGGGGTGGCGGGCGCCCGGCGGGTCGCGGCCTGCGGGTCCACCCGGGTCGACGGGACGGCCCCGAGCCGGGACGACCGGTCCGGGGCGGCGTCGGAGCCTCGCCAACGCCCACGGGACCACCGCTCCACCCTGCTCCGCGGCGGATTCCCCGGCTCGGCTCCGGCGGCCGACCTGGACCTCGGCCCGCGCCGATCGCCCTCGGCCGGGTCCGCGTCCTCCGTCGTGCCCATGCGACGCTCCCCTCCCCCGCAACCCGGACCGGCGCGGGGCCGTGGGCGTGGACGCACCGGTGCCGGGGTGGTGAATTCGACGCGCCATCATCCCGCATGGCGGGCAGGGGTGTCGGGCGCTTTTCCGGATCAGGACCGACCCACCGCAGGACCGGTACCGAAGCACCCGTCCGCAACGGGGAACCGGCGCCGTCGACGCCGCAACGGGTACGGTGCCGCCCGCACGCAGCCGCACCGCAGCTGCACCGCAGTCGGCGGGCAGCCGGCCCGCAGCGGGCTCTCAGCGCTCCTCGACCGGGCGCCCGTTCGGCTCCTCCACGATCCGCCGGGCGATCTCGTCCGGCCGCACCGGACGCCCGAAGTGCCAGCCCTGTGCCCAGTCGCAGCCCAGCGTCCGCAGCCGCTCGGCGTCCCGGTGGGTCTCCACGCCCTCGGCGGTGACGTTCAGCCCGAGCGCGTGCGCCATCGACACCAGTCCGCTGACGATCCGCCACCCGGTGGACTCGTCCTTCCCCGGTTCGTGCAGGTCGCCGACGAAGGAACCGGCGATCTTCAGCCCGGAGACCGGCAGGTCGCGCAGGTAGGCGAGGTTGGACCAGCCGGTGCCGAAGTCGTCCACGGCCAGCGACACCCCGAGGTCGACCAGCCCGTGCAGGGTGCGCAGCGCCTCGTCCTCGGGCCCGACCACGGTCGACTCGGTGATCTCCAGCTGCAGCCGGGCCGGGTCCAGTCCGGTGCTGTCGAGGATCCGGCCGAGGTCGCTGACCAGGGCGGCACTGCGCGCCTGCCGGACCGCCAGATTGACGTTGAGCTGCGGAGCGGCGTCGCCGTACCGCTTGATCCAGTCCGAGGCCTGGCCGCAGGCCTGCTCCAGCACCCAGCGGCCGAGCGGCATGATCAGCCCGGTCTCCTCGGCGGTGGTGACGAACTCGTCCGGGCCGAGCACCCCGAGCTGCGGGTGGCGCCAGCGCACCAGCGCCTCCACGGCGGCCAGCCTGCCGTCCGCGAGGCGGTAGAGCGGCTGGTAGTCGATGAAGAACTCGCCGCGGTCGAGGGCCGCGGGCATCCGCACCGACACCGCGTAGCGGCTGACCGCCCGGGCGTTCTCCTTGGGGTCGAACAGGGTCCAGCGGCCGCGGCCGGCCTCCTTGGCGCGGTACAGCGTCAGGTCGGCGGCGCGGACGGCGGCGCCCGGGGTGGTGGTGGACACCCGCCGCTCCAGCACGCCGACGCTGGCGCCGACGGCGAGCTTGTGGTCTCCGATCAGCACCGGCCCGGCCAGCGCCTTGAGCACGGTCTTCGCAGCGGCCACGGCCTCCTGCTCGCCCCGGCACTTCTCCAGCAGGACGACGAATTCGTCGCCGCCGAGCCGGGCCACCAGGTGGCCGAGCGGGCTGAGGGCGGCCTTCAGCCGGGCGGCGACGGCGGCCAGCAGCTGGTCGCCCATGTCGTGGCCGAGGCTGTCGTTGACCACCTTGAAACCGTCGAGGTCGACGTAGCAGAGGCCGAAGCGGGCGCCCGGCTCGGGCTCCTCGAACAGCTTCTCCAACCGCTCGAAGAAGGCCGCGCGGTTGGGCAGGCCGGTCAGCGGGTCGTGGGTGGCCTGGTGGCGCAGCCGCTCCTGGAGCCGGTAGCGGTCGGTGACGTCCTCCAGCATCGCGACCTGGTACTGCGGGGAGCCGTCGTCGTCGCGGATCAGCGAGACGGTCAGGTGGGTCCAGACCACCTCGCCGTCCTGACGGTAGTACGGCTTGTCGAACTGGAAGTAGTCCCGCTTGCCGCTGATCAGCTCCTCGTACGCCTCCCACACGCCCGGGGTGTCCTCGGGGTGCACGAGGTCGCCGACCCGACGGCCGATCATGTCCTCCGGGCCTGCGCCGAACAGCCCCTGGAGGGCCTTGTTGACCGCCATGATGTTGCCGTCGGTGTCGCCGATGCCGATGCCGATCGCGGCGCTCTCGAACAGTGCCCGGAACCGGGCCTCGGAGGCGCGCAGCGCCCGCTCGGCCTCCTTGCGGGCGGCGTCGGCGGCGGTGCGGATGGCCTCCTGCTCGGTCAGCGTGCGTTCGCGCAGGGCGGCCGCCCAGCCGGCCGCGAAGGCACCGGTCAGCGCCGGGCCGCGGTCGTCGTGGACGGGCTGAGCCTGGAGCAGCTCGACCGCCCGGGCCAGCAGCGCCGGGTCGGTGAAGTGGGCGTCGACCAGTTCGGCGCCGGCCTGCGCGGCCAGCCGCGGCTCGAACGGCTCGTCCTCCTGGGCACGGTGCAGCAGCGCGGCGGTGCGCGCGACCAGCCGGCCGAGCAGGCCGGGGTGGACGGCGATGCCGTGGTCGGCGGAGAGCAGCCGGGCCCACTCCTCGTGGAACCGCTCCGCGTTGCCGCGCACCGGGGTGGTACTCATCTGCTGAACCTGGTTCCTCTGCTGTGCGCGCCGGTTGCGGCGGGCCCGGCGGCCGCCGCGCGGGGCGTACGGCCGTCGGTGCCTCGTCCGTCGCGTCCGATCAAGGGCGGAACCCCACGCCCGCCACCCCGGTCATCCGCTCGGGGTGCTCGCCGACCGTACCGGGCTGGTCCGGGCGCCACAGCGGCAGGTAGACCACGCCCGGCTCGACCAGCTCGAAGCCGGAGAACATCGCGGTGATCTGCTCGTGGGTGCGCATGGTCAGCGGGGTCGGCGTCCGCTGGTAGAGCTTCTGGTGGTCCTCGGCCTGGTCCGGGCGGCCCTCCAGCGAGGCGTGCGAGAGCACCAGCGCGCTGCCGGGCGGGAGGGCGTCGCGGATCACACCGATCAGCTTCCACGGGTCCTCTTCGTCGCTGACGAAGTGGGCGACGGCGACCAGCAGCACGCCCACCGGCTCGCCGGCCGCCAGCAGCTCGGCGACCTCGGGACGGGCCAGCAGGTCGGCGGCGTCGCGCAGGTCGGACTGGACGACGGCGCTGCCGGGGTCGTCCTCCAGCAGCAGGCGGCTGTGCGCGACGGCGACCGGGTCGCGGTCCACGTAGACGACCGTCGCCTCGGGGCGGATCGCGCGGGCGATCTCGTGCACCGCGCCGAAGGTCGGGATGCCGGAGCCGATGTCCAGGAAGCGGGTGACGCCCTGCTCGGCGAGGAAGGTCACGGCCCGGCGCAGGAAAGCGCGGTTGGAGCGCATGATCTGCGGCAGCTCCGGCCACAGGGCGATCGCCTTGCGGGCCATCTCCCGGTCGACCTCGAAGTTGTGCGAGCCCCCCAGGTAGTAGTCGTAGACCCGCGCGGCGTTCGGTTTGTCCAGGTCCGTACCCTCCGGTACCCAGCTCGGTCGCCGCATGCCTGTGACTCCTTCACTCCGGTTCTGGGGTTGCAGCGCCTCGGGGGATGCTGCCGTGACTGATGAGACTACAAGCACGGAAGATCCTCCCCTGCACCCCGAACGGGTGCAAGCGGAGTGCACTCTTCCTGACGGGCGGGCGTTTCCGGAACATTCACTTCCGGTTCAGGGTCGGGCCGCAGAACAACTTGGCAACGGTCCGACAGCGTTCGCCCCTCTGCCCGACCGGGCCGGAATAGGGTGAGGAGCCGTGGACCCCAACCACTACCGATTCCGGGGCGTCTGGCGGCTCGCCGCTCCGGCACCCGCCGTCTACACGGCGCTGGAGGACCTGCGGAGCTATCCGCTGTGGTGGCCGGAGGTCCGCGAGGTCCGGCCGACCGGCGACGACTCCGGGGACATGGTGGTGCGCGCGCTGCTGCCGTACCGACTGGCGATCGGTCTGGTGGCGAGTCGGCGCGACCCGGTCGCCGGGGTGCTGGAGGTGGCCATGCGGGGCGATCTGGACGGGTGGTCGCGGTTCACGGTGACGCCGGACGGGTCGGGCGGCACGGACAGCCGGGTGCTCTTCGAGGAGGACGCCCGGCCCGGCAAGCCCCTGTTGCGCCGGCTCGCCCTGCCGCTGCACCCGCTGTTCCGGGCCAACCACGCGGTGATGATGCTCCGTGGACAGCGGGGGCTCGCGGCATACCTGGCGGCGAACAGATGACGGACGACAGTTTTCAGCGAACAGATGACAGATTTCGAAATCTGTCATCTGTTCGCGACGCCTCCGCCCCCGCGCCCGCCGACGCCCCCGACTCCGACTCCGGCTTCGGCTTCGGCTTTGACGCCCCCTTCGACCGCACCGGCACCGGCAGCAGCAAGTGGGCCCGCGCGAACGCCCCCGGGGTGATCCCGATGGGCCTCGCCGACATGGACCTGCCCGGCCCGCCCTCCGTCGCCGAGGCACTGGAGCGGCGCGCCCGCCACCGCGCGTACGGCTACACGGTGTGCGACCCGGCCGGCCGCACGCTGGTGGCCGACTGGTACCGGGCCCGGCACGGCGCCGCGGTGGACCCGGACTGGGTCCTGCTGCTGCCCTGCGGCCCTCGCACCGCACTGCGCATCCTGCTGGAGACCGTACGGCCGCAGGCCCCCGTGCTCTTCCCCACCCCCGAGTGGGGCGGCTTCGCCCAACTCTGCCGCGCGGCCGGCCTCCCGTACCGCGAACTGCCGCTGCACCTGGGCCCGGGCGGCTACCGGCTCCCGCGCGGCCCGCTCCCCCGCCCCACCGGCCCCGTGCTGCTGAGCAACCCCCACAACCCCTCCGGCACGGTGTGGTCGGCCGGCGCGGTGCGCGGTCTCGCCGCGCGAGCGGCCGAGAACGGTGCGCTGCTGGTCTCGGACGAGGTGCACGGCGACCTCACCCACCCCGGCCGGGCCCACCCCGTCGCCGTCACCACCGTCGACCCGGCGCACCGGCACCTGGCCGTCACCCTCAACTCCGTCGGCAAGACCTTCAACTGCTCCGGCATTCCCAGCAGTTTCGCCCTCGTCCCCGACCCCGGACTGCGGGTCCGGCTCACCGAGGCGCTGGCCGGCTACGGACTCTGGGAGGGCGGCCTGCTGGAGCAGACCGTACAGCAGGCGGCGCTGCGCGAGGGCGCCCCCTGGCTGGACGCGCTGCTCGCCCACCTGGCCTCCGCCCGCACCCGGCTGACCGACCGGCTCGGGCTCGCCGTCCGCTCCGCCCCGCAGGCCTCCTACCTGCTCTGGCTGGACGCCGCCGCTCTCGGCCTGCCGCCCGCCGACGCCCGCCGGGAACTGGTGGAGCGCTGCGGCCTGGAGGCCTCCGACGGCGCCGAGTTCGGCCCTGGCGGCCGGGGTTCGCTACGGCTGAACTACGCCCTGCCGGGGCCGGTGCTGGCGACCGTCCTGGAACGGCTGGAACGCCTGTGACCCCGGCACATGCCCCGGCGGGATCCACCTCGCGCCCCGCCCGCCGGCCGCCCGGCAATCCCGGTCTCACCCATTTGCCGCACCGCTGACCTGCAAGAACGAACGTTCACACGATTTTTGCGGGGCGCCCCGGCATGCTCCGTAGCAGACTGGGCAAGGTAGACCGGGCCGCAATCGTGATCCCGAGGATGGTGAGTCCGGTGATACCGGTATCCCGCACCACTCCGCCCGACCGGCAGAGCACGCCGCTACCCCCGCCGGGGGTGACCCCGCTGACCGAATCGGGGGCGCGCAGCCACGTGTCGGGCGTCTGTTTCAAGATCGGACCGCCCCGCCTGGTGGGTGTGGAGGTCGAGTGGTTCGTCCATGACGATCGATGTCCCTCCCGGCCCGTACGGCCGGAACTGCTCCACGCCGCGCTGGAGTCGCTGCCCCTCGGCGGCCCGGACGGCACCTCGCTCCCCTCCGGTTCGCGTCTCACGCTCGAACCCGGCGGACAGGTAGAGCTCAGCTCCCCGCCCGCCACCGGCCTCCTGGCCTGCGTCGAGGACACTCGCCGCGATCTGACCGCCCTGCGGGCCGCCTTCGCGACGCAGGGCCTGCGACTCACCGGCACCGGGACGGACCCGCTGGCCCGCCCCCGACGGATGGTGCTGGACCACCCCCGCTACCTCGCGATGGAGAGCTTCTTCGACTCCGCCGGGCCCTGGGGCCGGATCATGATGACCGGTACCGCGTCGGTGCAGGTGTGCCTGGACGCCGGCGACGCGCAGGGCCCGCACGCGATGGAGCGCCGCTGGCGACTGGCCCACCGACTGGGCCCGGTGCTGGTCGCCGCCTTCGCCAACTCCCCTGTGCTGGACGGCAGTCCGACCGGTCATCGGTCCACCCGGCAGACCGTCTGGTCCCGGATGGACCCGACCCGCACGCTCGCCCCGGAGCCGGACCACGGCGACCCGCGCGAGGCCTGGGCGCAGTACGTGCTGGACGCCCGAGTGCTGTGCGTGCGACGGCCCGAGGGCCTGCCCTGGACGGCCCCGGCCGGGCTGACCTTCCGTGACTGGATCCGCGGTGCGGGCGAACGCCCGCCCACGCTCGACGACTTGGACTACCACCGCACCACCCTCTTCCCGCCGGTACGCCCGCGCGGCCACCTGGAGCTGCGGATGATCGACGCCCAGCCCGGGGACGGCTGGGTGGTGGCCACCGCGCTGGTCACCGCGCTGCTGGACGACCCGGTGGCCGCCGACGCCGCGCTGGCCGCGCTGGAGCCGCTGGACGCCTTCGATCGACCGGAGGGGGCGGGCAGCCCGCGCCCGCCGCGCAGCGAGGTCTGGCGCCGCGCCGCCACCCTGGCCATGGCCGACCCCGAGCTGCGCCGGGCCGCCCTCACCTGCTTCGCCGCCGCCGACGCCGCGCTGGGCCGCCTTCCCGGCGCCGAGGGGCTGCGCACCGCCGTTGCCGAGTTCGCCGAGCGCTACCCCGCGCGCGGCCGCTGCCCGGCCGACGACCAGCTGGACGCCCTGCGCTCCGGCACCCGACGCACTCCCCCGGAGGAGGCCGCCCCATGACCCACGTCCGACCCCACGGGGGCACCGAGGCAGGCAGCACGGGCCGCACCGGCGCCACTGACGCCATCGCCGCCCCCGACGCCATCGCCGCCCCCGACGCCACCAGCACCGAGGCGCTGCGCGAGAGCATCGCCGCCGAACTGCTGGCCGCCCGCGCCCGGACCGCCGCACTGACCGACTGCGTCGACGACGGCGACCTCACCGCCCAGCACTCCCCGTTGATGTCCCCGCTGGTCTGGGACCTCGCGCACATCGGCAACCAGGAGGAGCTCTGGCTGCTGCGCAACGTCGGCGGCCGCGACCCGATGCACCCCGAGATCGACCCGCTGTACGACGCCTTCCAGCACCCGCGCGCCGAGCGCCCCACCCTGCCGCTGCTGCCGCCCGCCGAGGCCCGCGCGTACGCCCACGAGGTGCGCGGCCGGGTGCTGGACCTGCTGGCCGCCAGCCCGCTGGAGGGCGCGCCGCTGCTGGAGGCCGGGTTCGCGTTCGGGATGATCGCCCAGCACGAGCAGCAGCACGACGAGACGATGCTGATCACCCACCAACTCCGCAGGGGCGAGCCGGCCCTGGCGGCGCCCGCGCCGCCGCCCGCGCCCACGGACGCGGCCACCCTCCCCTCCGAAGTCCTCATTCCCGCAGGCCCGTTCACCATGGGTACGGACACCGAGCCGTGGGCGCTGGACAACGAGCGCCCGGCGCACGCCGTCGACCTGCCGGCCTTCGTGCTGGACACCACCCCGGTCACCAACGCCGCCTACCAGCGCTTCATCGCGGACGGCGGCTACGACGACCCGCGCTGGTGGACGCCGGAAGGCTGGGAGCACCGGCAGCATGCCGGCCTGACCGCCCCCCTGTTCTGGCGCCACCAGGACGGCCAGTGGCTGCGCCGGCGCTTCGGAGCGGTGGAACCGGTCGTTCCGAACGAGCCGGTGCTGCACGTCAGCTGGTACGAGGCCGACGCGTACGCCCGGTGGGCCGGACGGCGGCTGCCGACGGAGGCCGAGTGGGAGAAGGCGGCCCGGCACGACCCGGCCACCGACCGCTCCCGCCGCTATCCCTGGGGCGACGGTCCGCCCGGCCCCGAGCACGCCAACCTCGGCCAGCGCCACCTGCGCCCGGCCGGGGCCGGGAGCTACCCGAAGGGCCAGTCCCCGTACGGCGTCCGCCAGTTGATCGGCGACGTGTGGGAGTGGACGGCCAGCGACTTCCGCCCCTACCCGGGCTTCCGGGCCTGGCCGTACCAGGAGTACTCGGAGGTGTTCTTCGGCCCCGAGTACAAGGTGCTGCGCGGCGGCTGCTTCGCGGTGGCCCCGGTGGCCTGCCGGGGCACCTTCCGCAACTGGGACTATCCGATCCGGCGGCAGATCTTCGCCGGCTTCCGTACCGCGCGCGACGCGGAGGCGGCCTGATGTGTCGTCATATCGCTTACCTGGGAGAGCCGGTGGCGCCCCAGGAGCTGCTGGTGCACCCGCCGTGCGGGCTGTACCGGCAGTCCTGGGCACCCCGGGTCCAGCAGTACGGCACGGTCAACGCGGACGGCTTCGGCCTCGGCTGGTACGCGGACGGCGACGAGGTGCCCGCCCGCTACCGCCGGACCGGGCCGATCTGGGCGGACGAGACCTTCGCCGACCTCGCCCGGGTGGTCCGCACCCGGGCGCTGCTGGCCGCCGTCCGCTCCGCCACCGAGGGCTGCGCGCCGGGCGAGGGCGCGGCTGCGCCGTTCGCCGCCGAGCGCTGGCTGTTCAGCCACAACGGCGCGGTGGCCGGCTGGCCCGGCAAGTTGGACGCGCTGGCCGCCCTGCTCCCCCCGGCCGATCTGCTGGACCTGGAGGCGCGCACCGACTCGGCGCTGCTGTGGGCGCTCGCCCTGCACCGGCTGCGGGCCGGCGCCGGGCTGGGCGAGGCGCTGGCGGGCACCGTCGCGGACGTCACCGCGCACACCACCGGGCGGCTCAACCTGCTGCTCACCGACGGCGCCGCGATCACCGCGACGACCTGGGGCGACACCCTGTACCACCGCACCCTGCCGGGCCTCGGCACGGTGGTGGCCTCCGAACCGTACGACGACGCGCCGGGCTGGACGCCCGTCCCGGACGGTTCGCTGCTGCTGGTGGACTCACGCGGCGTCACCGTGCGCCGCCTCCCCGGCCGTGACTGATCCCCACTCTCCCTTCATCTTCTGAACAGAGGAACCACCCTGTCATGGACACCTTCGATCTCACCCGACTACTGCCCGCCGACCACTTCAGCACCGCGCTGCGCCACGACGTGCAGCACGGGCTGACCGCGCAGCCCAAGTGGCTGCCGCCGAAATGGTTCTACGACGCGCGCGGCAGCGAACTGTTCGAGGAGATCACCCGACTGCCCGAGTACTACCCGACCCGCGCGGAGCGGGACATCCTGACCGCCCGGGCCGGCGAGATCGCCGCGGCCACGGGGGCCCGCACCCTGGTCGAGCTGGGCTCCGGCTCCTCCGAGAAGACCCGGCTGCTGCTGGACGCCCTGCGCACGCTCGGCGCGCTGGAGACGTACGTCCCGGTGGACGTCAGCGAGAGCGCGCTGACCGCGGCCGGCACCGCGCTCGCCGCCGAGTACCCCGGGCTCGCGGTGCGCGGCGTGCTCGCCGACTTCACCGCCCGGCTCGGCCTGCCCCCGGAGGGCGGCCCGCGGCTGGTCGCCTTCCTCGGCGGCACCCTCGGCAACCTGCTGCCCCCGGAGCGCGCGGCCTTCCTGCGCGGCCTGCGCGCCGCCCTCGACCCGGGCGACTTCCTGCTGCTCGGCACCGACCTGGTCAAGGACCCCGCGGTGCTGGTCGCCGCCTACGACGACGGTGCCGGGGTGACCGCCGAGTTCAACCGGAACGTGCTGAACGTGCTCAACCGCGAACTGGGCGCCGACTTCGATCCGGACGCCTTCGAGCACGTCGCGCTCTGGGACGCCGAGCAGGAGTGGATCGAGATGCGGCTGCGCTCACTGCGCACGCAGACCGTGAAGATCCCGGCCCTGGACCTGCCGGTGCACTTCGCCCGGGGCGAGGAGCTGCGCACCGAGGTGTCGGCCAAGTTCCGCCGGGAGCGGGTGGCCGGGGAGCTGGCGGCAGCCGGGCTGCGGCTGAGCCACTGGTGGACCGACCCGGAAGGCCGGTTCGGACTCTCGCTCGCCTCGCCGGCCTGACCGGCACACCCTCGGGCGGCTCAATTTGCTTGTTCACCTTACGAATTCTCAGAGCGAAACTTGAGGGTCCTGATGTACAAGACTTAAACGAATAGGGGTTACGATCTCGGCTACCGAGCTCAGCGTTGAGTACCAGGAGTCAGATCGTGAGCGTCACCCAGAAGCCCTCCGGGGCGGTCGAGGCCCCCGTGCCCGGCCGCCTCGGCTTCGTCGTCTTCATCACCGCAGCAGCGGCCCTCGGCGGCTTCCTGTTCGGCTACGACAGCTCCGTGATCAACGGCGCCGTCTCCGGGATCCAGGAGAAGTTCGGCGTCGGAAGCGGCGTGACCGGCCTGATCGTGTCCTCCGCCCTGCTGGGCTCGGCGATCGGCGCAGCGCTGGCCGGACGGTTCGCCGACCGGTACGGCCGCATCAAGGTCATGAAGGCGGGCGCGCTGCTGTTCGCGATCAGCGCGGTCGGCTCGATGCTCCCGTTCTCCGCCTGGGACCTCGCGCTGTGGCGCGTCCTCGGCGGCGCGGCCATCGGCATCGCCTCGGTGATCGCCCCGACCTACATCGCCGAGGTCGCGCCGACCAAGTACCGGGGCCGGCTGGCCTCCTTCCAGCAGGCCGCGATCGTGCTCGGCATCGCGATATCCCAGCTGATCAACTGGCTGCTGGCGCAGGCCGCCGGCGGCGAGACCCGCGGCCACCTGCTCGGCCTGGAGGCCTGGCAGTGGATGCTCGGCATCTGCGTCGTCCCGGCCGCGGTCTACTTCGTGCTCTCCTCGGTCATCCCCGAGTCCCCGCGCTACCTGATCCAGGCCGAGCGACTGGACGAAGCCCGCAAGGTGCTCGCCGAGGTCGAGGGCGAGGGCGTGGACGCCGACGCCCGGATCGCCGAGATCCGGACACTGATCGCCTCCGACCACCGCCCGCGCTTCCGCGACCTGCTCGGCGGCCGGTTCGGCCTGCTCCCGATCGTCTGGGTCGGCATCGGCCTGTCGGTCTTCCAGCAGCTGGTCGGCATCAACGTGATCTTCTACTACTCGTCGATCCTGTGGCAGTCGGTCGGCATCGACCAGAGCAACTCGCTGCTGATCAGCTTCGTCGGCTCGGTGATCAACATCCTCGGCACCGTGATCGCGATCGTGCTGGTCGACCGCATCGGCCGCAAGCCGCTCGCCCTGATCGGCTCGGTCGGCATGGCGGTCGCGCTCGGCACCGCCGGCTGGGCCTTCTCCTCGGCCACCGGCAGCGGGGACAACCTCACCCTCCCCGACCTCCAGGGCACCGTCGCCCTGGTCGCCGCCAACGCCTTCGTGCTGTTCTTCGCGATGTCCTGGGGCGTGGTCGTCTGGGTGATGCTCGGCGAGATGTTCCCGAACCGGATCCGCGCCGCCGCCCTCTCCGTCGCCGCCTCCGCGCAGTGGATCGCGAACTGGGTGATCACCGTCTCGTTCCCGTCCATGTCGCGCTGGAACCTGTCGGCGACCTACCTGGTCTACGCCGCCTTCGCGGCGCTGTCCATCCTCTTCGTGGCGAAGTTCATGAAGGAGACCAAGGGCGTCCGGCTGGAGGACATGGGCTGATCCGCCCGTCGGACTCCCGGCCCCCGCACCCCGTCGCGATCAGCACGGAGGCGCGGGGGCCGAGTCGTTTCCGCAGGGCCGTCGAGCTCACGGAGCGCACGCCGTTCCGGCGGGGTTCAGGGCCGTCGGACCTCACTTCAGGAGCGCCGGGCAGCACCCTCGGCGCCACTGGGCATCGCGCCTCAGGGGCGCCGGGCATCGCCTCAGGGGCGTCGGGCATCGCGTCGGGGCCGCCGGGCATCGCCTCAGGGCCGCTCGGCGAGCCGGGCGTAGCGCAGGGCGAGCCCGTCGAGCAGCGCCTCCAGCCCGGTCTCGAAAGCGCCCTCGTCCACCGCCCCCCGGTGCCCGGCCAGCCGGTGCGCCTCGCCGAGGTGCGGGTAGTCGGCCGCGTCGTAGACCTCGGCGTCCGCCGGGAAGCCGGCCGCGAAGGAGGCGAGCGCCGAGCCGGTGACGAAGTAGCGCATCAGTGCGCCGATCCTGGTCGCCTGGCCGCGCGGCCACCCGGACTCGACCAGGTGGCCGAAGACGGCGTCGGCCAGCCGCAGCGCGTTCGGCCGCCGCCCGGGGCCCTGGGCGAGCACCGGGACGATGTTGGGGTGGGCGGCCAGCGCGGCGCGGTAGGAGCGGGCCCAGTCGCGCAGCGCCTCCGGCCAAGGGGTCCCGGCGGCCTTGAACATCGACAGGTCGACCTCGCCGATGACGCTGTCCACCACCGCGTCCAGCAGGTCGTCCTTGGTGGCGAAGTGGTTGTAGAGCGAGGGCCCGCTGACCGACAGCTCGGTGGCGAGTCGGCGGGTGGAGAGGGCGTCCAGCCCCTCGTCGTCGATCAGCCGCAGCGCGGCGGCGACGATGCGCTCGCGGCTGAGCAGCGGGGTGCGTGGACGGGCCATCGCGGCGGGTTCCTCCGGTTCCTCCGGTCGGGTGTGCTGGGGACCGATTCTGGCAGGTGCCCCTTCCCAGCGCGGGCCGGGCGGGGCTACAGTCCAGCCATAAAACTTGCAGCGCTAGTTTAATGGGTCGGCCCCAGACGCCGGACATTGGACGCCGGATTCGGGAGCCGCCGTGAACCTGGAGTTGTCCGAGGAGCAGAGCGCCGTCCGGGACCTCGCCGCCTCCTTCACCGACCGCGAGGTCGTGCCGCACGCCGCCGAGTGGGACCGCGCCGAGTCCGTCGACCGCGCGATCATCGGCAAGCTGGCGAAGGTCGGCTTCCTCGGGCTGACCATCCCGGAGGAGTACGGCGGCAGCGGCGGCGACCACCTCGCGTACTGCCTCGTCCTGGAGGAGCTCGGGCGCGGCGACTCGGCCGTACGCGGGATCGTCTCGGTCTCGCTCGGCCTGGTCGGCAAGTCGGTCAACGCCTTCGGCACCGAGGAGCAGAAGCGGCACTGGCTGCCCCGGCTCACCTCGGGCGAGGCCCTCGGCTGCTTCGCGCTCACCGAGCCCGGCACCGGATCGGACGCCGCCAACCTCACCACCCGGGCCGTCCGGGACGGCGACAACTGGCTGATCAGCGGCGCCAAGACGTTCATCACCAACGGCACCTGGGCCGACGTCGCCCTGGTCTTCGCCCGCACCGGCGGCGACGGACCCGACCGGCAGGGCCACCGGGGCATCACCGCGTTCCTGGTCCCCACCGACCTGCCCGGCTTCACCCGCACCGGGATCCACGGCAAGCTCGGCCTGCGCGGCCAGGCCACCGCCGGACTCTCCTTCGAGAACGTCCGGGTGCCCGACAGCGCCCGGCTCGGCGAGGTCGGCAAGGGGTTCACGGTGGCCATGGCCGCGCTGGCCAAGGGCCGGATGTCGGTGGCGGCCGGCTGCGTCGGCATCGCCCGGGCCTGTCTGGAGGCCGCCGTCCGCTACGCCGGCGAGCGCGAGCAGTTCGGCAAGCCGATCGCCTCGCACCAGCTCGTCCAGGAGCTGCTGGCCGGCATCGCCGTGGACGTCGAGGCGGCCCGGCTGCTCACCTGGAAGGTCGCCGACCACATCGAGCGCGGCCTGCCGTTCGCCACCGAGTCCTCCATCGCCAAGCTGTACGCCAGTGAGGCCGCCGTCCGGGCCGCCAACAACGCGCTCCAGGTCTTCGGCGGCTACGGGTTCATCGACGAGTACCCGGTCGGCAAGTACCTGCGCGACGCGCGGGTGATGACCCTCTACGAGGGCACCAGCCAGATCCACCAGCTGCTCATCGGACGCGCCCTCACCGGCGTCAACGCCTTCTGACTCCGCCACCAGCACCCCGCCCACCAGCACTCCCGCCACCCGACAAGGAGCCCGACGACGTGCGTCCCGTCTACTTCGCCGCCGCCCGCCGCACACCCATCGGCCGGCTGCGCGGCGCGCTCGCCACGGTCCGCCCGGACGACCTCTCGGCCACCGTGCTGCGCGCCCTGCTCGCCGACGTACCTTCGCTCGACCCGGCCCGGATCGACGACGTCTACTGGGGCGCCGCCAACCAGGCCGGCGAGGACAACCGCAACGCCGCCCGGATGGCCGTCCTGCTGGCCGGCCTGCCGGAGACCGTCCCCGGAGCCACCGTCAACCGGCTCTGCGCCTCCGGTCTGGAGGCCGTCACCCTCGCCGCCCGGGCCATCGGCTCCGGCGAGGCGGACGTGGTGCTGGCCGGCGGCTGCGAGTCGATGACCCGCGCCCCCTTCGTCCTCCCCCGCCCCGACGAGGCGCTGCCGCACCGGATGGAGACCTTCGACACCCGGCTCGGCTGGCGGCTCACCAATCCGCGGATGGCCGAACTGCACGGCGTGCTCAGCATGGGCGAGACGGCCGAGGAGGTGGCCACCCGGTACGGCATCGGCCGGGAGCGCCAGGACGCCTTCGCCCTGCGCAGCCACCAGCGGGCCGGCGCCGCCCGCAAGGACGGGCACTTCGACGCCGAACTCGTCCCGGTCGAGCGGCCGGACGGGGTGACGGTGAGCCGGGACGAGGGCATCCGCGAGGACACCAGCCTGGCGAAGCTCGCCGGCCTCAAGCCGGTGTTCCGGCCCGGGGGCACGGTCACCGCCGGGAACGCCTCGCCGATGAACGACGGCGCGGCCGGGCTGGTCCTGGTCAGCGAGGAGGCGCTGCGCGACCTCGGGCTCCGGCCGCTCGGCCGGTACGTGGCCGGTGCCTCGGCCGGGGTGCACCCGGACGTCATGGGCATCGGCCCGGTCCCGGCCACGGCGAAGGTGCTCGCACGGGCCGGCTGGTCGCTCGCCGACCTGGACACCGCCGAGCTGAACGAGGCCTTCGCGGCCCAGGCGCTCGCCTCCGCCGACGGCATCGGGTTCAGCCCGGAGCAGGCCGAGGAGGTGGTCAACCCCAGCGGCGGGGCGATCGCGCTCGGCCACCCCCTGGGCGGCTCCGGTGCCCGCATCCTCACCACCCTGCTGCACCGGATGCGCCGCACCGGCGCCCGGCGCGGGCTGGCCACCATGTGTGTGGGTGTGGGGCAGGGTACGGCCGTGCTGGTCGAGAACGTCTGACAAACCGGCGGCGGCGGGTGGCTGATGACGGAGGACGGCGAACGGAAGACAGATGACAGATGACAGATGATGAAAGCTGTCATCTGTTCGCCGTCGGATGTCGGCCGTCGCCTGCCGCTCGTCGCCTGTTGATCCAAACTTCCAAGGAGTTCACATGACACGGTTCGCTGGGAAGGTCGCCGTGGTGACCGGCGCGGCGCAGGGCATCGGGGCGGCCACCGCCCGCCGACTGGCGGAGGAGGGCGCGGCGGTCGCCGTCGTCGACCTCACCTCCGAGCGGGCGGCCGGAACGGTCGCCGAGATCACCGCCAAGGGCGGCACCGCCCGGGCGTACGGCTGCGACGTGGCCGACTACGACGCCGTGGAGGCGGTGTTCGCGCAGGTCGCGGCGGACCTCGGCGGAGTGCACATCCTGGTCAACAACGCCGGGATCACCCGGGACAACCTGTTCTTCAAGATGCCGAAGTCCGACTGGGACGCGGTGCTGACGGTCAACCTGACCAGCGCGTACAACTGCAGCCACGTCGCCCAGAAGTACATGGTGGCGCAGAAGTACGGGAAGATCGTCTCGCTCAGCTCGCGCTCCGCGCTCGGCAACCGGGGCCAGGCCAACTACGCGGCCGCCAAGGCCGGCATCCAGGGCCTCACCGCGACCCTGGCGATCGAGCTCGGGCCGTTCAACATCAACGTCAACGCCGTCGCGCCCGGGTACATCGCCACCGCGATGACCGCGGCCACCGCCGAACGGGTCGGCAGCAGCGCCGAGGACCACCAGGCCGAGGTCGCCGCCCGGACGCCGCTGCGCCGGGTCGGGCAGCCGGAGGAGATCGCCTCGGTCGTCGCCTTCCTGGCCAGCGAGGAGGCCTCGTACGTCAGCGGGCAGACGCTGTACGTCAACGGCGGGGCGCGCTAGCACCGCCCTGACGTGTCATCACCGAATCGTCCCAGGCGGGAGGTTACCTTCCCCTGGGACGACCTTTACCTTTTCGCGTGGCCGAGCATGACCATGGCCTTGGCCAGGTGACCCCACCAAATGACTATGGCATGATCATGCGGCTCTCGATGGGATGGCCGGACCGACCCGACCGAGCCGCGTCGGGCCCTGCGCCCCAAGGAGCCCCATGGGCAGCCCCGCCACCCTCCGCCGCGCCCTGGCCCTGCTCGCCGTGGGGGCCACCGCCCTCACGGCCGGCACCGTCGCCGTGCCGACCGCCGGCAGCGCGACCGCCGCCCCCGCGCACGACCTCGCAGGCGTCCACGTCCGCCCCGCCTCCTCCGGGCACCACAACGCCCAGGGCCGCGTCGCCCCGCTGAGCACCACCCAGTGCGTCAGCCAGATCGGCATCCACTGCTACTCGCCGCTCCAGTACCGGACCGCCTACAACCTGAACCCGCTGTACCAGGAGGGCATCACCGGCAAGGGCCGCACGATCGTCATCGTCGACTCCTTCGGCTCGCCGACCATCCAGCACGACCTGGAGGTCTTCGACAAGCAGTGGGGCATCCCGGACACCAACGTCGAGGTGGTCAAGTGGGGCAACGTCCCCGCCTTCGACCCGAAGAACCCCGACCACACCGGCTGGGCCGGCGAGACCACCCTGGACGTCGAGTACGCCCACGCGATCGCCCCCGACGCGCACATCATCCTGGTCGAGACCGGCGTCGCCGAGACCGAGGGCACCACCGGCCTGCCCGAGATGATGGACGCCGAGAAGAGCCTCATCAAGCAGGACCGGGCCGACGTCATCTCGCAGAGCTTCGGCGCCACCGAGAACACCTTCCCGGGCTACGACAAGGGCGACTTCAAGTCGCTCACCGACCTGCGGTACGCCTTCCAGGCCGCCGCCGACCACAACGTGACCGTGCTCGCCGCCTCCGGCGACAACGGCGCCACCGACGCCAAGGAGAACGGCACCGACCTGTACCCGTACAAGGTCAACTCCTGGCCGTCGTCGGACCCGCTGGTCACCTCCATCGGCGGCACCCAGCTCACCCTGGACGACTCCGGCAAGCGCACCGCGCCCGACAAGGTGTGGCACGACAAGTCCGGCGCCGGCGGCGGAGGCGTCTCGGGCATCTTCGAGCGCCCGTGGTACCAGGCCGGCGTCGCCGACGTCACCGGCAACCATCGCGGCACCCCGGACATCAGCATGAGCGCGGCCGTGGACGGCGCCGCCTGGACCTACGAGTCCTACGACCCGACCTCGGTCGGCTGGCACCTCACCGGCGGCACCAGCGAGGCCACCCCGCTGTTCTCGGGCGTCGTCGCACTCGCCGACCAGCTCGCCGGCCACCGCCTCGGTCAGCTCAACTGGCGCCTGTACGGCCTGAACCTGCTGCCGGGCAAGTGGAGCGGCATCGTGGACGTGAAGCAGGGCGACAACGGCTGGGACGGCGTCACCGGCTACAACGCCACCGAGGGCTACGACCTCGCCAGCGGTCTGGGCACCATCGACGGCGCGACGTTCGTGCACGCGATCGCCGGTCGGTGAGCGGGGCGGCCCGCCGGACAGCCCGTGACAGGTAACAAATGACAGCGAACAGCTGACAGATTTCGAAATCTGTCAGCTGTTCGCTGTTTTCTGTCTTCTGTTTTCTGTGATCCGTCCGCCGTCTGCTGTTCCCCGCCGGCGTTCGGCCGTCTGCCGTCAGCCGGTGGCGGCCAGCTGGGCGAGGTAGCGCTCGGCGGCACGGAGCTTGCGGCCGTCGGGGCCCGGGAGGTAGGCGCGCAGTTCGATGATCTCCGGGGCGATCCGGATCGCCTCCGTACGGTCGGTGATCGCGCGCCAGCAGGCCTCGGCGTTGGTGGCCGCCCGCTGGGTCTCCGGGTGGTCCGGGCCCTGCGAACGCAGCAGCGTCAGCGCCACCTCGCGGTAGATGTCCGCGGCCTCGGCCGACCGGCCCGCGAGCCGGCAGACGTGCGCCCGGACCTGCCGGACCTGCAACACCGGCTCGGAGACGGCACCGTGCTCGGCGATCGCCTCCAGTTCCAGGGCGAAGGCCAGGTCGGTGGCGACGGCGTGGTCCCCCGCGTCGGCGCTACGGACGATCCGCCCGATGACCTCGCGATAGTCCGCGCGGGGCTGACCGGCCGCAGCGGCCTCGCCGGCCGGGGCTTCGCCAGAGGTACCGACCGGAGTGTCGGCCGAGGTGTCGCCGGGGGCGGGCGGCGCGTCGACGGGAACCTCGTCGGCCGCTCCTCCGCCCTGCGGCACGGTGTCGGCCGGCACCTCGTCGGCCGGCACCTCGTCAGCAGGTGCCGCGTCGGCAGGCGCCGCGTCGGCCGGAACGACGTCGGCGGGCGCCTCGCCGGTCGGCACCTCATCAGCCGGCACCTCGCCGGCCGGCGCCTCCCCAACGCGGGGCTGCTCAACGCGGGGCTGCTCGACAGGGTGCTGCTCGACGGGCGCCTCATCCGTCGGCACGGGCTCCACCGGGACGGCATCCCCGGGCTCCTCCGCGACCTCGGGGGCCTCCACGACCTCAGGCCCCTCCACGGCCTCGGACGCTTCCTCGGCCACCGGCTCCACCGGCGCCCCGACCGCCTCCACCGCAGCCTCGGCGCCCATCATGGCCTGCTCCTGCGGGAGTTCGGGCTCCGCGACGGCATCGTCCGCCGGTTCCGGCCCGGACTTGAGGAGCGTGACGCCCACCGGGGGCGCGCTGTCCTCGGGCACGGCGTCGGCCGGGGTCGGCTTGCGCAGGGTCACGCCCGGTGCCTCAGCGGCCTCGCCCGCCTTCAGCAGGCTGACCGGGCGGGCCGGCCGCGGCGGGGTGGGCGGCACGCCCGGCTTGACCAGGCTGACCGGACCGCCTGCGGCCACCGGGGAACCCGCGGGTGCGGCGGCCCCGGCGGACGGCGCGGGTGCCGCAGCCTGGGCCGGCACCGGCCACTCGGGGACGTCGCCCCGCGGCTCCGTCGGACGCGGCAGCGGCGGCGCCGGGGGCGGCGGCACGTCGGAGGGTGCGGCACCGGCGGCCGGCACCAACGGCACCTCGGCCGACGGGCCCTCGCCGCGACGGGCGGTGTTGCGGAAGACGGGGCGGTCCGGGGCGTGCGTGGCCAGGATGACCACGTCCGGCCGCAGCACCGAGTACACCTGCTGCCGCAGCTGCTCGGGCGCGAGCACCTCGCCCGCGCCGGGCCGGCCACCGTGCAGCGCCTCGATCAGCGCACGGGTGAAGGTGCCGATCTGCTCCGGGTCCGGGCTGACCACCGCCCACAGCGGGATGCCCTCGCTGAGCGGCGAGACGGTGCCCTGCAGGTACGGCCAGGCGTTCTGGTCGGCGCTCAGGTCGGCGATGACGAGGGTCTGCCACTCGGCCGGACGGTGGCTCAGCTCGGCGGCGATGGCCTGCCAGGGCAGGCCGTCCTGCTTGGCGTCGCGCAGGGTCAGCTGGAGCTGCCCGCCGCGTTTGTCGGCGACGACGTGGCCACCCAGGTGGATCAGCAGCGGTCCGGGGTGCCGGGAGGCGGCGCGCAGGTGGGCGAGGACGGTGTGCGGGTCACCGGCCCCGGGGAGGTGGACGGCGTCCACCGCGTCCGCGGCGAGGAGCACCTGCGGCGAGACGGCGGCGAGCATCGCCGAGAGGACCGGTGCCTGGGTCGGGCCGCCACGGCCCCAGGTGCGGCGGCCGGAGTTGCCGTACCCGCCCTCGACCACCAGGATCCGCCCGCGCGGCGCGGCACCGAGCCCACCCGCCCCCAGGCCGCCCGCGCCGACGGCGGCGGTGCTCGGCGCCGCGCTCTGGACCGGGAACGGCGGCGGGGTCGCCGAGGAGGCGGCTCCGGCGGCAGGCAGCCCGGTGAGGGTCCACCCGGTGGGCGGAACGGGCGGTGCGGCCGGGGGCGCGGGCGGCGGTGTGGGCGCCTGCCCGACCGACGGCACGCCGCCCTGCGCGCCCAACCCGGAGGCCGGCCCGGCACCCGACCCGGCACCCGGTACGGAAGCGGCGACCGGAGCGGGAACGGCCGGGGTCGCCGGGGGTGCCGGGGTCGCCGGGGGTGGCTCGTACAGCGCGGCGGGACCGGGCGGGTGCTCCTCGGCCGGGAGTCGCGGGGGCGGCGGTACGGCGTCCCAGGGACCCGGGTCGGCTGCCGGGTCGGGACCTCCGGAAACCGCTGTCGTCTCCGCCATCTCCTGGTCACCGCCCCGCCCCGCCGCTCCCGCGGCGTCTGATGCCCTTGCCTGCATGGTGCCTGCCACCACACTCCGTGCGCGCCACCCTACGAGATCCCGGCTCACCCGTTCCAGGCCGGGTGGCCGATCGGCGCGCCGGACCACCCGCCCCGCCCCACTAAGGTGCCGTCATGATCGATACCGATCGCCCCTTGCTGTTCCTCGACGTCGACGGCCCCCTCATCCCCTTCGGCGATCCGCCCCGCGGCGGCTACCCCACCTACCGCAGCCCGCACGTCCCACCCGGCACGACGCCCGGCGGGAACCCGCTGATCGCCCGCGTGGACCCGGAGTTGGGGCCGCGGCTGCTGGGCCTGCCGGGCGAGCCGGTGTGGGCCACCACCTGGCTGGAGGACGCCAACGAGTGCCTCGCGCCCTGGCTCGGTCTGCCCCGACTGCCCGTCGTGGACTGGCCGGTGGACGCCCCGGACGCCACGGGAGAGCCGGAGGGCCTGCACTGGAAGACCCGCGCGTTGGTCGAACGGGCAGCCGGACGGCCGTTCGCCTGGGTGGACGACGAGATCACCGAGGCGGACCGCCGCTGGGTCGCCGCCCACTCCCCCACCCGCACCCTGCTCCACCGGGTGGACCCCCGACGCGGGCTCACCGAGGCGGACTTCACCGCCCTGGACGCCTGGCTGCGGACGGCCTGACCAGCCGCCGGGCCCCGCCGCTCGGCGGTCGCCCGATGCGCCGACGACATCCGTACGGGACTCCCGCAGGGCCGCCACATCCGCCGTCGGCCCGTCAACCCGACTGCCCGGCCGCCCCCGTGGGAGTGGCCGGGCAGTCGGCGGTCCGCGTCAGGAACCCGCGAGCAGGTCCCGCAGCAGGGCGACGGTGTCGGCGTCCAGGTCCCGGCCGGTACGGCGGCTGAGCGCATCCAACCGGTTGACGGCGCGCAGGAGTTGGTCCCGGGCGCCGGCCGAGGCGTAGGCGTAGAAGAGGTCCCGGTGCAGCAGTTCGACGTCCGGGGCGACGGCGAGGCCGCGGAAGACGGCGGCCTCGGCGCTGCGGTGGTCGCCGTACTGCAGGCGGCGGGCGGCCAGTTCGTGGGCCGTGTCGACGATCGCCGCGATCATGTCCTGCCGCTCGGCCTCGGCCCAGCCGTACGAGGCCGGCGGGGCCTCCGCGAACGGTGCGCCGCGCACCAGGGCCAGCGCATGGGCGAGGGCCGCGTCGGCAGTGGCACTGGTGCTGCGCATGCCGCGCCGGTAGAGGCTGCGGAACTCGTCCCAGTCGCAGGTGACCGCCGGAGCGAAGGAGTAGCCCTCGGTGCCCTCGGTGGGCAGGAAGTCGCGGCCCTCCGGCGAGGTGCCGAACCAGGCGGCCAGGTCGGCGAGTTTGGCCGGCAGCGGGCTCTCGGCGTCGGCCGCGGTGGGGTGCGGGTCGAGGTGCGCCGCGCCGGGGTGCAGGTCGTGGTCGAGCGCGTGGTGGTCGGAACCCGGGCGCAGTGCCAGGTAGACGGCCAGCTCGGTGAGCCGCGACAGTGCACCGGGTGAGGCGGTGCCGAGGACTCCCGCGACGTCCACCGGGCCGAGCAGCCGGATCCGAGGAGCGTTGCGGGGTGCGTGCGCCTCCGGGGAGCGGAGGATCGCGAGCAGGTCGTCGCTGTCGCTGCGGCCTGGCGCGGTCCGGGCGACCGGGGCGACGGCTGCGGGGCCGGGTTCGACCGCGGCGGGGCCGCGCCCGACGACGGGCTCGGGTTCCTCCGCACCGATGGCATCCGCGGTTTCGACGGTCTCCGCGGCCCCGGCCGGCCCGCTGCCGACGGCGGCGGGTTCGGGAGCGGGCTCCGGAGCGGGTTCGGCCGACGACGGATCCTCGACCGTCTCCGAGACGGTCGGCTCCGCCACGACGGGCTGCGGCACCACGGGCTGAACGGCGAGCACGACCGTCGCCGTGGACTCCGAGGAGCCGTCCCCCGGCTCGGCCGCCCCCTCGCCCTCCGGCAGGCCGGGCCGCCGCAGGTCCCGGGTGGTCTCGTCGGCGGCCACCTGCCGCCCCTGTCCGTTGACGGCGAACCGCGCCGGACCGGCCGGAACCGGAACCGGCAGGACGGCAGGAACCGGGGCAGGAGCAGGCGTCACCGGATCGGTGCCCGCGAACGGGCTGGCCCCGGTGCCGATGACCCGGGCGAGCAGCCGGGGGCCGGCAGCCGCGTCCGCGCCCTCCGCCGCCGAACCGGCCGGAGCCCCGCCGACCGAGGCCCCACCCGCCAAGGCCCCGCCGACCGAAGCCCCGGCGACCGAGGCCCCGACGGCGGCCAGCACCGGTACGGCAGCGGGCAGTTCGGTGGTGTCGGTGTCCTCCGGCCCGTCCAGGGTCCAGGCCGGGGCCGGGTGCTGGGTGGTGTCGTCGGCGACCCGGAGCAGCTCGGCGACCTGGTCGTACTGCTGCCCGCTCAGCCGTTGCAGCTCGACCGTGAGGTGCAGGCCCGGAATCGCGGCCTGGCCGGAGGTCGGCAGGGTCCAGCGGGCGACCGGGCCGGTGCCCCGCTCGGGGGCGCGGGTGATGACGGCGACGCAGGTGCGCGGACGGGCGTCGAGCAGGCGCCCGAGCTCGGCCGGGATGTCCCCACCGGGCTGGTGGGCGCAGAGCACGATCTCGGGCGTCCAGGACTCGTCGGCCTGGCCCCGGCTGCGGGCCTCGCGCGGGCTGGTGGCCTCGGCGGCGACCAGGGTGGCGCGGGCCTTGGCGGTGCGCGGGCCGAGGGCGGCGAGCGCGGCCTCCAGGGTGGGGTGGCGGTGCACGCGTTCGGCGGCCGGGCCGCTGATCGACACCTCCTCGGCGAGGTCCACCAGGTGCAGGTGGAGCCGGTCGGCGAGCGGACTGTGGGCCAGTTCGATGGCGAGGGTGCGCAGCACGTCGCGGGCGTCGTCCGGGTGGCCGGACAGGTGGAGCAGCCGGACGGCCTCCAGGTCGGCGAGGACCACCGAGCCGTCCGGCGAGGTGCCGAGGGTGACCAGCGCGGGGTACGGCGCGGCGGTCTTCCGGGCCTGGCCGGGGCTGAGCAGGTCGCCCGAGTCGGCGCTGCACCACCACACGTTGGCGGCGTGCGCGGCGCGGAACGGCGCGATCGGGGTGGCCGGACCGGACAGGTGCAGCTCGATCGTCTGGCCCTGGGTGATCCGGGCGGCGACGATGGCGGGCAGCCGCTTGCCGCCGCGCACGGTGTTGCGGGCCAGGGTGCGAAGGGCGCGGTCCAGCAGTTCCAGTCCGGCCTGGTCCTGCCGGGCCATCAGCTCGTTCTCGAAGGCGGCGGCCTCGGCCTCGGGCATCGCGATGCGGTGCCGGGGGCGGCGGGCGCGCTGCTGGGTGCCGCGCTTGTGGGCGACGGTGCCGACCATGATGGCGGCGAGCAGGACGCCGACGGTGGAGGCCGAGAGGGCGACGGTGTAGTCGTCGCTGGGGGCCGGATCGGCGTGCGCGGCGGGGGCGGGCGCGTGGGTCGGCGCGTGCGTGGGCGCGGGCACCGGGGCCGACTGCGGCGCGCCCTGCGAGGGAGCGCCCGGCGCCGGGGTCTGTGCCGGAGCCTGGTCGGCGGGTGCCGGAGCGGGTGCGGGAGCCTGATCGGCAGGAGCCGGTGCGGGAGCCGGAGCCTGGTCGGCGGGCGCCGGAGCGGCGGGCGCCGTCCCCGGCACCGTGAGCACCATCCCCGGCACCACCACGTCCGGGTCCGTCAGCTGCTCCCCGTCCGGGGCCTGGACCCCCTTGTTCGCCTCGAACAGCTTCGGCCACTGCTCCCCGTCCCCCAGCTCCCGCTGGGCGATGGTCGACAGGCTCTCCCCGGCCTGGACGGTGACGGTCCGCTGAGCGCCGGATCCGCCCGCACCACCGGGCCCCCCGGCCTCCGTGCCGGACTGCGGAACGTTCTGCGGCGTCCCCTGCGGGGCGCCCTGTGCCGCGTCCCCGGAGGGAGCCGGGGCGGGAGCCGGGGCCGGCGTCCTCGCCTCGTCCGGCTTGGCGTCCACCGGCATCAGCAGCTCCCAGCCGGGCTGGATCGGCCGGTCTGCGTCGAAGCGGATGCCCGAATCGCCCATCACCCGGCCGTCGTTGAGCTTGGCGATCTCCACCCATCGTTCCCCCGAGCCCAGTTGGCGCTCGGCGATGGACCACAGGCTGTCGGCCGGACGGGCGTCGCGCACCGTGTACGTGGTCTGCTGCTCGGCGGCCGGGGTCAGGGCCGGCGCGGCCTGCGCGGCGGTCAGTGCGACGCGCTGCACGCCCGGCGTCAACTGCGCCTGGGCGACCGGGCTGTGGGTCAGTTCGGGGACGGCGGCGAAGGCCGATCCGGCCACCGGCAGCAGCGCGAGCACCGAGCCGACCAGCCCGGCCGCGAGCCGCTGGCTCCAGCCGAAGGCGGGAATGCGGCGGGCGATCCGGCCGCGCAGCTGGGCGGGAATCTCCAGCAGGACGGACAGCGCGAAGCAGGCCCAGGCCAGCCAGCCGACCACCACCAGTGCCCACAGGAACAGTCGTCCGTCGTCCGGACCGGTGAGCGCCTCGCCCACCCCGCCCGAGGCGACCTCGCCCATCCCGGCGACCGCGCCGGTGCCGTACAACAGCAGTGCGGGGACGCCGAACAGCAGGGCGAGCAGGGTGACCAGCGCGCCGAGCGCGGTGATCACGGCACGCCCGCGCCCGCGGGGTGGTCGGGGCGCCGGGGCGGCGGGCCTTCGGGCGCCCCCGGCTCGATGGGAGGTCCCGGCCCGGCCGGTACGGGCCTGGGCGGTACGGGCCTGGTCCTTGGCACGTGGCGCGGCCATCAGTCGGTCTCCGCTTTCTCGACTCCGTGGACGAGGGTCGCACTGCCCTTGCCCGTTACCTTCCGTTCCCCGAGGGCGCCCAGCAGGACCGGACGGTAGTCGGCCCGCACCGTGACGGTGACGACCTTGCCGTCACCGGAGAACTCGATGTCGCCCGCCCGCAGGCCGTACAGGCCCAGGTAGGCATCGGCGGCGTCCCGGACGTACTTCTCCTGGACCTTGAAGCCCTTGCCCTGCAGGACGGCCGCCCGGTCGAGCTGCTGGCCGCCGACCCGTGCGGCCTCCAGGGCGTAGGCGTCGGTCCGTTCGGCGACCCGCAGCCGGCCGCCGGCGTCGATCACCAGGGCGATGACGAGCACGACGTAGGCCGCGCAGATCGCCACGAAGAGGGCCACGGCGCCCCGGTCGGACCGGCGCGCCGACAGCCGTCGCCGCAGACGGCTCACCACTTCCGTCCCCTCGCCCCTCGTCGCACGTCGTTCTCCCCACCGGCCCCCACCGGGCGCCACTCGGTACCGCTGTGTCATCCCCCGGGCGCTCTCCGCTTGCGTCTCCCCCGCACGGGCCGTCTCCAATCCCCCGTCTTCCCGGTGACGGCGCCGCGCGCCGTCATGTGCCCCGGTAACGGTCCACCACCGAGGTGAACTCGCCGACGAGGTGCTTCGTCACGGGCACCCCGGACGGTCCGCCGAGCAGGTCGGCCAGTTCCACGTCGCAGACCACCGTGACGGTGACGGTCGTGACCGGTCCGCCCGGCAGGTTCAGCTCCCCCTTGCCGACGCGCACGTCCCCGTCGCGGCAGGACACGCCCTGCTGGCGCAGCGTCGCGAGGGCGGAGTCCCTGGCCGGCTGGTCCATCCCGTCCACGCTGCGCTGCAGGGAGGCGGTCCGGGCCCCGGCCCGGGCGGCGGCCTCCACGGTGCCGGCCGTGGTCTGCACCCGCCCGGCGGCGATGGCCACCAGGACCAGTCCGACCACCCCCGGCACGACGATCGCCGCCTCGATCGCGATCCCGCCCCGGTCCCGCCGGCGCGGTCGCACCCGAAGGCGCTGCCGCCACCGGCCCGGTGCCCGCGGCGCGCCCCTCACGGCTTCACCACCGGCGGGACGAAGCGCTCGCGCGGCGCCTCGGCGAACTGGGTGACGGCGGCCTTGAGCCCGGGTATCAGCAGTGGCGGGGTCAGCTGCACGGTGACCCGGATGGTCTCCGCCGTGCTGCCGTCGGTCCGCACCGTGTACTCGTGCACGCCCTGTCGGTCGAGGAAGTCGCGGGCCTGCCGCTGGGCCGCCTCGTTCTTCTCGCCGTCCGTCGCGCTGCCCTGCACCCGTCCGGCGTCCACGCCCTCGCGGGCGGCGGTGAGCGCGACCTGCCGGTCGTACCACCACAGCGCGGCCTGGACGACGAGCAACAGGAGCAGCAGGACGACCGGGAAGACGATGGCGAGGCTCACGCTCATCGACCCCCGGTCGCCCCTGCGGCGGAGAGCAGGACGCATCACTTGGTGGCGCCGCCCGGCATGTTCGGGTCCTGCTCGACCTTCTGGACGACCTTGTCCTTCAGCAGGTAGAGCGCGGTCGCCACGGCGCCCGCGACGAAGACCAACGCGATGATGGCGAGGGCGAGTTCGATGCTGATCGCGCCGCGGTCGCCGCGCGCGCGGGCGGCCCGCAGCCGGCCGAGCCGCAGGGTGAACAGCAGCAGTGCGAACTGGACCGGTAGCAGGACTGGGCGCAGTGCCCGTCCTGCCAGCTGGGCGAGTCGTACGGTCATCGGGTTCTCCCGGGGGATGTGGTGGTGTGGTCTGGCGGTGGTGCCGGCTGCTCTGGTAGGGCTGGTGATGCCTGCGGAGACTGGACAGGGACCGGAAGAGGTCCGGGAACGCGGTCAGTTGAGCATCTGGTGCAGGGCGGGGAAGACGATCAGGACGGTCATCAGCAGGGTCAGTGCGGCCCCGGGCGCGACCATCCGCTCGCTGTCGGCGTTCGCACGGGCGAGGTCCTCGGCGAGCAGCTCCCCGCGCAGGCCCTTGGCGCGGGCCCGCAGGGTGTCGTACACGGCGGCTCCGTCGGTGCCGGACAGCCGCATGATGTCGGCCACGTCCTGGAGCGGGCTGAGGCCCAACTCCTCGGCCAACGCGTCGAGTCCGGCCCACGGCGGGAGCCGGTCGGTGGCCGCGCGCTCCAGGGCGTCGCGGATCCGCCGGAACACCGCGCCCTGCCCGACCGAGGCGGCCCGGCGCAGCGCCTCGGCGGGGCCGCAGTCGGCGGCCCGCTCCATCGCGACGAGTTCCAGGTAGGCGGCGATGCCGTGCAGGTACTCGGTGCGCGCCTCCTTGGCCTCGCCGCGCACGATGGCGTCCGGGACGAACCAGAGCAGTCCGGCCAGCAGCGGTCCGGCGACCAGCGGCAGCGCGAACGGCAGGCCCACGTCCATCAGCACGGCCATCGCACCCAGGTAGGCGGGCAGCATCAGGCCGAGCGCGGCGAACAGCAGCTTGTGCACCATGAACCGGGCCGGGGTGCGGCCGATCAGGGCGAGTTCGCGGCGCGGGACCGAGACCCCTCGCAGGTGGACGGACCGCTCGCCGATCCGGTCGTACCAGCGGGGCCGCTCGTCCGGGTCCTGCTCGCGGTCGGCGGGGGTGGCGTGCAGCCGGTCCAGCGCCTGGCGCAGGTCCGGTGGCGCCGGCCGCAGTTCGGCGACCAGGAGGGCGAGGCCGCCGGCCGCGGCAGCGCCGGCCAGCACGGACCAGGGGGAGATCATCGGACCTCCCCGAACTGCTCGGCCGGCTCCGGCCCGGTCGCCGGTGCGGCGGACCGCCGCCCGCTCCTGCTGCGCCGGTCCGGCGTCAGCAGCCGGGGCACCGGCGGGTGGGAGGCCAGCGCCCGCATCCAGGCGATGATCGCCACGAACAGGGCGGCGACCACGGCGAGCACCACCTGGCCGAGGAAGGTCCCGTACGGCCGGGTGTACTCGGTGTTGAAGGAGCCGACCGTGACGACCAGCACGATGATCCCGACCAGCCAGCGGATGGTGGTCCGGTGCTTGGCCCGGTCGGCCTCGATGGCGCGGCGCTGGCGGACCTCCTCGCGCACCGAGTCGGCCATGTCGGAGAGGGTGCGGGCCAGGCCGGGGCCGCTGTCACCGGCGCGCAGCACGAGCGCGGCGAGCACCTTGTCGGCGGTGGCGTCGGCAAGGCTGTCGGCGAAGGCGCGCAGCGCCTCCTCGGGCCGCCATCGGGCCTGTAGCCGGGCGGCCAGTTCGCCGATCTCGTCCTCCAGGGCGGCCGGGGCCGTGCGGCGGCTGGTGACGATGGCCTGGTTGAGGCCGACGCCGAGCAGCAGCACGTCGGCGATCCGCTGGGTCCACTCGGAGAGCGCCTCCAGCCGCTCGATCCGATGGGTGTCCGGGCGGGTGGTGTCGAACAGCCAGGGAAGGCCGAAGACGGCCAGCGGCACCAGCAGTGCGGTCAGCGGGATGCCGGTGAACAGCCAGGCCAGCGGCGCGCCGGCGAGCGCGAGCGGCAGCTGGACGCGGCGCAGCCGCACCATCCGGTGCGCGGCCGTCCCGGGGGCGCCGTACCAGAACACGTGGACCCGGCCGGCCAGCGGGTTGGCCGCCCGCGCGGCCCCGTCCTCGTCGCCGGGCTCGCTGCCGCGGGCCCAGACCACCAGAGCGACCAGGCCGCCCGTGACCGCCAGCCCGCAGAGGGCGAAGAGCAGCATCACCGCGCGCCACCGCCGATCCGCAGCTGGAGCGGGGTGGCCCAACTCCCGTACCGGGAGCCGAGCAGCGAGGCGTCGAAGCCGGCCCGGCGCAGGTCGTCCAGGCACTGCGGCGGGGTGTGCGGGACGGCCCGCGGCTCGCCGAGGTCCGGCCGGGGGCCGAAGACGGTGTTCAGCGCGGGGCGGCCGCTCTCCCCGAGGCCGGTGACCTCCAGGACGTGGGAGACGAAACGGTGCCGGCGGCCGCCGACAGCGGTCTCGTCGACCATGGTGACGTGCACGATGAGGTCCAGGGCGTTGGCGGTGAGCCGGTAGGCGAGCGAGTCGGTCATGTGAGAGCCGTACTCCAGGCAGAGTTCGGCGATGCGGTCGACGACCATGTGCGGGCCGCGGGCGTGCAGGGTGCACATCGAGCCACCCTCGCCGTTGGTCATCACCCGCAGCATCGGGACGACCTCGCCGGAGCGTACCTCCCCGACGATGATCCGGGAGAGTGTCATGCGCAGCGCGGCCGGGATGAGGTCGCCGATGGTCAACTCCCCGGCCAGGCGCCCCTCGACGCGCTCGCCGTTGCCCTCACGGGCCTCCATCGGGACGACCTGGCGCAGGTGGCCGAGGGTGTGCAGCCAGAGCTCGAACTCCGACTCCAGGGTGCCGATCCGCTCGTCCGGCGGGATCTCGGCGGCCATCGCGCGCAGCAGGCTGGTCTTGCCGACGCCCTGGGTTCCGGTGATCATCACGTTCTTCCGGGCCCGGATCGCGGAGGCCAGGAAGGCGGCCAAGGTGGCGTCCAGGGTGCCGAGTTCGACCATCTCGGGCAGCGTCGCGGAGGCCACCCGGTGGCGCCGGATCGCCACGTACGGGCGGGGCGTCACCTCGGTGAGCGCCTGGAGGCGCATGCCGCCCTCCAGCCGCAGCGCGAGGGTCGGGCTGGCGGTGGACAGGCTGCGCTCGCCGCCGCCGTGCTGGCGGGCCAGGTCCTGGAGCAGTTCGATGAGCTCGGCGTCGCTGTCGGCCACCGGCGGTACCTGGCGCAGGGGTTGGTGCACCCTGGAGACCCAGACGTCGTCGCAGCCGTTGATCAGGATGTTCTCGATCTCCGGGTCGTCCAGGTAGGGCTGGAGCCGGCCGGCCCGGAACAGCAGGTCGAAGACGGCCTCGGCGAGGGCGCGGTCCTGGTCGCGGGTGGGCGGGATGCCGTGGGTCTGCGCGTAGGCGTCGGACCACCGGGCGACGGCCTCCTCGATCAGCGCCCGGCCGCGCTGGCGGCGGGTGGCGCGGTCCGGCTCGGAGCCGGAGGTGGCGGTCAACCGGGTGATCTGCTGGTGCAGTTCGGCCGCGACCTGGCGCTTGAGCTCGCGGGCGACCTGCGGGTCGACGGCGGGCCGGGTGGCGGCGCCGCGCAGGTCCAGCGAGGGCAGCTGGGAGGGCACGGCGGTGGGCCCCGCCGCGCCGGGCGGGACGGGCTGCGGCGGGACGGGCTGGGGCATGACGGGCTGGGGCGCGACCGGGCCGGGCTGATAGCCGTGCGGCGGGGCGACCGGGCCGGGCGCGGGCGTCGGCGCGGACACCGGCGCGGTCCAGGGCAGTGCGGCCGGATCGGAGGCGGGACGCTGGTGCAGGGGGCTACCGCGCACGGAGCACCTCCCCGGGGTTGTGCGGGTACGGCCCGTTCAGGTCGTCCTGCCGGCCCGTCACGATCGGCTGCTGGAGCGGGTACCGGTCGTCCGGCTCGCCGTGCGGGGCGGACTGGACGTGTGCCGGGAACGGCGCCGGCGCGGCCGGCTGCGGCGCCAGCCCGGCCAGCGGCGCCACCGGGCCGGTGGTGATCACCGGCGGGACGGGCTGCGGCGGGGTGTACGAGGGCTGCTCACCCTCGGTCGTCCCGTAGCCGGACCGGCCGTGCCCGGACTGGCCGTGCCCGGACTGACTGTGGCCCGCCGAGCCGTACCCGCCCTGCGCGTACGGGGCCTGCCCGTGGCCGCCCGGCCCGTGACCCGGCTGGCCGTACCCCGGCTGCCCGCCGGGCCCGTACGGCGACTGCCCGTACGGGCCCGGCGCGGGCACGGGCGCGGGCGTCGACGGCTGCGGCGCCATCGGACCGGGCGGGGTCGGTATCGGCGGGGCCGACACCGGAGGCGTCGGGAGCGGAGGCGTCGGAAGCGGGGGCGTCGGCACGGCCGCCGTGACCGGAGCCGCCGCCCGGCCGCCCGCCGTCAGCTGGGCCGGCGCCGCACCCGGTGCGAGCCGCTGACGCCGACGGCGGATCAGCAGCTGTACCTCGTCCGCGGCCGACCGCGCCGTCCGCATCAGCTCCGAGCGGATGAACCGCCGGTCGGTGGTGTCCCCGCCGTCGGAGAGCACCCTCGCCGTCCGGGTGGCGTGCGGCAGCACCCCGAGCACCGGCAGCCCCAGCTCGCGGGACACCTCCGCCCGCGCGTACGGCCCCTCGGCCACCAGCAGCAGTCCGAGCGCGTCGGCCCCGGTACCGGCGGCGGCCAGGTCCTCGGCCAGGGCGGCGAGCCGGGGCCGGACCGAGCTCAGCCCGCGCAGCGTGGTGCGCACCGTCGCCACCACCACGTCGGCGCGGCGGGCCAGCACCGCACTGTGGCCGGTGGCGCCGGAGCGGCCGAGGTCCACGATGACGTCGTAGCCCTGCTGTTCCACGCCGTGCAGCAGTTCGGCGAGCGGCTCCCAGGTGTAGGCGAGGCCGGGCGCCTGGGTGGGGTCGGTCAGCCCGGGCAGCAGCAGCCGTTCGGCGTTGCCCTCGGGCGAGAGGTCGATCAGCTGCTCCCAGATGGTCTGCGCGAGCAGCCCGCGCCGGTCGGCGACGGCCAGGTTGCGCAGCCCGTACACCGCCTCGACCCGGCCCTCCAGGGCTCCGGCGAGCACCGCGCCGCCGTCCGGGTCCGCCTCGACCAGCACGATCCGCCGGCCGGGCGGCAGCGGCCAGGACAGCAGCAGTGCCAGGGCGGTGGTGGTCGCTCCCGGTGCGCCCGGGCCGCCGACCACCGCGATCACGGCCATCAGGCGCCGCCCGTCGCGCCAGGGGTCCCGGGCGCGGCACCGCCGGGGGTGGCGGCGCCCGGAGTGGAGGCCCCGGGGGTGGTGGCCCCGGGGGTGGTGGCGGCCGAGGGCGCTCCGCTCGGCGCCGGGACCGGCCCGGTGCCTCCGGGGCCGCCCGCCGCCGCACCGCGCGGTGCGAGCAGCACCTGGATCCGACCGCTCGCCACCCACTGCGCCAGTCGGGGCCCGTCCGCGGTGCCGACCGCCACGTCGATCACCTGGCTGCCGTCGGTGTCGACCCGGCCGACGGTGATCACCGTGGCGGGCAGCGAGTCGGCCCGGCCGTTGTCGGGGGTGAAGACGACAACCAGCTGCACTCCGGGCTGGAGCCGGCTGGCGGGCAGTTGGCTGCGCTTGGCCGACACCCCGACCACGATCTGCCCGGGCTGCACCGACAGGCCCTGCGCGAGGTCGGAACCGGTGAGCATCGCACCGCGCTTGAGGTCGGTGGCGGCCCGCATGCCGACCGCCTTCGCCCGGTCCTGGGCCGACAGCGGGTGCAGCGCCGGGTCCCCCGCGATGCGGGCGACCACCAGGTCGTCCTCGGTGATCACCTGCCCCCACGGCACGTCCCGGGCCAGCGCCAGCACCGCGACCCGCTGACCGGTGCTGTTGTAGAGGACGGCCCCGCCCAGCCCGCCGGCCGCGATCAGCGCCACCGCCATCGCCAGCACCGCCGGGCGCCGCCGCCGTGCCCCCATGGTCCGCCCGGGCGCGTGCGGCACCGCCCGCCCCCGGCCCTTGCCCGGGCCGCCCTGCTCCGGCTGCTCCGGGAGCGTCGCGGACGCCGCGGTGCCCGCGGAGGTGCCGGATCCCGGCGTCGCGAACGTACGGTTGTCCACCGGGTTCCGCCCTTCCCTCGTTCGTCTCTGGCTCGTCTGGCTGGTCACTGTGCGAATCGCCGCGCGGGCGGGATCGGTTGAGCTCGATCAGGTGAGCCCGATCAGTTGAGCACCTGCATCTCGGCGACCTTGAGGTCGAAGGGCTTGCTGCTCTGGTTGATGCCCGGGATCGTGAACTTCCGCGGGTTCGGCCCGCCGGTGACCACGACGGTGGCCTCCCAGCGCATCGTCACCGTGGCGCTGAAGACGCCGTTCTTCTCGCCGGCCGAGCTGGTCCTGAACTCGTAGCCGCAGTCCGGGGACTTCGCGTCGCCGTACGTGGGGTCGTACGGCGTGCCGGGTGTGGTGCAGGAGGTCTGGAGGTGGTCGCCGAAGCTCCAGTCCGCCTTCACCAGCCGGGGTGTGACGGTGACGGAGATGCCCGCGACCGCCGCGCTGCCCGGCGCGGGCAGTGCGGCGTCGTCCGCCCAGAGCCAGACCGGGGCGTTGACCACCGCCGTGTTCTGGGGCGCGGCCCGGCCCACCGGCGGCCTGAAGCGGACCCGGTCGTAGGCGGTCTGGATCGCCGTGGCCTCCGCGTTGACGTTCTGCCCGCCCGGCGCGGTGGGTTCGAAGACGATCTCGGCGCCGCCCAGGCCCCCGTCGGTCTGCGGGCAGACCTTCGTGTAGAGCGCGCCGTCCTTCGGGTCGTGGCCGTCCCACTTCGGGTCGCCCGCGGGCGGCGGGTCGTCCAGCGGCCGGAAGTAGCAGCCCTTGTCGCTGCTGAACCAGCCCAGCTGGGGGTCGTGGCAGGCCCATGCGACGTCGTGGTAGCTGCACAGTTGCGGTCCGGTGTCGGAGCCGCCGCCACCGCCGGGCTTGGAACCGCCGGGCCCGGGCGTCTTTCCGCCGGAATGGACGTCCACGCAGATCACGTTCGGGGCGCACTGCTCGGCCCCGCCGCTCGGCGGTTCGTCCGCGGTCGCGCTCACCGCCGAGGACAGCAGCAACCCGGCCGACATCGACGCGGCGAGTGCGATTCGCCGGGCCGGTTTCCGCGCGTTCAGCATGTCCGGTCCACCTCCCGTTTGAAGTCGTAGATCAACCAATGCGCTTGGAACCAGCGCAGGGACGCGGTTCCGACGTACCGGTTCAGACGTGATCCGGGTTCCTTGGCGGCCCCGGTGACGGCATCGACGCGGTGCCAGCCCGACAGGTCGACGCAGTCCTCGATCACGGCGGTTTGCGGATCGGCTTTCAGATCAATGGCCTTGACCACCGCGGAATTGCGCGGCGTTCCGGTCATCACCGCTTTCGCGTCGCGCAGTTGCCGGAGGCTGACCAGGCTGTCGGACAGCGCACGCCCGGAGGAGTACTGCTCCAGTCCGTAACCGTCCGAATCCGAACGCCCGAAGACCTCGGCCTGAGTCTGCCACCAGTCCTGATACGCCTTCAGGGCCAGTCGCCCCATGGCCCCTTCCGGACCGCTGGTCGGCGCGATCGAGCCGTTTACCGAACCACTCGAAGGAGTTAGCGGGTTCACTCCCGCGACAGTGGGCGCGGCCGACCCGATGCGATCGACGGAACCGCCCGCACCTCCGCTCGCGCAAGCGCCGAGCAGCAACACCAGAACCGCCCCACCGACCCCAACCGCCCCAGGGCGCAACACATTTCCGCGCTGCCGCATGGCCCCACCTCGTTGCGACCGACCCGAACCGTGATACACGGCCGCCAGGAGAATTCCGCCGTCCCGCCGGTGTTTCCGCTGGGGATCGATTCTTCGCCAACCCACCCCATCACGGCAACACCTCAGGCCCCCTGACCTTACGTGGAAGGCGGTTCCGTCGGGGCACTTTCCCGCCACAGAACGGCCAACAGTTCCTCGGAAAGCGACAATCCGGCCAATGCGCCCCGAACCGCGGCCCGATTGCGCATCAGGAGACGCCCGGCGTACGGCGGAACGAGCAGGCGCGCGCCAGGCGCACCCGAACTACCGACCGGTTCTCCACCGTCCGTCAGCGCGGCCACGGCCGGCTGGAGATCGGGCGGGGCGACGGCCGCGGGGGCACCCGGGACGCCCTGGCGCAGGACGGTGGTCAGGGCCCGGCTGAACGAGCCCTCCCCGCCCGGCCGGACGGCGTCCCGGCCGCGTCTGCCCGGCGTGTAGCGGCTGCCCGGGGTGTAGCGGCCGATCCGGCCCCACAGCGGGACCCTCGAATAGCTCAGCAGTTCGCCCGCGCCGTCCTCGCCGCGCTCCAGCGCCGCCCAGGTGTCCCGGTCGACCACCGCGTCGACCAGCAGCAGCGTCTCCTCCTGGTCCCCGTGCACCATCGCGCTGACCACCCAGTCCCAGGCCAGGCCCCGGCGGTAGGCGTTGTCGGCGGTGCTGCCGGCGGTGACCAGCGCGAGCCGGCGCCCCCGCGGGTCCGCCACCAACTGGCCGACCAGGCAGACCAGCAGCCAGCGGCCCGGGTGCTGGGCGGCGTCCCGGACGGCGGTGAGCATCGTGTTGGCGTCCGCGTCCGGCGGCACCACGGTGAGCCGGCAGCCGGCCGCGCCGGTGTCGAAGAACATCCCGGGCAGCACGTCGGCGAACAGCCTGGCGCCGTCCGGTGCGAGCGCCGCACCCCCGAAGGCCCGGTCGGGCCCGCCGTCCGCCCCGATCACCACCAGATCGACCCCGCCCGCCATCCGGCCGCCCCCTCCTCCACCATTTCTCCACCGCCGGGCAGGCTACCGCCCCGGACGGCCGCCGACGGGGCTCCAGTCCCATCCGCTCAGGGACCATGGGCCCTATCGACGCGCGCACCGACCGAGGACGATCGGACGCATGGAGCGTGAGGACCGTGTGGAGACCCTGAGCGAGGCCGAGTGCCTGCGGCTGCTCAGCACCGTGCCCGTCGGACGCGTGGTGTACACCGAGCACGCGCTGCCGGCCGTCCTGCCGGTCTCCTTCGAGGTCCTGGACGGGCGGCTGGTGCTCGCCGTGCGCCGGGGAAGTGCCACCGCGCGCGGGCTTGACGGCACAGTGGTGGCCTTCCAGGCGGATCTGCTGGACCCGGTCACCCGCACCGGGTGGAGCGTACTGGTGCACGGACGGGCCGACGTGGTGAGCGACCCCGAGCAGGTCCGGCGGGTGCTGCGCTCCGGCCTGCGGCCCTGGGTGGGCGATCCGCAACCGCTGTTCGTCGCGCTGGTTCCGGAGCTGGTCAGCGGCCGCCGGCTGTTCCCTACCTGGCCGGGCGCCCCGGGACGCCAGTCGCGGCAGCCGATGAGCACGGGGCCCGCGAGCACCGGGCCCGCGAGCACCGGGCCCGCGAGCACCGGACCTGTGAACGCCGGACCTGTGAACACCGGTTTTCCGTTCGGCTCCTGACAGATACCGGTGGGTAGGCATACGCTTCCGGCGTCCTGATCCCTCCCCGGGCCCGTCCCCCACCAGGAGCGCACCGTGACGACCTTCGCCTCCCTCGCCGAGCTGACCGCCGCCGTCGGCACCGAACTGGGCACCAGCCAGTGGCACACCATCGAGCAGCGGCAGATCGACCTGTTCGCCGAGGCAACCGGTGACCACCAGTGGATTCACGTGGACCCGGAACGGGCCAAGGAGAGCCAGTTCGGCTCGACCATCGCGCACGGCTACCTGACCCAGTCGATGATTCCGGTGCTGGCAAAGGAGTGCTACGCCGTCGAGGGCGTGCGGATGGCGCTGAACTACGGCTCCGACAAGGTGCGCTTCCCGGCGCCGGTGCCGGTGGGCACGGCGATCCGGGCCACCGCCGAGCTGCTCTCGGCCACCGAGGTGCCGGGCGGGGTCCAGGCGGTGGTGCGGTTCACCGTGACCAGCGAGCGGAGTGCCAAGCCGCACTGCGTCGCGGAGACGATCACCCGCTTCTACGCCTGACGGAGAGCGGGCCGACGGGCGTTCGAGTCCGGGCCGACGGGCGTTCGAGCCCGGGGCGGGCAGGCGTTCGAGTCCGGGCCGAGCGGGAACGAGCGGGCCCGGGCAGCGGCCGGCGCCGCCCTCCCGGGTACGCCGATTGGACCGCGCCGGGCCCTCCACCAGGTCCGGACGGCCCACGGCGAGTAACCTCCGACGAGATGGTTGTCGTATCGCAGCACCCCTAACCACTGCTGCGCTTCGCGCCCCGGCACGCCCGGTAGCCGTGACCGTCCCTGGAGGAGCCGTGCCCCGCCCCGCCCCGTGGTTCTCCCGCCTCGCCGGTCTGTCCTCGCAGTTGGTCCCGCCGTCCGCCGGCCCCGCCGCCGAGCGCGCCGTCCCGGGGCTGGCCGGACTGCCCCGGGCCGCGTGGCACCGGGTCCGGACCGACGCCTTCGGCGCCGAGCCCCGGGGCGAGCGGCTGGCCCGCATCCGCCGCTCCCCGCAGTTCGCCGACGGCGCCTTCCGCAACCCGGTACCGACCCGCCGTCTGGTGTACGAGCGCAGCCCGCTGGAGATCACCCGCGCCCAGCTGACCGGCGACAAGACCCGCCGGACGCCGACCGCCGCCGTGCCGGTGCACCGACTGCTCCCGGTCGACCTGGCCGCGCCGCCGGAGTCCGGGCTGCGGCTGACCTGGCTGGGGCACGCCACCGTGCTGGCCGAGATCGACGGACGGCGGGTGCTGATCGACCCGGTCTGGGGCGAACGCTGCTCCCCCTTCTCCTGGACCGGGCCCAAGCGGCTGCACCCGGTGCCGCTGCCGCTGTCCGAACTCGCTCCGGTGGACGTGGTCGTGATCTCCCACGACCACTACGACCACCTCGACATGGGCACCGTCCGAACGCTGACCAGGACGGGCGCGGTGTTCGCCGTCCCGCTCGGGGTCGGGGCGCACCTGGAGCACTGGGGCGTACCGGCCGAACGGATCGTCGAACTGGACTGGTGGGAGTCGGCCGAGGTCGCCGGGCTGACCCTGACCGCCACACCGGCCCGCCACTACTGCAGCCGCGGTCCGCGCACCAGTGCGCTGTTCCTGTGGGCGTCCTGGGTGGTGGCCGGCGGCGGGCACCGGATCTTCCACAGCGGGGACACCGGCTACTTCCCCGGTTTCGCCGAGATCGGCCGCCGGTTCGGCCCGTTCGACGCGACGATGATGCAGGTCGGCGCGTACAGCGAGTTCTGGCCCGAGGTGCACATGACCCCCGAGGAGGGCGTACGGGCGCACCTGGACCTGGGGGGCGAGCTGCTGCTGCCGATCCACTGGTGCACGTTCAACCTCGCGCTGCACCCGTGGGAGGAGCCCGCCGATCGGGTGGTCACCGCCGCCCAGACGCTCGGTGCCCGGATCGCCGTGCCCCGCCCCGGCAAGCCCTTCGAGCCCGCCGCCCCGCCCGCCGTGCGTCTGTGGTGGCGCGCCGTCGCCAGGACCCCGCGCGACATTTCGCCGCTGGTCGGCGAGCGGGCGGAGGAGGCGGCAGCGGCTCCGGAAGCGGCCGAGGTTCGTGGACAGACGACAACATTCAGCGAACAGATTTCAAAATCTGTTCGCTGAATGTTGTCGTCTGAAAGTTGTCAGCCGAAAGCCGTCACGTGTTCGCCTCCGCCGGCACCGCCCGCCGACGCCGGATCCACGCCCACGCCCCCTGCTGGACGAGCAGGGTCAGCACCCCGGCCAGCACGATCCCCAGCAGGTTCAGCAGCAGCTGGACGCTGGAGCCCCAGAACTGCTTGACGTCACCGTAGCCGAGGGCGACGGCCGCGTTGGCCGCGGCGGGAACGGTGGTCACCGAGATCGCCACCCCGACCAGGGTCCCGGCCTTCGAGGAGGTGAGCGAGAGCAGCCCCGCGATGCCCGCCAGGAAGGCGACCACGAAGGAGGTCGCGTCGGGCTGCCAGATGAAGGAGGTGTTCGGCCGCATCGCGTCGAACTTCGCCTCGGTGAACAGCCCGAGACCGTCCATCAGCACCGCGAAGCAGACGGTCAGCGCCATCGCCACCACGAAGCCCGTCGCCAGCGCGTTCAGCGAGCGCAGTGCCGGGCGCAGCCGTCGCTGGACGACCGCCACGCAGAGCCCGGCCAGCGGCCCGAACTCCGGCCCGACGGCCATCGCGCCGACCACCAGAATCGCGCTGTCCAGCACCGCGCCACAGGCCGCGAGCATGGTGGCGACGGTGAGGAAGGCCAGGAACACCCAGGTGAGGGTCGATTCCTCGTGGGTGATCTCGGAGACCGACTCCCACACCAGCGCGTCGGCCCCCTCCCCGGGGGCCAGCCGCTCGGCCTCGTCGGCCGCCGCCGAGAGGGTCAGCTCGACCGGCGAGACGTCGATCGCGCCGCGCTCGGTCAGCCCCGTCCCGCGCAACGCGCCCAGGACCTCGTCCGCCGCCTCGCGGGCCACGTCGCAGAGCACCACGTCCCCGGTGGGCCGGACGGCCGCGTCCGGGAGCAGGACGACGTGCGTCACCCCCACGACCTCGTCCAGGCAGTCCAGCACGGCGTTCCGGAGGTCGGGCGGGACGATCAGACGAAGGTGCAGCACGGGCGCTCCGGCGGGTAGGGCGGACGGGAATCCCGCCCACCCTAGGCCCGCGCCTACCCTAGGCCCGCGCCCACCCCAGGCCCGCGCCGAGCCGAGCCCCGCGCCACCCCGGTCCCGCCCCGCGCCCCCAGGCTGCGGGCCCGCCGCCCGCCCCTCAGGCCGCGAGGACGTCCCGCAGCACCCGGGCCTCCTTGACCACCCGGCCCGAGCCGCCGCGCTCGGCCGCCGCCGTCACCTCGGCGACCGGCCCGCAGGCCCCGGTGCGCCGGGCGCAGTCGGTGGCCAGCGCGATCAGGTCGCCCAGTCCGCGCGTCGACAGGTCGGCCCCCAGCAGGCCCGGCAGCGCCGGCCCGACCACCGACCAGACCGTCCCCCGGGCGCCGGTCTCCGCCGCCATGGTGAGCGCCGCCCCCAGCCGGCCGGCCATCACCGTGCCGCAGGCCACCAGGGCGCCCAGCTCGCGGCCGAGCAGCGCGCCGTCCAGGTCGCCGCGGGCGGCGAGCACCAGCAGGGCGTCCACCGCCGCCGTCCGGTCCTCGGTGTGCCGGGCACCCAGGCCGTACGCCAGCGCCAGGTGCAGCGCGAGCCCGGCCGGACCGCCGGCCTCGGCGAGCAGCGGGAGGTAGCGGGCGGCACCGCGCTCGTCCCGGTCGGCGCACTCGGCGAAGGGGTCGAGCCAGCGCGCGGCCAGCTCCTCCCGGTGCCAGGGGAGCATCGCGAACCAGTGGTCGACGGCCCGCCGGCTCCAGTCGTACACCGTGCGGGCCCGGGCCACGCTGGGCTCGGTGCCGTCCAGCAGCGCCCGCAGCTCGGCCGTGAGCCGCTCGCCGTCCGGCCCCTTCGGCCCGGCGCCGATGCCCGGCTGGGCGACGGCGATCCGCTCGATCTCCTCCCACCAGCGGTCCCCGTGCACGTTGGCACGCCGCAGCCCCTTGCCGGGCGCGAACAGCACCCGCTCGGAGGGCTGCCCGGGCAGGCCACCGGTGCGCAGCCAGTGCGCCAGCCGGCGCCCGGCCGGGGAGGTGAGCGCCTCGGCTGCCTTCAGCACCGTCTCGTCCATGGCCGGGCCGACCCGCACCAGGGCCTGGGACAGGTCGCTCTTCCCCGGCTTGACGTCCGCCGCCTCGTACCCGGCGATCCGCTCGACCAGCACGGCCGCGTCCAGGGCGCCGGTGGCGTCGGTCGGGGTGGCCAGCAGGTACGGCAGCCGGGCCTGAAGAACCTGCCAGGCCGCTTCCTCCAGCCGGACGGCGAGGACGGCCCCGTGCACGGTGGTGCGCGCGCCGCGCAGCGGGGAGCGGCCCTTGGCGAGGTGGTCCCAGAGTTTCCACGGCGGCGTCTCGCCGGCCACCGCGGCCACCACGTAGAGGATCTCCCGGGGCGTGCAGTCCCCCCAGCTGCCGGTACCGCTCCACGGGTGCACCCGGCGGACCGGCTCCACCGCCTCGGCCAGGGCCTTCCGGTCCAGGTGGGTCAGCCGGACCAGCCCGTCCAGCACCCGCTCGAAGTCCGCCACGCCGGGCTCGCGCGAGGCGAGCAGGGCGGACAGCTCCTCCGCGAGCTCGGCCGCCGAGCCGATCGGCGCGCCGAGCGGGCGCGGTTCGGGGGCCGGCGGGAGGAGTTCGTTCCACCCGGTGTCCGGGCCGTCCTCGTCACCACCGACGGGCGCGCCGAACAGCTCGCCCGCGCGCTGGTGGTGGACCGGGTTCAGCGTCTCGGCGGCGGCCCTCAGCTCCGCCACCACCGCCTCCCCCGCCGCCTTCAGGTGACGGGCCACCACGTTCAGCGCCCGTTCCTGGACGGCCGTGTCCGGGTGCCCGAAGGCCTCGGCCGCAGCCAGCACCACGGGGCCGGAGCGCTCGGGCGCGCGCCGGGCTGCCTTCTCCAGCCAGGCCAGCTGGGCGCGGACCAGCTTCTTCTCGCTCCGGAACAGCACCACCGCCGAGGCCTCGGTGAGCACCTCGGGCTCGATCAGCCCGGCCTCGTCCAGCCCGGCGAGCACCTCCTGGGCGTGCCCGGCGAGCACCGACGGGCCGTCCAGCAGCGCCACCACGTCGCGCACCCTGGCCGCGTACTCCTCGGGCGTGGGGTCGAGCGCCCGCAGCACCTCCAGGAACGCCCGCTGGTCGGCCGGCTTGCCGCCGCGCAGCAGCCGGGCCAGGCAGCGGTCGAGCAGCTCGGCCCGGTCCACCACGCCGGCCGCGGCCAGTTCGCCGATCGCCTCCGTCCAGACGTCGCCGGGGCGCGGGCTGAGCCGGAACGTCAGCGGCCAGCTGATGTCCGCGAGTTCGAACAGCTCGGGCACCAGCACCGGGGTGAAGGCGTCCTCGCGCAGCTTCTCGGCCAGCGTGGGACGCGCGCCGCCCAGGTCGTTGGTGCGGTCCATCCAGCCCCGGACGAAGGCCTCGCCGCGCGGCACCTCACAGCCGGTGCGCCGGACCACGGCCTCCATCACCGGGTACATCGACGAACCCCAGGAGCGCACCGGCCGGGCGGCGAGCCGGGTGACCACCTCGACCTGCCACTCCACCGGCTGCGCCTCGACGACCTGGTGCAGCACCGAGTTCCGGGCCCAGTTCCGGGAGCTGAAGTCGCTGCCGGCCAGCCAGGTGGCGGCGCCGGCCGGGCCGGCGTGGCAGCCGACCCCGGCCACCAGCAGCCTGGCGCTGATCTCGACCCTCTCCCGCGACCAGTCCTGGCGCAGCTCCTTGCGCAGCTCCTTGAGGGCGGGCAGGCAGGCCCGCCGCTGGGCCGCGTCCAGGGCGGCCAGCAGCTCCGGTATCCGTGCCAGCCGCCCGGACCGGACGGCCGTCAGCAGTTCGTCGACCGGCCCTTGCCGGTCGGCAGTCGTCGTGTTCACGCTCCGGCCCCCTTCGCCTCCGTCGCCCCGGCGGCCGACTCCCGCACCATCCCGACCGCCAGCGCGTGCTTGCACGGCCCGCGTCCGCCCCGGTACTTGCCCCACCACAGGCAGGTGCAGCTCAGCCGCCCCGACTCGTCAGTCCGCACCCGCTGGATGTGGTCGTCCACCGTGACGACGGCCGTCGCCCCGCCCTCCTCCAGCCGTACCGCGCCCGCATCGACCAGCGCCCGGGCGGCCCGCAGCCGCGGGTTGGCCGCCTCGGCCCGCCCGGCGTCGTACGGGAGCTGCCGGTGGAAGTACGCGGCCTCGGCGGTGTCGTAGCCGATCTGCCCGGCGGTGCCCAGCCGGGTGAGCGCGGCGCGGACCCGCTCGGGGCTCAGCCCGGACTGCGCGGCGAGGTCACCGACCTCGATCCGGGGCTCCCAGGCGAGCAGCACCGCGATCAGCTCGGCGTCCCGCTCGGCCGTCCCGGTGGCGAGCGAGTCGAGCACCCCGCCCTCGCCGGAGAAGCCCCGGGAGGCGTTCGGCGACAGCGTCAGGGTCAGCCGCATTCCGGGCAGCACCGCCTCCCAGGCCGAGGCGGTCGGCTCCCCCGCCGCCACCGGCCCGTACACCCGAAGGGCGAGCGCGTGCCGCAGCACCCGCTGGAGTGCCACCAGCCGCTCGGGCCCGGGCAGGCAGACCGCACCCGGCACCGGCCGGGTGGTGGGCCGCAGCGTCGTCCCGGCCGGGACGACCCAGCCGACGCCGGGCCGCCCTCCGCGCCCGGCCCTCGGCAGCGAGCCCAGGAACCGGACCGCCTCGGCGGCCGGCAGCTCGGCGCGCAGCTCGAAGCCGGCGGCGACCACCTGGGTCTCGGCGAAGCCGCGCAGCCACCGCTCCGGCAGCGGGACCTTCTTCTCGACCAGCGGGCCGTCGAAGCTGGTGACCTCCAGCGCGTCCGGCCCGACCGCGAGGTGCAGCGGGTCGGCCGGGCCGATCCTGGTCAGCGCCTCGCGCAGCGGGTTGTTGACGTCCACGTTGGTGGTGCCGTGGCCGATCTCGTCCCCGTCGAGCCCGGCCTGGAGCACGTCGAGCCGGGCGTAGACGCCGCAGCACCCCGAGAAGGACTCGAAGCGCAGCCGGTCCCCGTTGGCGGTCACCACCGGGTCGAGCGAGGCGCGCAGCTGCGGCTGGTGGTAGCGCGCGGCGGCGACGTCCGCGACCGCGAGCAGTGCCGCGGCGGCCGGCGCCGGATCGGCCAGGAAGCCCGCGAAGAAGCGCGGGTTGGCGGCGGCGCCGAGCGGGGTGGCGCCGCCGGAGGTGGCCAGGTCGAGGCGCCGGCCCTCGGCGGCGTCCAGGACGGCCGACGGGCGCAGATAGCCGTACGCGTGTGCGGATTGCGTCATGGCGAGCACGCTAGGTGAGGGCACTGACAATCCATCGAACCACCATTCAAATGAAACATGTTCCACTTCACCGGGCGTTACCCAGGTCACATCGCCACACGGTTGGCTTCTGCCACTATTGACCCCGTGAACGACCTGACTGAACAGCGGATCCCGACCGAACAGAAGCCCAACCGGGCCGCCTCATTCGCCGGGTTGCTGGAGATCGAGCCATTGAACGAGAACACGTTCCTGGGCTACTGCCACGAAGGCTCCCCCATGCGCGCCTTCGGCGGCCACGTCGCCGCCCAGGCCCTCGTCGCCGCCGGACGCACCTGTGAAGGACAGCGCGCGGTGCACTCGCTGCACAGCTACTTCCTCCTGCCCTGCGACCCGACCCGACCGATCACGTACGAGGTCGAGCGACTGCGCGAGGGCGCCACCTACGCCGCCCGCCGGGTCCGGGCAGTACAGGACCAGCAGGAGATCTTCAACCTCACCGCCTCCTTCAAGCGCCCCGAGCCGACCGACGAGCGCCATCGCGGCATGCCCTCGTCGCCCACCCCGGAGTCCCTGCCCGACGCCCTCTCCCGCTGGCCCAGGGAACTGCGCGAGGCGGTACGGAACTCGGGCTGCTTCCGCGACATCGAACTGCGCTTCGCGCTGCCGGACTCCCCGGACGTCCCGCCGACCGTCCCCGGGATGCCGCAGCAGTTCGTCTGGATGCGCACCGCCACGCCGCTCCCGGCCCACGACCCACTGCTGCACGCCTGTGCGCTCACCTACCTGTCCGACCTCACCCTGGCCTCCACCGCCGGGCTGAACGAGCAGCCGAACTTCTTCCAACGTCCCGAGCCACCCCGGCTGCTGCTGGCCTCGTTGGACCACGCGCTGTGGTTCCACCGCCCGTTCCGGGCCGACGAGTGGCTGCTGTTCGCCCAGCGCAGCCCGACCTCCTCGGACGGCCGGGGCCTGACGCTCGGCGAGTTCTACGACCTGGACGGCCGACTGGTCGCCTCGGCCGCCCAGGAGGCTCTGATCCGCAAGCTCGGCTAGCCGGCCGGACCCCGTGCCGCCCCCGGTGACCTCCGGACGAACGGAAGGGGGCCGGACGGCGTCATACTCCTGAGCGGCCCCGGCCCGTATCATGGTGCGGGTGACCAAGGTTGACCTGTCACCACGGCCGGTGGAGGCGATGTCTCCGCGCCAGCTCGAACGCCGCGAAAGCCTGATCGCGGCTGCGCTCGCCCTGGTGAACGAGATCGGCGTCGAGCGGATGCAGATGAAGCAGGTCTGCGAACGGTCCGGAGTCGCCCTCGGAACGGCGTACCGCTACTTCTCCTCCAAGGACCACCTCCTGGCGGCGGCGATCGCCGAGTGGCATCGCCTGCTGCTGGCCGACCTGGTGGCCGAGCTGCGCGGGCCGAGGGCCGGGCTGGGTGCCACCGACCGGGCGGTCCGGTTCGTCCGGGGCGGGATGCGGGCCTACCAGCGGCAGCCGGAACTCGCCCGGCTGCGGGTGGCCGTGGCCGCCTCCACCGATCCGTTCGCCAGCGAAGCCCTGCAAGGCATGGCCCGGGCCGACAGCACCGCCCTGCAAGCGGTGACGGCCGAGGTGCCGGCCGCCGCGAGCGACCTGGTGCGGCACATCGTCGCCCACGCCTGGCAGGGCGAGCTGACCGCCTGGGTGACCGGCCGCACCACCCTCGGGGACGCCCGGCGGCGGCTGGAGGACGTGGTGCGGCTGGTGCTGACCCCGTACGAGACGCGGTACCCCGCCCCGTACGAGACCCAGTCCACCGGCTGAGCGCCCGTCGGCCCGCCGGCCCGCGGCTCAGACCACCGTCACCGGGTGGGCCACCACCGCACCGAACAGGTAGCCCTCCCGGTTGAACACCGCCCGCTCGGGCTGGGTGTTGCCCTGGTCGTCCGTCGCGCGGGCGCGCAGCTCGTACGGCCCGGGCCGCTCGGGGCGCCAGTCGACGCTCCAGCGCGTCCAGCCGTCGGCCTGCGGCTCGTCGCGCAGTTCGGCGCGCCGCCAGGTCCGGCCGCCGTCCGTGCTCACCTCGACCCGGCGCACCGCCGCCGATCCGGACCACGAGCGCCCGTACAGCCGGTGCTCGCGGTCCGCCGCGAGCCGCGCACCCGCGGCCAGCTCGAAGGCGCTCTTGACCACCCGGGTGGTGAGCGGGTCGCTGCCGCCGGGCGGGTAGTCCGGGCCGAACATCCGGTAGAAGTCGGTGTTCCACGGCGAGTACAGCGGATGGTCGGCGACCTCCATGCCGCCCACCCACTTGATCGAGGCGATGCCCACCCAGCCGGGCACCACCAGCCGGGCCGGGGCACCGTGGTCCGGGGTCAGCGGCTCGCCGTTCATCTCGTACGCGAGCAGCACGTCGTCCAGCGCCTTGGCGATCGGCAGCGGGCGGCGCACCGGACCGTAGTTGATGCCGCCGACGACGTAGTCCGGGTCCAGGCCCGTGGCCAGCACGTCCACCGCCGCCCCGGTCAGCCCGGCGGCCCGCAGCACCTCGGCCAGCCGGACACCCCGCCAGCTCGCCGAGCCGACGCCACCGAGCGTCCACGCCGTGCCCGGGACGGGCTGGCTCTGCTGGCTGAGGTAGAAGCTGCGGCCGTTGCCGGCGCACTCGATCAGCGCGCTGATCCGGGTGGACGGCAGTTCCCGCAGCTCGTCCAGGCCGAACTCGACCGGGCGCTCGGCCGTCGGAGCGCCGCGCAGGCCGCTGCCGAACAGCTTGAGCCGCCACGTGTCGGGGTCGATCAGCGGGGTGCTGGTGTGGTTGCGGACGAAGAACCGCTCCACCGGCACGTGGCGGCCGATGACGGCATCGCCGTCGGCGTCGCGGAAGGCGTCCCAGCGCGTCTCGGCGTTGGTGTCCCGGGGCACGAACCACTCGGCGGGCAGCGGTTTGACGATCCCGGGCACAGGCCCGGTCGCCTCCCCGGCGGCGCGTGCGCCGTCCCGGGCGTCCTGCGCCGGGGCGTCCTGCGCCAGAATTCCTTCGTCTGGAGTGCGGACCTCGTCGTCCATGAACGGTGTTCCTTACGTTTCAGCGTGGGCGGTTCGCGGCGCGCGCGACCACGGCCGGGGCCCGAAGGCTGCCCTGGACGGGCTTCCGCTCCCCGGCTCGGCCTTCTCACCGGTATGGACTCCTACCGTTCCCACTGCCGGCGAAACCCGGCCCGCAGAGGAGCCACCCGTATCAGTCACCCCACTCGCCCGGATCGTCCAGGGCCCGGGCCCGGGGCTGCTGCCCGCCCACGGCGCCCGGCGGCAGCGCCGGCGGTTCCGGCCGGCCGGCGGCCGAAGGCGTCCCCGGCGCGCGCCTGGCCGAACTCACCAGCGAGCATCGCGCCGGTGACCGAGGCGCCGCCCGAACTACGTGACGTGCTGCGGGAGTTCCTCACGGGCTGAGCCGCCATCGGGAACACCCCGGCGGGCGGCGGCGTTCGCCCGGTCATGCGCATCGGAGAACTCTCCCGCCTGACCGGGGTGTCCACCCGCCTGCTCCGCTACTACGAGGAGCAGGGCCTGCTCCGGCCGGACCGCACCGCGGCCGGCTACCGCGAGTACGGCAAGGAGGACACCGTCCGGGTGTGGCAGATCCGCAGCCTGCTCGCGGCCGGCCTGAGCACCCGGATCATCGCCGTGCTGCTGCCCTGCGCCACCGGTCCCGTCCCCGTCCTGGAGGCCTGCCCGCAGCTGCTCGCGACCCTGCGCGACGAACTCGCCGACCTGGACTCCCGGATCGAGGACCTCACCCGCAGCCGCCGGGCGCTCTCCCACTACCTCGCCACCGCGCACGACTCCGGGCACGGCTACGGCGAGGGGCACGCGGCCTGACGAAACGCGGGTCCCGACCCGGCGCCGCCCCCTCCCGACTCCACCCGCCACACCGCCTGCGGGACGCCGTCCGGGCCACCGTGGGCGAGCCGGACACACGCCCCTGACCAGCGCATACGCCCCGTCCGGCGACGGGTGGGCATGCGCGGCCAACCGACGCCCAACCCCCGTCCGGACTTCACCCGCGCGTACCGACCGTTCACACCGCCCTGGAAACCTCCCTCTCATGAACGCCAGCCCTCAGGCGCCCTACCAGGAACCGCGCTTCCCCCTGCCCCAACGGCACCGCCGGCTGCTCGCCGTCACCGCCGTCCTCGCCTCCATCGCCCTCGGCACCCTGGGCGTCGGCGCCACCGTGGAAACCGTCGAACACAATCCCGTCGCCAGCGCCTCCGCCAGCAAGTAACCCCCGCCCCACCCCAGCACCGCGGTCCCCGCTCCGGACCCGGTGCTTCTTGCTTCCCGCCCTGGGGCGGCGGGCCGGACACCGCCCGCTCGCACGGCCGCCCGTGTTCTCGACGCGGGTGAGCGCCCTCCGCTCCGTGCGTCGCCCGGACCGTCCGGACCGCGGCATGGCCCCGGCTACGCCCGCTGCTCCGTGCGGGGGCCGGCCGGGGGCGGGATCAGCGGGCCGGGGCGGGAGTGGCGGCCCCGGCCGGGGGTGGGCTGGAGGTCGGGGGCCGGGGCGTAGCGGGCGGCCGGAGGGCGCAGGCGCCAGGCCGGGGGGCGGGTGGGATGGGGGGTGGGGGCGATCAGGGCAAGGCGGTGGAGCAGGTCGAGGGCGTCGCGCCGCAGGGCGGTGCGGTCGGCGAGGTAGCGGGCGGGCAGGTCGTACTCGTCCGCGATGTCGCCGAGGACGCCGTCTATCAGCGCGTCCGGGATCGGAACGTCGCCGGCCACCGTCTCGCCGGGCAGCGGGCGGACCTCCTCGACCAGCCGCTCGACCAGCAGCAGGGCGGCCTGGGCGAGGGTGCCGGCGCCGGGGAGGGCGAGGTCGGTGAGTTCGGCGGCCGGGTCGAGCAGCGCGACACCCTCGGCCCGCAGTTCGGCCTCCAGGCCGAGGAACTCGGCGAGCGCCGCCGGGCCGCTGAGCCGGTGCTCCTGCAACCAGGCGCGGTGCTCCTCGGGGAGGTCGACGGCCAGGACGGCGGGCGTCTCGGCGAGCAGGCGGCGCACGGCGGTGGCGGGCTCGGCCTCGGCGGCGCGGCGGATCAGGTCCGCGGCGTCGTCGGCGAGGGCGGGCGGTCCGGCCGGGACGGCACGGGCGAGTTCGCGGTCCACGGTCAGCACGAAGGAGTCGTCGGCCGGGTCGGCCGGCAGTTCCCCGAGCACCTGCCAGCCGGCCAGCGCGGCCAGCGCCATGGCGAGGTCGGCCGGTTCGGCGGAGAGTTCGGGAGCGGCGGCGCCCATCGCGTCCAGCAGTCGCCGGTAGCCCAGCTCCTCCGGGGCGTCGACCAACAGGGCCAGCGAGAGAGCGAGTTGAGCGTACCCGCCCGGGGTGAACGGCTCGCCCGTGACGGGGTGTTCGAGGCGGCGGGCGGCGCCGGGGCCGAGACCGGCCTTGCAGAGCCGGGCGTGCCAGGGACCGACCACGAGGCGGTAGCCGAGCAGGGTGTCGAAGCGCTCGGCGAGCCAGTCGCGGTGACGGCGGATCAGCGGGAAGCCGTCGGCGTGCGGGCCGGAGGCGGTGACCAGCGGATGGGCGAGCAACAGCCGTGCGGCGATCCGGCGTTCGGCGGCCGGGAGCTCCTCGCCCGAACGATCCTGTGCGACCACGGGAAGCGGCGTCACCCGCGTGCGCTCGGGCCTGCGGTGCCGGCCCGGCCCGCCCGGCTTGGCGCCTGACCGGACGACGGGCAGCTCGGCGTCGTCGCGCCGGGCGCGGCGCAGGCCGCCCTCGGTGCGGTCCTCACGGGGGCGTACAGGTGTGGCGCAGTGCGCGGTGGGACCGTGCCACCAGCTGACGCCGGGATCGGCGGCGGGTTCGGCGGTGGCGCCGAGGTGGCGCGCCGGATAGAGGCCGAAGGAGGCGGTGCAGAGGTCGTCGGCGGTGCCTGGGGCGGCGACGGCGAACCAGTGGGCCAGGCGCAGCAGCCCCGGGTCGGGCGAGAGCATCACGTCGACGGCCGGACGGTCCGGCACCTGCGAGTCGTCAGCACCACTCCCCGCAGCCGCCCCGGGTTTCCTGTCAGCGGGACCGGCTCCGCGTACGGCGAGGACGGCGGCGGCGGTTCCCCGCCCTGCCCCGCCCTTGCGTCCGTCCGGCCGGCCGGCGGCCACCCGGGTGGCGCCGACCGCGTAGTCCTGCTGATCCATGTCGGGGTCCAGACTAGACGGTGCCCGGGTCACCCGACGGCAGCAACCGCCCCCCTGAGGAACTCTCCGCAAGAGCCCTCGAAGCGGGCGCCCGCGTTCCGCCGGCCGGCCGCCCCGTCATCCACCGCGCCCCACCGGGGTTACGCACCGGTAACCCGCCCTTCCGCCGCCGGTTCGACTCCTCTAGGGTCGGTCCGAAGCAGCGGATCACCGAGAGGCGCACGCATGACTGTCCGTACCACCGCCCGCGTCGGCCTCGGGGCGCGGGTGCGCTCGGCCACCGCCCTGCTGGGCGGCTTCGCGGCCACCTCGGCCGCGCACCTGGGCGCGATCGCCTCCGGAGCCTCGGTGCTCCGGAACGCCACCAAGCCGGCCCTGATGCCGCTGCTGGCCGCCCACAGCGTGGCAGCGGCCAGGGAGGCCGGGCGGGAGGCGCCGAAGCTGCTGGCGCCGGCGCTGATGCTGAGCGCGGGCGGGGACGTGCTGCTCCAGCTGAAGAACGACCCCGCGTTCCTCGCGGGCATGGGCTCCTTCGCGGCGGCGCACGTCTGCTACGTGACGATGTTCGTCAAGCGCGGCGCGCTCACCGACCGCCGCCGGGCCCTGGTCGTCGCGGCCGCGTACGCGACGGCCTGGGTCGCCCTGGTCGGACAGCTCTGGCCGGACCTCGGGGACCTGCGGGTCCCGGTGGCCGGTTACAGCCTGCTGCTCGCCTCGACGGCCGTCACCTCGGCCGGGCTGGGCTGGCGGACCGGGCTGGGCGGGGCGCTGTTCCTGCTCTCCGACACGCTGATCGCCACCCAGCTGGCGAAGTGGCGGGAGCTGCCGGGCCATCAGTTCTGGATCATGGCGACCTATGTGCTGGCCCAGTACCTGCTGGCCGACGGCACCCTCCGGCACCAGGACCGGCTCCACCACGAGGGCGCCGAGCCGCGGACCGCCTGACACGCCGCCGGTCCCGGCGGGTTCCAGCGGCGCAGCACGGGGCGCACATGAGCGCGCGGGGGCGGGGCCGTCAGGCACCGCGCCTCCGCAGCAGCCAGAAGCCGCCGACACCGCCCACGACCAGCGCGAGGCCGCCGGCCAGCTCCGCCGGGTTCGCCGCGACCGAGCCGCCGAGGCCGGTCTGCACGGAGCCGTACGGGACGACCTGCCGGCTGCCGGCGCCGGACTGCCCGAGCGAGCCGGCCCACTCCCCCGCGGCCTCGCCCCACTCGCCGAGGCTCTTGTCCGGGCTCTTGTCCGGGCTCTTGCCGGGGCTCCCGTCGGAGGTGGTGGCGACCGTGACGGTGGTGGCGAACGCGCCGCCGTCCGGACAGGTGCCGTCGACCTTGCTGTCCCCGGCGTGCCGGCCGGCCAGCCGGGCGGAGCCGCTGTGCTTGCCGTCGGCGCCCAGGGTGAGGGTCACCGGACCGCCCTCGAAGGCGTCGGAGCGCGCGGTGATGGTCTTGGCCTCGGGCTTGTCCGACTTCTCGCACGAGACCGTGACCGTCACGGTCCGGCCCGGTGCGGCATGGGACGGGCTGACCGAGGCCGCGCCGTCCCTGGCGGATGCGAGGGGGGCCGTCAGACCGGCCAGCGCCGTCGCGCCGACCAGGGCGGCGGCGGCCGTACGCATGGGGCGCATGCCGGAACCTCCGGGATTCTCGGGCGCAGCCGGGGACTCCCATGTCCGCGTGGTCGATCTACTGCGCCCGGTCATTCACCGACGGTAGGAACCCGCCCCGTGCCCGGCCAGCGCTCACGGCCGTTCGGGTTACGACTCGCCACCCGGCGTGACGCCCGCCGTGCGGCTCACAGGTCGAGGTCCACCACGACCGGCGCATGGTCCGAGGTGCCCTTGCCCTTGCGGGCCTCGCGGTCCACGTAGCTGTCGTTGACGGCGTCGGCGAAGGGCTTGTTGGCGTAGGTGAGGTCGATCCGCATGCCCCGGTTCTTGGGGAAGGCCAGCTGGCGGTAGTCCCAGTAGGTGTAGGGGCGGTCGTACTTGAGCGGGCGGGGCAGCACGTCCTGGAGGCCGATCTCGCCGAGGGCCGCCAGGGCGGCGCGCTCGACCGGGGTGACGTGGGTGAGGCCCTCGAAGGCGGCGGCGTCGAAGACGTCCTCGTCGGTCGGGGCGATGTTGAAGTCCCCGAGGACGGCGAACGGGCGGGAGCCGGCGGCGTCCTCGGTGGCGGCCTTGCGCAGCGCCTCCAGCCACTCCAGCTTGTACTGGTAGTGCGCGTGGCCGACCTCGCGGCCGTTGGGCACGTAGACCGACCAGACCCGGACCGGGCCGCAGGTGGCGGCGATGGCGCGCGGCTCGACCTCGGGCAGCAGGGCGCCGTCGGCGAGGTAGCCGGGCTGGCCGGGCAGGCCGCGCACGACGTCGTCCAGGCCGAGCCGGGAGACGATCGCGACGCCGTTCCAGCGGCCGTTGCCGTGCGCGGCCGTCTCGTAGCCGAGCTCGCGGACCGCCTCGTAGGGGAAGGCCTCGGCCGCGCACTTGAGCTCCTGGAGGCAGAGCACGTCGGGCTTCGCGCTCTCCAGCCACTCCAGGAGCTTGGGCAGCCGCGCGGTGACGGAGTTGATGTTCCAGGTGGCGATGCGGACGGTCACGGCGGGCGGCCTTCCCGGTGGTTCGGTGCGGACGGGCGTACGGACGGGGTGGGCCGCCCCTCGCGAGGGGGACCCACCCCGAACATACCGCCCGGCACCGACAGGCCGGCCCGATCAGCGCGCGGGCCGGACCACCGCGGCCGAGCCGCCGCCGCGCCGCACCGGTTCGGCGGCGGCCACCCAGCGCCCGTCCGGCAGCCGTTCCACGCCGGTGGCGGCACCGATCTCGCCGCCGTTGACGAAGCTGTGCCCGATGCCCTCCAGCGCGGCCCGCTCGGGCAGCGCCAGGAAGGCGGGCTCGGCCTGGGTCGAGGCGCTGTTGCGCTGGCTGGCGCGCGGCGCGGCGATCGCCTGCTCCAGGCTCAGGCCCCGGTCGAGCCGCCCGAGCAGCACCTGGAGGGTGGTGGTGATGATGGTCGCGCCGCCGGGGCTGCCCGTGGCGAGCAGCGGTTCGCCGTCACGCAGCACGATCGTCGGGGACATCGAGGAGCGCGGCCGCTTGCCCGGGCCCGGCAGGTTGGGGTCGGGGACGCCGGGGGCGAGCGGGGTGAAGTCGAAGTCGGTCAGCTCGTTGTTGAGCAGGAAGCCCCGGCCCGGGACGGTGATGCCGCTGCCACCGGTCTGCTCGATGCTGAGCGTGTAGGAGACGATGTTGCCCCAGCGGTCGGCGACCGTCAGGTGGGTGGTGTTGGGGCCCTCGTACGGCTCGGCGACGGCCTGGCCGGTGTCGGCGCAGGGAACCGGGTGGCGCGGGTCGCCGGGTGCGAGCGGGCTGGTGAGCGCGTGGTCTGGGCTGATCAGGCAGGCCCGGGAGGCGGCGTAGCGCTCGGAGAGCAGCTGCCTGGTGGGGACGTCGGTGAAGGCCGGGTCGCCGACCCAGCGGTTGCGGTCGGCGAAGGAGATCCGGGAGGCCTCCAGGAAGTGGTGGTAGTACTGGGTGCTGCTGTACGTCGAGACGTCGCCGCCGTCCTCCAGGATGTTGAGCGTCTCGCCGACGGTGGTGCCGCCGGAGCTGGAGGGGGCCATCGTGTAGACGTCGTAGGCGCCGTGCGAGACGTGCGTGGGCGCCTGGTCGCGGACCCGGTAGCCGGCGAGGTCGGTGGTGTCGACCTTGCCGGGGCGGGCGTTGCGGCCGGAGGCCGGGTCGACCGGCGGATGCTGCACGGTGTTGACGATGTCCCCGGCCAACTCGCCCTGGTAGAACGCCTTGACGCCGTCCTTGGCGAGCAGCCGGTAGGTGGCGGCGAGGTCGGGGTTGCGCAGCACGCTGCCGACCTCGGGGGGCTTGCCGTTCGGCAGGTAGAGCGCGGCGGTGGCCGGGAAGTCCTTGAACCGGGCGGAGTTGTCGGCGGTCTGAGTGCGGAAGGTGCCGTCCACGACGAAGCCGTTGTCGGCGATCCGCTCGGCCGGTTCGAGGTTCTGGGCGAGTGAGCGGGTGCCCCAGTGGCGCAACGCGGCGTCCCAGGTGGCGGGGGTGCCGGGGACTCCGACGGACAGGCCGCTGGTGACGGCGTCGGCGAAGGTCAGCGGTTTGCCCTCCTCCAGGAACAGGCCGGTGTCGGCGGTGCGGCCGGCGGTCTCGCGGCCGTCGATGGTGTGCACCCGGCCGGTGGCGTGGTCGTAGTAGACGAAGTACCCGCCGCCGCCGATGCCGGAGGAGTACGGCTCGGTGACCCCGAGGGCCGCGGCGGCGGCGACGGCCGCGTCCACCGCGTTGCCGCCCTTGCGCAGCACCTCGATCCCGGCGGCGGTGGCGTCGGCGTCGACGGTGGCCACCGCCCCGCCCCAGCCCACCGCCTCCGGCACCTTCGGCGGCGGGGCCGCGGCGCCGGCCGGCCCGGCACCGGACCAGACCAGGGCGGTAACGAGTGACAGCGATGGCGCGAGACGGGTCAGAGCCCTCATCCGAGTCCTCCTGAGTCGACGTCAACTCATCAGTTGTTCCACAGGAGGCATCATCCGACAACCACACCGTGCTTCTACCAATGGGTAATTGACGGGGCGACAGGGGTCTCGGGCACAGCAAACAGCCGACAGATTTCAGATAACAGAGAACGAAATCTGTTATCTGAAATCTGTCGGCTGAATCCTGTTCGCTGAAATCCGTCCGTCGGCGCCGCTACAGCGCGCTGCGCTCCACCCGCCGTCGCTTGATCGTCCGGAAGCGCCGCGCCACCTGCCGGGCGAGGTCGGCGGCGCCGACGAGGCCGGCCTCGTTGCCGAGCGCGGCGTGCACGATGGTGGCCTCCGGGCGGAAGCCGCGCCCGGTGAGGGTGCGGCGGAAGGTGTCCCGGGCCGGCCCGAGCAGCAGGTCACCCGCCTCCGAGACCCCGCCGCCGATCACGAAGCGGCCCGGGTCCAGCGCGGCGGCCAGGTTGGCGATGCCGACGCCGAGCCAGGTGCCGACCTCGTAGAGCAGCTCGGTCGCGGTCGGGTCGCCGTCCTGGGCGGCCTCGGTGACCAGCGGGCCGGTGATGCCCTCGACCACGCCGCCCGCCCGGGCCAGCAGCGGCTGCACCACCGGCGACTCCTCGGCGACCAGCTCGCGCGCGTCGCGCACCAGCGCGTTGCCGGAGGAGTACTGCTCCCAGCAGCCCCGGTTGCCGCACGGACAGCGGTGGCCGCCGGGCAGCACCTGCATGTGCCCGAACTCGCCCGCCAGACCGTACTTGCCGCGGTCCACGTAGCCGTCCCGGACCACCGCGCCACCGATGCCGGTGCCCAGGGTGAGCATCACCATGTGGTCCTCGCCGCGCCCGGCGCCGAAGCGCCACTCGGCCCAGGCGGCCGCGTTGGCGTCGTTCTCCACGATCACCGGGAACCGCAGCCGCTCGCTGAGCGCCTGCTGGAGCGGCTCGTTGCGCCAGTTGAGGTGCGGGGCGAACAGCACGTTGGAGCGGTCGGCGTCGACCCAGCCGGCCGCGCCGATTCCGACGGCGTGGACGTCGTGCCGGTCGGCGAGCTGGAGCACCAGCTCGACGATGACGTCCTCGACCACCGTGGGGCTCTTGCTCTTGTGCGGTGTGTCCGTACGCAGCTTCTCCAGCACCTTGCCCTCGCCGTCCACCACCCCGGCGACCACCTTGGTGCCGCCGATGTCGACGCCGATGGTGGGCAGTCGCAGTATCCCGGCGGGCAGGGCACGGCGGCGGCGCTCGGCGCGCGGGCCGAGGCCGAGCAGGGTGGGCAGGACGGGCGGGCGGGTGCTGCCCTGGGAGCTGGTCACGGCTGCGGACGCTCCTCACGGGGGTCGGAACCACTGGGGTCGGAAACGGAGGGTCGGGCCAGCTCGTGCGAGAGCTCGGCGAGGTCGGAGCCGCCGGCCATCTCGGTGGTGAGCTGTTCGAGGCTGATCTCGGCACGTGGATGGCTGCCCGCCATCCGGCCCCGCTTGAGCAGGGTGAAGTGGTCGCCGACCAGGTACGCGTGGTGCGGGTTGTGGGTGATCAGCACGACCCCGAGCCCGGCGTCGCGGGCGGCGGTGACGTACTTGAGCACCACCCCGGACTGCTTGACGCCGAGCGCGGCGGTGGGCTCGTCCAGGATCAGTACCTTGGCGCCGAAGTGCACCGCGCGGGCGATCGCCACGCACTGGCGCTGCCCACCGGAGAGGGTGCCGATCGGCCGGTCGACGTCGTGCAGGTCGATGCCCATCCGGGCGAGCGCCTCTCGCGTGGTGGCGCGCATCCCGTCGGCGTCCAGCCGCAGGCCGCCCCAACGGCGCATGCCCTGCTCGGAGCCGAGGAAGAAGTTGCGCCAGACCGGCATCAGCGGGACGACCGCGAGGTCCTGGTAGACGGTGGCGATGCCGCGGTCGAGGGCCTGGCGCGGGGAGTCGAGGCGGACCTCCTCGCCCTCCACGGTGTAGCGGCCCTCGTCGTGCTGGTGCAGCCCCGCGATGATCTTGATCAGGGTGGACTTGCCGGCCCCGTTGTCACCGAGCACGCAGCTGATCTCGCCGGCCCGCAGGGTCAGCGAGACGTCCTGGAGCGCCCGGACGGTGCCGTAGCTCTTGCCGACGCCGTCGAGGGAGAGCAGTTCGTCGCCGGTCGGAACCCCGGTCCTCATGCGTCCACCTCGTTCCGCCCGGCGGAGGCGTCCGCCCACGCGCACCTCTTCATGCTTCTCCCCCGGCCTCCGGCCCGGGGGCACCTCCCGGCCGCCAGGCCGGGGGCGGGTGCCCCGGTCCTCCGCTCGCTCATCGCGGCCCCCGTTCGGCCCGGCGCTTGACGTAGGCGTTCAGCAGCGCGGCCAGCAGCAGCATCGCGCCGAGGAAGAACTTGAACCAGTCCGGGTTCCACTGGGCGTAGATGATCCCCTTGCTGGCCATGCCGAAGATCAGCGCGCCGAGCGCGGAGCCGACCACCGAGCCGTAGCCGCCGGTGATCAGGCAGCCACCGATGACGGCCGCGACGATGTAGATCAGTTCGTTGCCGACGCCCTCGCCGGACTGCACGGTGTCGAAGGAGAACAGCAGGTGCTGGCCGAGCACCCAGGCACCGAAGCCGACGCCCAGGTAGAGCACGGTCTTGGTCCGGGCGACCGGCACGCCGACCGCGCGGGCCGCGGCCGCGTCGCCGCCGACCGCGAAGATCCAGTTGCCGAAGCGGGTGCGCAGCAGCACCCAGCTGCCGACCACGAGCAGGCCGAGCCACCACCAGACGGTGGCCTTGATCGCCAGCCCGCCGACGGTCACCTCGGAGGCGAACAGCCAGCGGCAGGAGGCGAAGCCCTCCATGTCGGAGATCGGCTTGGTCGAGACGGTGCCCGAGATCGCCTTGGTGACGCCCAGGTTCGCGCCGGTCAGCATCAGGAACGTGCCGAGCGTGACGATGAAGCTGGGCAGCCCGGTGCGGCCGAGCATCCAGCCGTTGAACCAGCCGACGGCCAGCGTGGTCGCCAGCGAGACCAGCACGCCGACCCAGGTCACCGCGGTGAACTGGTACGAGACCATCGAGGAGGTCAGCGCGGCGGTGGTGACCAGCACGCCGGCCGAGAGGTCGAACTCGCCGCCGATCATCAGGAGCGAGACCGGGACCGCCATGATCCCGATGGTGGAGGCCGCGTACAGCACCGTGCCCAGCGAGGAGACCCGCAGGAAGGGTTCTGCGACCGCGGCGAAGACCACGAAGACCGCGACGGCGGCGATCAGCGAGCCCAGCTCGGGGCGGGCGAGGAGCCGTCGCAGGGCCGCCGGGCGCCCGTCGACCAGGCCGTCCCGGGCGAGGAGGTCGGGGGTGCTCACCTGGTCCCCCTCGCGACGTACTCGGCGAGCGCGTCGGCGTTGTCCTTGGTCAGGATCTGCGGGCCGGTCTCGACGGGCTTGCCGCCGCCGAGCATGTTCAGGTTGTACTTGTACAGCCAGAGCAGGTCGACACCGGTGTAGCCCTGGAGGTAGGGCTGCTGGTCGACGGCGAATCCGACGCTGCCGGACTTGAGCCCGGACACCACCTGCGTGCCCAGGTCGAAGGTGTCCAGCTCGACGCTGCGGTGGGCGTCCTGGACGGCCTGGAGGCCGGTGGCGGCCATCGGGCCGGAGAGGGTGAGCACGGTGTCGATGGCCGGGTCGGCCTGGAGCTTGGCGGAGATCGCGGCACGGGCGTCGGGCATGTCGACGCCGTTGACGTAGAGCACCTGGAAGGCGCCGCCGGCCTTGGACTGGGCACCGGAGCAGCGCTGCTCCTGGCCGACGTTGCCCTGCTCGTGGATCACGCAGAGCACGTTCTTGCGGCCGCGCGAGGCCAGCTCGGTGCCGGCCGCCTGGCCGGCGGTGGCCTCGTCCTGGCCGATGTGGGTGAGCGCGCCGAACTTCTGCGAGTACTCCTGGCCGGAGTTGATGGTGATCACGGGGATGCCGGCGGCCTTGGCCTTGCCGAGGACGTCAGCCATGGCGTCGCCCTTGGCGAGGGTGACCAGCAGGCCGTCGACCTTCTGGTCGATGGCGGCCTGGACGAGCTGGACCTGGTTCTGGGTCTGCGCGTCGTTGGAGTACAGGAAGGTGATGTTGTCCTTGGCGGCGGCCTGCTCGGCGCCCTTGCGCACAGTGTCCCAGAAGGCGTCGCCGGCTCCGGCGTGGGTCACCATGGCGACCTTCCAGCGCGGGGTGGTGACGGCGCTGCCGCCGGCGGCCGCGGCCTTGGCGCGGGCCTCCTCGGCGCGTCTGCCTCCGGTACTGCTGCAACCGGCCGCGGTGACCGCGAGTGCCAGGAGGGCACACACGGGCCAGAAGCGGCGGGACGGGCGAAAGCGGGTGATGCTCATCCCCATAGTCTCCCTGCCCCGGTCTCGCGGGATCGCACCGCCTCGCCCGGCAGCGCGAACGGCCTGGGAGGTAAGGTGCCCCGGGGGACCGTTCCTGGTAGTCCGCTGAGCAGCCCGTCCGGACGACATCCGTTCGGGTGGCAGACTAGGCGCCGATCCGAATGGGGCTCATCACAAGAACGTGATGTTCCTCTCAGGTTCCGCACAGATTCGGACGGCAACCGATCACCGGTCCATCGCCGTCCAATGCCATTGACGTGCGTTCGGGCGAGTGGGGCCCGGGCGGCGTGCGACCCGGATACGAGAACTCGATGGAACTGACAGGTACGCCATTCTTCCTCCTCACCGTCGTCCTGGTACCGGTGTCCATCGCGGTGGCGCTGCTTTTCTGGGGGAAGGTCGGCGGCCCGCAGCCGGTTCGCCATCTCACCCGGATCGTCATGATCATGTTCTGCCAGGTCACGGCCGTCCTGATGGTCTTCGTGATGGTCAACAACGCCAACCTGATCTACGGCAACTGGGACGACCTGCTGGGCACCGGCGACCACGTCCGCGCGGTGCCCGTGGTGGCACCGGTCGACCCGGCCGCCGTTCCGGGCCAGAGCGCTGACGCCGCCAAGGAACCGCCGAAGGTCAAGCAGAGCTTCGGCGGCGTGAACGACCCGCTCGTCCCGGGCGACGTGCAGAAGACCGAGCTCAAGGGACAGGTGTCCGGGGTCGACGGCGAGGTGCTGGTCTGGCTGCCGCCGCAGTACAACGACCCGGCGTTCAAGGACAAGAAGTTCCCCGTGGTCGAGCTGATCCCGGGCTACCCCGGCTCCTCCTCCACCTGGTACGGCACCCTCAAGGTCTCCGAGCAGCTCAAGCCGCTGATGCAGCAGGGCAAGGTCGCGCCGTTCATCCTGGTCTCGCCCCGCACGAAGCTGCTGAACAACCAGGACGCGGGCTGCACCGACATCCCCGGCAAGATCAACGCCGACGCCTGGGTCACCCGCGACGTCCCGCAGATGGTGCTGGACAACTTCCGCGCCGACCCGTCCGCGGACCGCTGGGCGATCGCCGGCTACTCGGCCGGCGCGCACTGCGCGGCCAAGCTGTCGCTGTCCCACCCCAACCGGTACCGGGCCGCCATCGCGATGTCCGGCTACAACGACCCGGCCCAGGAGCCGGACTCCCTGGTCGGCAAGGACGCCAAGCTGCGCGAGGCCAACAACCCGGTCAACATCCTGAAGACCGCCGCGCAGCCGCCGAAGGTCGCCCTGCTGGTCAGCGGCTCCAAGGGGGACGGCTACGAGGACGGCGAGGCGATCCGCGCCGCGGCCAAGGCCCCGACCACCGTCCAGGTGGAGGAGGGCACCGGCCCGCACACCACCGAGCAGTGGAAGAAGATGGTCCCGGGCGCCTTCCAGTGGCTGACCTCGGTCATCCCGGTGCAGTAGCGGACCGGCAGCAGCGGACCGTACGAAGAGGGCCCGCCGCGACCAGTGGTCGCGGCGGGCCCTCCCGCGTGTCGGGGCGTGCCGTCAGGCCAGTTCCAGCGCCAGGTAGAAGTCCACCCGGTCCTCCAGCCGGGAGAGGTCACGCCCGGTCAGCTCCTCGATCCGGCCGATCCGGTACCGCAGGGTGTTCACGTGGACGTGCAGCTGCGCGGCGCAGCGGGTCCAGGAACCGTCCGACCGCAGGAAGGCCTCCAGGGTGCGGACCAGGTCCGCCTGGTGCTCGATGTCGTACGCGATCACCTTGTCCAGCAGCCGGCTGCGGAAGGCGCGGCGCACCTCGTCCGGGACGGCGGCCAGCAGCAGCACGTGCGAGGCGAGTTCCTCGGGGCCCGCGACGCAGACCCGGCCGACCCGGGAGGCGGCGATCCGGCGGGCGTGCCGGGCCTCCTCCAGGGCGCCGCGCAGGCCCCCGGCCTCGGAGGCGGGGGCGGAGACCCCGAGGGTGATCCGGCCCTCCGAGCCGAGCCCGGCCTCCAGCGGGGCGAGCAGTTCGCGCAGGGTGTCGGCGGGCACCGGGCCCTCCAGCGCGGGCAGCACCACCACCGCACCGGTGCCGGCCCCCGCGACCAGCGCGCGGTCGGTGATGCCGCCGAGCGCCTCCTCCAGCACCGCCCGTACGGTGCCCTCCGGAAGGCCGGTGCCCTCGGCGCTGAGTACCAGCCAGGAGCTCTCCTCCGCCTGGGACTTGGGCTCGGGGATCTCGTAGCGGGCGGCCATGGCCGAGGAAGCGTACAGGGTGCGGCTGATCTCGGCCGGGTCGGCGTCGCGGCGCAGCAGGGCGAGCACCTCGTCGGCGAGCCGGCGGCGCAGCCGGCGGCCCTCGTCGCGGCGGTGGCGCTCGGCGGCGACCAGCCGGGCCAGGTTCTCGGCGAGCTGCTGGCGCTTGGTGGTCCATTCGGTGACGTCGCCGGCCACCGCGAGCACCCAGTCCGCCAGCGCGCAATCGGCCTGCGGCGCGCCCTGCTCGGCGGAGGCCGGGGCGGGCAGCAGCGAGTAGGAGCCGGCCGCCAGCCGGACCCGGTGCGGGGGGCGGCGGCGCTGGCGCTGGGCGGCGAGGTGGGCGCGGACCAGCTGGTCGCGGTCCTGGGCGGAGAGCCGGTCCGCGGGGCCGGCGATCACCGCGCCAGTCGGGGTGAGCACCCAGCAGTCCAGGTCGAGGTCGCCGCCGAGCAGGTCCAGCACCGCGTCCAGTCCGCCGCCGCCGGCCGCCGAGACCAGCAGGCGGTGCCGGTCGACCAGGGCGGCGAGGTCGGCCGCGCGGTCGGCGGAGACCTGGCGGCCGATGAACTCGGCCACGGTGCCGAAGGCGATGTCGTCGGGGACGGCGAGCAGCGGCATCCGGTGCCGGCGACAGGCCTCGACCAGGTCCTCGGGCACCGGGCCGACCTCGGCCTCGCCGGCCGCCAGGGCCACCGCGCCGCCGGCCGCGAGGGTGCGGACGAAGCGCTCGGAGTCGGCCGGGACGGTGCGCCAGAGCATGCCGGTGAGCACCAGTTCGCCGCCGTGCAGGTAGCGGCCCGGGTCCTGGAGGTCCGTCGTCATCACACCGCTGACCTGCCGGTCCAGCTCTTCCTCGGCCGCGAGCAGGCGCAGTCGCGGGGCGCCGGGGGCGAGCAGGTCACGGACGCGCATCCGCGGACTCCTTAACGGGACTTGGGGGGAGGGATGAAGGGGTAACGATAGGGCCTGGCCGAACAGGCGTGCGCCCGGGCCCGTAGCCCGCGCGTCACGGCCGGATTACGGTCGTAGGTAGCACACGGTGAACACCTGGGCTGCGAGATTCTCCTCCTTAGAGGAACGTACAGGATGCCGGGCGGGCTCACAGCCGGGGCTTCATGCCATCGGTGACTGCCAGTGGGCCGCGTCACAGCGGTTCACTGGGCGACACGCCGCCGGACACCCGGCGGGCGACGACTTGAGGAGACACCCGCATGGAGTTTCTTCGGCCCGCCACCTGGGACGAGGCGCTCGCGGCGAAGGCCGAGTACCCGACCGCACTGCCCGTCTCGGGCGGTACGGACGTCATGGTCGAGCTGAACTTCGACGTGCACCGGCCACCCGCGATCCTCGACCTGAACCGCATCGCCGAACTCGCCGAATGGTCGAACGACGGCAGCGTCGTCAGGCTCGGCGCCGCGGTCCCGTACGCCCGGATCATCGCGGAGCTGTCCACTCCGCTGCCCGGACTGGCGCTGGCGGCCCGCACCGTCGGCTCGCCGCAGATCCGCAACCGCGGCAGCGTCGGCGGCAACCTCGGGGCGGCTTCCCCGGCCGGCGACTCGCACCCGGCGCTGCTGGCGGCCGGGCGGGACGTGTTCGTCGAGGCGGCCTCGGTGCGCGGCACCCGGCTGATTCCGATCGACGACTTCTACGTCGGGGTGAAGCGCAACAGCCTGGAGGCCGACGAGCTGATCCGGACCGTGCACATCCCGGTGGCGGACGGACCGCAGCAGTTCTCGAAGATCGGCACCCGCAACGCCATGGTGATCGCGGTCTGCGCGTTCGGCTTCGCCCTGCACCCCCGGAACGGAACCGTCGGCACCGGTATCGGCTCGGCCGCCCCCACGCCGCGGCGCGCCGTCGAGGCCGAGGAGTACCTCCAGAACGTACTCGCCGAGCGCGGCCTGTGGGAGTCCGGGGAGCTGCTGGGCGCCGAGGTGGTCCAGCGCTTCGGCGAGCTGGTGAAGGCCGCGGCCTCGCCGATCGACGACGTCCGGGGGACCGCCGACTACCGCCGGCACGCGCTCGCCGTGATGGCCCGCCGCACCCTCACCTGGACCTGGACCGACTACAGCAAGCAGATCAGGAGCGCGGCATGAGGGTCACTTTCACCGCCAACGGCAAGCCGGTCGAGGCCGACGACGTGTGGGAGGGCGAGAGCCTGCTGTACGTGCTGCGCGAACGGGTCGGCCTGCCGGGCTCGAAGAACGCCTGCGAGCAGGGCGAGTGCGGCTCCTGCACGGTCTACCTGGACGGCGTCCCGGTCTGCTCCTGCCTGGTCGCGGCCGGCCAGGTGCAGGACCGCGAGGTGCGCACGGTCGAGGGCCTGGGCGCGGAGGACGGCGAACTGGGCCTGGTCCAGCAGGCGTTCGTCGACACCGGCGCCGTCCAGTGCGGCTTCTGCACCCCCGGGCTGCTGGTGCAGACCGACGCGCTGCTGGAGGACGACCCGCAGCCGAGCGACGACGACATCCGCGAGGCGCTGTCCGGCAACCTGTGCCGCTGCACCGGCTACGAAAAGATCATGGACGCGGTGCGGCTGGCTTCGGCCCGCAAGTGCGCGGGGAAGGCCGGTGCGGCGTGAACGAGCGGACGATCCAGCGGACCATCCGGGGGCAGAAGAACCTCCAGAACATCAACCAGGCGTCCAAGGACGGCATCGGTGGCTCGCCGCTGCGCCCGGACGGCAACCTGAAGGTCCGGGGCGAGTTCGCCTACTCCTCCGACCTGTGGCACGAGGACATGCTCTGGGGCACGGCGCTGCGCTCGCCGCACCCCCGGGCGAACATCCTCTCGGTGGACATCTCCGAGGCGCTCAAGGTGCCCGGGGTGTACGCGGTGCTGACGCACGAGGACATCCCCGGTTCCAAGTACTACGGCCTGGAGATCCAGGACCAGCCGGCCCTGGCCATCGACAGGATCCGGTACCACGGCGAGGCGATCGCGCTGGTGGCCGCCGACCATCCGGAGACGGCCCGCCGCGCGGTGAAGAAGATCGCGGTCGAGTACGAGGTGCTCACCCCGATCGTCACCGAGGAGCAGTGCCTCGACCCGGAGACGTACGGGTACGTGCACGAGCCGCACGAGTACAAGTCCCATGCGCACGGCAACATCTGCCACGAGCAGAAGCTCGTCTCCGGCCTGGGCGTGACCGACGAGGTGCGGGCGCTGGCGGACGTGATCGTCAGCGGCGACTACGAGGTCGGCATGCAGGACCAGGCCTTCCTCGGCCCGGAGTCCGGCCTCGCGGTGCCCGCCGAGGACGGCGGCATCGACCTCTACATCGCCACCCAGTGGCTGCACGTCGACCGCCAGCAGATGGCGCCGGTGCTCGACCTGCCGGAGGAGAAGGTCCGGCTCACCCTGGCCGGCGTCGGCGGCGCGTTCGGCGGCCGCGAGGACCTGTCGATGCAGATCCACGCCTGCCTGCTGGCCCTGCACACCGGCAAGCCCGTCAAGATCGTCTACTCCCGGGACGAGTCCTTCTTCGGCCACGTGCACCGCCACCCGGCGCGGATGCACTACGAGCACGGCGCGACCCGGGACGGCAAGCTGGTCTTCGCCGACTGCCGGATCGTCCTGGACGGCGGCGCGTACGCCTCCGCCTCCCCCGCCGTGGTCGGCAACGCGGCCTCGCTCGGGCACGGCCCGTACGTGATCCCGAACGTGCGGATGCACGCCATCGCGCTGTACAGCAACAACCCGTCCTGCGGGGCGATGCGCGGCTTCGGCGCGGTGCAGGCGGCGTTCGGCTACGAGTCGCAGATGGACAAGCTGGCCGCCGAACTGGGCATGGACCCGGTGGAGTTGCGGCAGCTCAACGCGATGTCCGAGGGCGACTTCATGCCCACCGGCCAGCAGATCGACTCGCCCGCGCCGGTGGCCGAACTGCTCCGGCGGGCCAAGGAGATGCCGCTGCCGCCGCCACTGGACACCGAGCACCCGGACCTGCGCCGGCTGCCCGGCGCGCTGTCCAACACCTCGCACGGCGAGGGGATCGTACGCGGCGTCGGCTACTCGGTCGGCATCAAGAACGTCGGTTTCTCCGAGGGCTTCGACGACTACTCCACCGCCCGGGTGCGCCTGGAGGTGATCGGCGGCGAGCCGGTCGCCATGGTGCACACCGCGATGGCCGAGGTCGGCCAGGGCGGCGTCACCGTGCACGCCCAGATCGCCCGCACCGAGCTGGGCGTCGAGCAGGTCACCATCCATCCGGCCAACACCGAAGTGGGGTCGGCCGGTTCGACCTCCGCCTCGCGCCAGACGTACATGACCGGCGGCGCGGTGAAGCTGGCCGCCGAGGCGGTGCGCCGGGAGCTGCTCGACAGGGGCCGTCGGCGCTACGGCTGGACCCACGACGACCTGGCGCTGGCCGGCGGCAAGGTGGTCTCGAAGAGCGCCGGGGTGCTGGTCTCCATGGTCGACCTGCTCGGCGACGAGGCCGTCGACCTCACCCGCGAGCACCACCACCGGCCCACCCAGCCCTTCGACCGGGAGACCGGCCAGGGCTTCGGCCACGTCCAGTACAGCTTCTGCGCCAACCGTGCGGTGGTGGACGTGGACGTGGAACTCGGCCTGGTCAAGGTGGTCGAGCTCACCGCCGTCCAGGACGTCGGCAAGGCGCTCAACCCGCTCTCCGTGGTCGGCCAGATCCAGGGCGGCTGCACCCAGGCGCTGGGCCTCGCGGTGATGGAGGAGATCATCGTGCGGGACGGCAAGGTGCGCAACGCCTCCTTCACCGACTACCTGATCCCCACCATCCTGGACACCCCGCCGATCCCGGTGGAGATGCTCGAACTGCCCGACCCCAACGCGCCGTACGGGCTGCGCGGGGTCGGCGAGGCGCCGACCGTCTCGGCGACGCCGTCCATCGTGGCCGCCATCCGCAACGCCACCGGGCTGGCGCTCAACCGGATCCCGGTCCGGCCGGAGCACCTGACCACCGAACGGCCGGGCTGAGCACCGAACGGCCGGGCTGAGCACCGAACGGCCGGGAACAGCTTGCCCGTCGGCACTTCCCCGGGGCGGCAACCGTCTTCCCCGCCGCCCCGGGGCACACCCGCCCCCACCTCCGCTGCCCTGCCCGCGCCGGGGTTCGCAGCGGTGCGCACCACGCTCGGATGCACCGCCGGCACTCCCCTCTCTCGCGAGTGCCCCCAGTGAGTCGATACGTCCCCCTACGCCGCTTCGTTGACCGGCAGTCAGGTCGGCTCGCCCACCCCAACCCCCTTTGACACTTGGGAGTGGACATGACCAGGATCCCCATGGAGCCCGGCACCACCGAAGACAGACCCGCCGAGGACGACGCCCACCCGTCGCCCCCGGCACCACGCCCCACCGGCGCGCTGGACGCCTACTTCAAGATCTCGGCCCGGGGATCGACCCTCGCCGACGAACTGCGCGGTGGGCTCACCACCTTCATGGCGATGGCGTACATCATCCTGCTCAACCCGCTCATCCTGAGCGGCGCGGACGTCACCGGCGTCAAGCTGGACCACGCCGCGCTGACCACCGCCACCGCGCTGGCCGCTGCCGTCACCACCGTCCTGATGGGCCTGGTCGGCAACGTGCCGCTCGCCCTCGCCGCCGGACTCTCGGTCTCCGGCGCGGTCTCCGCACTGGTCGTCCCGCACACCACCTGGGCGCAGGCCATGGGCCTGTGCGTGATCTACGGCCTGCTGATCGTGCTGCTGGTGGTCTCCGGGCTGCGCGAAAGGATCATGAACGGCATCCCGCTGCCGCTCAAGCACGCCATCACCATCGGCATCGGCCTGTTCGTCACGGTGATCGGCCTCTACAAGGCCGGGTTCATGCACACCGGCGGTCCCACCCCGCTCTCGCTCGGCCCCACCGGCGAGCTGGCCGGCTGGCCGGTGCTGGTCTTCTGCGTCACCCTGCTGACGATCTTCGTACTGATGGCGCGCGGTGTCCGCGGCGCGATCCTGATCGGCATCGCCGGCGGCACCGTGCTCGCGATGATCGTCAACAAGGCCGCGCACGTGCCGGCCGAGGCCTGGAAGAACTCGGTGCCGGTCTGGCCCGGCAGCCCGGTCTCCGCACCCGACTTCAGCCTGTTCGGCGACGTCGACCTGTTCGGCGCGTTCGGTGGCCGCGGCATGGGCGCGATCAGCGCCTCGGTCGCGGTGTTCACCCTGGTGCTGGCCGGCTTCTTCGACGCGATGGCCACCATCATCGGCGTCGGCACCGAGGCCGGACTGGCCGACCGGCAGGGCCGGATGCCCGGGCTGTCCAGGGCGCTGTTCATCGACGGCGCGGGCGGCGCGGTCGGCGGCCTGGCGGGCGCCTCCGGGCAGACCGTCTTCGTCGAGTCCGCCACCGGCGTCGGCGACGGCGCCCGAACCGGGCTCGCCTCCACCGTCACCGGCGCCCTGTTCACGCTGATGCTGTTCTTCTCGCCGATCGCCGGGATCGTTCCGGTCGAGGTCGCCTCGGCCGCCCTGGTGGTGATCGGCTCGATGATGATGAGCCAGGCCCGGCACATCGACTGGTCCGACCGGGAGGTGGCCATCCCGGCCTTCCTCACCTGCGCGCTGATGCCGTTCACGTACAGCATCACCGCGGGCGTCGCGGCCGGCGTCATCTCGTACACCGCCATCAAGGCCGGGCTGGGGCGTCCGCGCGAGCCCGGGCCGCTGATGTGGATCCTCACCGCGGTGTTCGTCGTGTACTTCGCGATCACCCCGGTCAAGTCCTGGCTGGGCGTGCACTAGCCGTCCGCACCGCCGGCCGGGCGCCGCCGCTGCCCGGGCGCCGCCGCACTGGGCACTACCGCCGTCGTACGGGATCGTTTCCCGTACGACGGCGCCTCCCGCTACTGTCGAAACCGTGTAAGGAGCCTCCCCATGCAGGACATCGCCGAGCAGCTGCTGGCCTGGCACGCGTCCGGGCGCTCCTTCGCCGTGGCCACCGTGGTCGGCGTCTCCGGCAGCGCTCCGCGCGACCCCGGGGCGGCGCTGGCCGTGGACACGGACGGCGAGGCGGTCGGCAGCGTCTCCGGCGGATGCGTCGAGGGCGCGGTGTACGAGCTGTGCCAGGCCGCGATCGCGAGCGGCCGGCCGGTGCTGGAACGCTTCGGGTACAGCGACGAGGACGCCTTCGCGGTGGGTCTGACCTGCGGCGGCGTCCTGGACGTGTTCGTCCAGCCGGTGGTGCCCGGGGCCGACGCCGGGCTGGACGCCGGGATCGCGCACATCGCGGCCGGCACGCCGGTGGCGCTGGTGCGGGTCATCGTCGGGCCGGGCGGGCTGGTCGGGGCCACGCTGGCGGTCACCGCCGACGGCGTCGCCGGCGCGCTCTCGCCGACACCCTCGACGGTCGGCGGGCTGGAGAGGGCGATCGTCGCGGAGGCCCGGGCGATGCTGGAGGCCGGACGCACCGGCCGGCTCGTGCTCGGCCTGGACGGACGCCCCTGCGACGAGCACCAGCAGGGCACCGTCACCTGCTTCGTCGAGTCGTACGTGCCCGCGCCGCGGATGCTGGTGTTCGGGGCGATCGACTTCGCGGCCGCGGTGGTGCGGATCGGAAAGTTCCTGGGCTACCACGTGACCGTCTGCGACGCCCGGCCGGTCTTCGCCACCGCCCGCCGCTTCCCCGAGGCCGACGAGGTCGCGGTCGACTGGCCGCACCGCTACCTGGACTCCCAGCTCGGCCGGATCGACGGGCGAACCGTAATCTGCGTGCTCACCCACGACGCCAAGTTCGACATCCCGTTGCTGGAACGCGCCCTGCGGCTGCCGGTCGGCTACGTCGGCGCAATGGGCTCGCACCGCACCCACCGGGACCGCGCGGCCCGGCTGCGCGAGGCGGGGCTCACCGAGGCCGAACTGGCCCGGCTGCGCTCCCCGATCGGCCTGGACCTCGGCTCGCGCACCCCGGAGGAGACGGCGGTCTCGGTCGCCGCCGAGATCATCGCCCACCGACGCGGCGGCAGCTGCCTGCCGCTGAGCGCCTCGGACGGGCCGATCCACCACGACGTGTCGCGGACGGCGACGGAGGGTGACGCGGCGGGCGGCCCGACGCACCGTACCCACGCGGCCTGATCCCGGAGACGGCTTCGCCGCCGCTCACGTTTGCGTGGCCTGCTGGAGGTCGCCGTTGAGACCCCGGCAACGGCCTCGATCAGTCGGTCAGTCCGTCAGTCGGTCAGTCGGTCAGTGCCAGCTTCACGCCGAAGCCCACCACGACCGCGCCGGTCACCCGGTCCATCAGCCGCCGGGCGGCCGGCCGGCGCAGCCAGCCGCGCAGCACCCGGGCGAAGCCCACCAGGACGGTCGACCAGAGCAGGCCCTCCACGACGTGTACGCAGGTCAGCGCCACGCCGGCGGCGAAGTGCGGGGCGCCGGCCGGGATGAACTGCGGCAGCACGGCCACGTAGAAGACCCCGACCTTGGGGTTCAGCAGGTTGGTCAGCGTGCCCCGCCGCCAGCCGTGCGCGAACCCGCCGGCCTCCGGCTCCTCCTCGACCGCCGCCTCGCCGCCCCGGTTGCGCAGCATCCCGATGCCCATCCACACCAGGTACGCAGCGCCCGCCCAGCGCAGGATCTCGTACGCCACCTGCGAGGCGGTCAGCAGCGCCGTCACCCCGGCGGAGGTCAGCGTCCCCCAGAGCAGCGTCCCGGTCTGGATCCCCAGGACGACCCCCCACGCCTGCCGTCGGCGCCCCAACGCCGAGGTCCGCAGGACCAGCGCGGTGTCGAGCCCGGGCGTGAGCGTGAGCAGCCCCACAACAAGGGCGAAGGACCACAGGGCCGTTGTCATCTCCATGGGCCTCGATGCTCTCACAGCCCCGGGCGGCGCTGCGGGCCGCCCGGGGCACATCCGCCGGCGGCCGGGTCAGGTGACGTTGAGGCGTGCGGCGAGGCGGAGGAGGCCGGGGCTGAGCCGGGAGAGCAGCCGGGCCGCCTTGGCCTCGGGGGTGACGGGGACCACGGGCCTGCCGGTGCGGACCGCGGTGAGGATGGCGGTGGCGACCTTCTCCGGCGGGAAGCCGCGGCGGGCGTAGAGCTTCGCAGCGCGGGCCTGCTTGGCAGCCTGCTCGGTGGAGGTGGTGGCGGAGAAGGTGGAGGTGCGGGTGATGTTGGTGTTGACGATGCCGGGGCAGATGGTGGAGACGCCGATGCCGTGGCCGACGAACTCGGCGCGCAGGCAGTCGGAGAGCATGAACACCGCGGCCTTGCTGGTGGCGTAGGCGGTGAGCGCCTTGGACGGCAGGTAGGCGGCGGCGGAGGAGACGTTGACGATGTGGCCGCCCTGGCCTCGGTCGGCCATCAGGGTGCCGAAGGCGCGGCAGCCGTGGATCACGCCCCAGAGGTTGACGTCCAGGACCCGCTGCCACTCCTTCTCGGTGGTCTGCAGGAACGTCCCGGAGTGGCCGATGCCCGCGTTGTTGACCATCACGTCGGGCACCCCGTGCTCGGCGGCGACGGTCTGCGCGAAGGCGTCCATCGCGGCGCCGTCGGAGACGTCCACCCGGTAGGCGTGGGCCTTCGGACCGATCAGCGAGGCCAGTTCGGCGGTGCGCTCGGCGGCCGCGAGGTCGAGGTCGCAGACCACCACCCGGGCACCGTCCTCGGCGAAGGCGAGCGCGGTGGCCCGGCCGATGCCGCTGCCGCCGCCGGTGACCACGACCAGCCGGCCGTCGCCCTCCGCCGGTCGGGACTGCCCCTCGTCGATGCGGGCGGCGAACTCGCGGACCAGTCCGGCCACGGTGGCTCCCTTCTCCAGCAGCGCCGACCAGTGGCCGGCGTGCAGCGTCCTGCGGGTCAGCTTGGTCACCCAGCGCTCCAGCCCCTCGGAGAGGTAGGTGCCGACGTACCGGTCCCGGGTGAGGGTGATCAGCTGGACCGGCACCTCGGTCCGCCGTTCGCGCGGACGGCCCAGGGTGGGGCGGAAGTTGGCCCGGTACAGCTCGATGCCGCGGACCGCGTCGCGGCGCAGGGTGGGCTGTGGGTGGTCGGCGCGCGGGGTGACGTGTTCCAGGTCGCGCAGCACCCGCGGCCAGGCCCGGGCCAGGCCGAGGCGCCAGATGCCGGGGGCGAGGTAGGGCAGGTGGAAGGCGGTGATGTACCAGGAGCGCACGCCCTGGTGCAGCAGCTGCCCCAGGTGGCGCGGGGTGGGGCGGCGCAGCCGGTGGCGCAACCAGTGGCCCATGTGGTCCAGGCTGGGGCCGGACAGGGTGGTGTACGAGGCGATCCGGCGTTCGGCGCCGGGTGCGGTGACGGCCTCCCAGGACTGGATCGAGCCCCAGTCGTGGGCGAGCAGGTGCACCGGTCGGTCCGGGCTGACGGCGTCGGCAACGGCGAACAGGTCCTCGGCGAGGTGCTCCAGGCGGTAGCCGGACCGGTCGGCGGGGGCGGCCGACTCGCCGGCGCCGCGCACGTCGTAGCGGACCACGTGGTGGTCGCGGGCGAGGTCGGCGGCGACGTCGTCCCAGACGGCGTGGGTGTCGGGGTAGCCGTGCACGAGGAGGACGGTGGGGGCGCCCGGGTCGCCCTGCTCGAAGACGGCGAGCGGGAGGCCGCCGGAGTGGACGGTGCGGCGGCGGACCGGGGGCGCCGCCGGGCGCTTCGTCCGGCTGGTCGTCGGGTGCGTCATCGGGTGGCCTCCAGGGTGGTCGGCTCGGTGGTGGTCGGCTCGACGGCGGTCCGCTCGGTGGCCGGCTCGACGGCGGTCCGCTCGGTGGTGGTCAGCTCGGTGGTCTGCCCGGTGGTCTGCCCGGTGGTCCGCTCGGTGGTGGCGGTCCAGCGGCGGACGTGCGGCAGGTCGTTGTCGAGCCAGTAGGCGTCGTCCTCGGTGACCACCAGCAGTTCCTCGAACTTGATGCCCACGCCGCGGAAGCCGATGTGCGGCTCGACCGCCCACAGGCCCGGGGTGGGCGCGTGCCGGGAGGAGCGCCCGTCCGCCCAGAGCGGCGAACGGCCCTGCAGGCGTTCGGAGATGAGCTCGCGACCGAGGGTCTGGAGGGTGCGCACGCCGAAGCCGAAGACGTTCACCCCGGCCGGGCCGCGCGCGGTGTTGCGGGTGACCTGGTGGCCGATCACCCGGCCCGGGTAGACCTGGTGGCGGTTGTCGTAGCCGTGCGCGGCGAGCTGGGCGTCCACCGCGGCGTACACCTCGGCGAGCGGTTTGCGGGCCCGCACCTCGTCGAGGATCAGCTCGCGGTAGACCTTCAGGTCGGCGGCCAGGCGGTCCCAGACCCGGTTCTCGCCGACCTTGCCGCCGTAACCGATGTCGGCGGTGTAGCCGTCCACCACGGGCGCGCAGTCCAGTACGTACGGCATGCCCTCCTCCAGCCGTCGGTTGCCGGCAAAGAACTGCAGCGGGGTGTGGAAGTGCCGGAACGCCGTCCGGTCGCCGAACCAGGCGAAGGGGACGTGGAAGAAGTCCTGGACCCCGGCGGCGACCAGGCGGCGGCGCAGCTCGGCGGTGGCCTGCCGCTCGGTGACGCCGGGTTCGATCCAGGCGGCGACCTGTTCGGCGCAGTCGTAGGCGAGCTGCTGGGTCTCACGGAAGCGGGCGAGGTCGCGCTCGGTGTAGCGGAAGGCGGGGGTCGCTTTCGCCATGGCAGGACTCCTTCTAGAGGTCGAGCACGAGGGTCTCGCCCTCGGCGGCCCGGGAGACACAGGGCAGCAGGGCGCCGGCGGCACGCTGCTCGGGGGTGAGGCGGCGGTCCCGGTGGTCGGGCGAGCCGGACAGCACGCGGACCTCGCAGGTGCCGCAGAAGCCCTGGTGGCAGGAGTACGGGAGGTCCGGGCGGGCCTCGCGCAGCACGTCCAGGGCGGAACGGTCGGCGGGGACGTCGAGGGTGGGGCCGTCGGTGCCGAGGCGGACGGCGAACGGCTCGCCGCCGGTGACCGGAGCGGCGCCGAAGCGCTCGAAGTGCAGGGAGGCGGCCGGGGAGCCGTCCAGGGCGCGCTGCACGGCGGCGAGCATCGGGGCCGGGCCGCAGCAGTAGACGGCGGCACCACGCGGGGCGTGGGCGAGCAGCTCCGGGCCGGTGGGGACGCCGCCGTGCTCGTCGTCGGTGCGCAGCACCACCCGGTGCGGGTCGAGGGCGCGCAGCTCGTCCGCGTACGGGAGGGTGTCGGCGCTGCGGCCGACGTGCACCAGGCGCCAGTCCAGGCCGTGCCGCTGCGCCTCACGGGCCATCGGGAGCAGCGGGGTGATGCCGATGCCGCCTGCCAGCAGGAGGACGGCGGGCTCGGCGCAGAAGGCGAAGCCGTTGCGCGGGCGGCGGGCGGCGAGCCGGGTGCCAGGGTGCAGGACGTCGTGGACCTCGACGGACCCGCCGCCGCCCTCGGGCAGCCGCCGGACGGCGATGCGGTAGGTGGTGCGGTCGGCCGGGTCGCCGCTGAGGGAGTAGTGGCGCTCGCGGCCGGAGGGCAGGGCGAGGCGCAGGTGGGCACCGGGCTGCCAGCCGGGCAGCGGGCCACCGGAGGGGTCGACGAGTCGCAACTCGATGACGTCCATGGTCAGTTGGCGACGCTCGGCGACGACCAGCCGGAGCGGCTGGGTGGGGCGGCTGAGCGGGCGGCGGGGGTTGCGGCGCAGCAGCGGGCCGCCGAGGGCCGGGGAGTAGCGGTCGCTGAAGGCGGTGAGCCAACGGATGAAGCCGTCGGCGCGGGGGCGGCCGTAGAGGTCGGGGGGCGGGGTGGTCAGGTCCATCCGGCGGGATCCTTGGGCGTCGGGAGAGGGCGGGCGGCGGGCGGCGGCGGGTGACAGGTTCCAGACTTCAGAGTTCAGATTTCAGACTTCAGCGAACAGAGTTCAGCGAACAGAAAACGTTTTCTGTTCGCTGAAATCCGAACCCTGCCATCCGTCAGCCGCGCCCGGCGGCCACACGGGCGGCCGGGGAGGTGGCGAGGTAGCCCAGCGCCTGGCTGGACGAGCCCTCCTGGGTCGGGTGGTAGCCCGGTCGCAGGTAGCGCAGCCCGGAGCGGATCGACTTGACCGGGTCCGGCAGCAGTCCGCGCTTGGCGATCCGGCCCGCCTCCCGCCAGGTGGGCTTGAGCCGCCCCTTCAGGGCGGGGTCGGCGGCGAGCAGGAAGCGGGCGCCGCGCACCCAGAGGTGGACCAGCAGCGGCCCGGAGATCACCATCCCGCGCACCCGACGCAGGTAACCCGGGTCCAGGTGCACCATCAGGTCGTAGGCAACGCTGCGGTGCTCGACCTCCTCCGCGCCGTGCCAGCGCAGCAGGTCCAGCATGGTCGGGTCCGCCTTGGCCCGGTCCAGGCCCGGGGAGTTGAGCGCCCAGTTGCCGAGGAAGGCGGTGAAGTGCTCGATCGCCGCGATGAAGGCGACCCGCTCGATGAGGTTCTCCCGCCGCCGGGCCGGCGCCAGCCCCGGCTTGTCGCCGAGGACGCGCTGGAACAGCCAGGAGATCTGCCGGACGTACGGCCGCGGGTCGAGCCCCTGGCCGAGCAGGTGGTCCAGGACCTCCTGGTGCGCCTCGGCGTGAATGGCCTCCTGCCCGATGAACCCGAGGACCTCCTCGCGCAGTTGCTCGTCCCGGATGAGCGGCAGCGCCTCCTTGAACACCTTGACGAACCACCGCTCCCCCTCGGGCAGCAGCAGGTGCAGCACGTTGATGACGTGGGTGGCCATCGGCTCGTCAGGGATCCAGTGCAGCGGCAGCTGGGCCCAGTCGAAGTGGACGTCCCGGGGCTCCAGGACGAGGCCGTCGTGCACGCGCGCCGCGGGGGCGGCAAGGGCGGGGACGGGGGTGGAACGGGACATGGCAGGCCCTCCTGACCTGGGGGCGGCGGCTCGGCTCAGGGAAACGTACTCGCGGGTAGCCGCCGGGACAAGGGCTTCGGCGACTCTTATCGACATCGAGTCTAATAAGTGCCGCACACCGGCAGCCACCACGGGAAACGCGGGAAGCCCCACCGGCTTCCCGGCAGGGCTTCCTCGAACTCATGTGCGCGACCGTCGACCGGCCGTCAGACCGCCATCGCCAGCATCAGCGGCGCCGCCCGGGCCGCGAGCAGCTCGGCGGCGGCCTTCAGTTTGTGGATGTTGTCCACCGGCATCGAGGTGGCCAGGCAGCCGACCGTGCTGCCCGCCGTGATCGGCACGGCCGCGCACACCGTTCCCAGCGCGTACTCCTGGATGTCCAGCACCGGCACCGTGGCCGGCTGCCGCTCCAGCCGGTGCATCAGCTGGTCGGCGTCGGTGACGGTGCGGGAGGTGAGCCGGGCGACCGGGTGCCGCGAGAGGTGGTCGCGCCGGCCGTCCGCGTCCAGCTGGCTGAGCAGGCACTTGCCGATCGCGCTGGCGTGCGCGGTGGCCCGGAAGTCCACCCATTCCTGCACGGCCGGCGCGTAGTCGGCGGCCGAGACCGCCTCCACCGTCAACTCACCGTCGTGGTAGCGGCTGAAGTACACCGCGGCGCCCAACTCGTCCCGGAGTTCAGCGAGCTTGCGGTTGAGTCGGGCCTTCACCAGCTGCTCCCGGTTGTGCTGGCCGAGCAGGGCGAAGGTGCCGCCCAGCAGCCAGCCCCCGTCCTGGCACTGGAGGTAGCCCTCGACCTCCAGGATCTCGGCGAGCCGGCGCACGGTCGGCAGCCCGAGCGAGGTCTCCCTGGCGAGGGACACCAGGGTGGCGCCGTCGGGGTGGCGGTCGACCGCCTCCAGCAGTCTGAGGGCGTGCTGGAGGGAGGCGGGCGGGCCCGTCAGACCCTGGTCCAACGCGGCGTGACGACCCGGGGCTGGTGTCGACATGTCGTCCCCTTCCGATGTCCCCCCACGGAGCGACCGCGGGCACCCACCAGCCTATCGACCCGGCGGCTCCGACGGCTGCCGTCCGTACATATCCATGGACGTTCCGTGCAGCAGCCGCCGGACCGTTGACGGACCGCGAGCCCCTCGACGGCAGGACCGCGCCGTTCCGGACCGCCATCGTCCGGGGACGAACCGGTCGGTCGCCGCGCATGGGTACGTCCGGCTTCCGGACGGCCGGATCCGGACGATCACCACCGGAGCCGGCCGACATCGGCGACACCACGACGGGCCCCGCCCCACCGCCCCGGAGGAAGGGCCCGTCGTACGGGAGGTGTCAGCCCTCGTCGCCCGCCCGCAGCCTGGCGACGGCGGCGGCCAGCCGGGTACCGTACTCCTCGTCCGCGGCGTGGAAGTGGGCGAGGTTCTTCTCCACCACGTCGTCACGCGAGACCTGCGCCAGGAAGCCCGCGATGTTGTCGATCAGGCGGGTCTTCTCACCTGCCGACATCAGCCGGTACAGCTCGCCGGCCTGGAAGAAGTCGTCGTCCTTGGTGTGCGCCGGGGTGGTGTAGGTGCCGGTGTGGCCCGCGACCGCGACCGGCGCGGCCTGCGCGTCGCCGGTCTGGGCCGGGCCGTCGTACGAGTTGGGCTCGTAGTTCTTGCCGCGACCGGCGCTGTTGACGGCCATGTAGCCGTCCCGCCCGTAGTTGGCGGCCTCGGTGGCGCGCGGGGCGTTCACCGGCAGCTGGGTGTGGTTGACGCCGAGGCGGTAGCGCTGGGCGTCCGCGTAGGCGAACAGGCGGCCCTGGAGCATCTTGTCCGGGGACGGGCCGATGCCGGGCACGAAGTTGTTCGGCGAGAACGCGGCCTGCTCGACCTCGGCGAAGACGTTCTCCGGGTTCCTGTTGAGCACCAGGCGGCCGACCTTGACCAGCGGGTAGTCGGCGTGCGGCCACACCTTGGTGAGGTCGAAGGGGTTGAAGCGGTAGTCCGCGGCCTCGGCGACCGGCATCAGCTGGACGTAGAGGGTCCAGGACGGGAACACCCCGCGCTCGATGGCCTGGTGGAGGTCCCGCTGGTGCGAGTCGGCGTCGCCGGCGACCACCTCGGCGGCCTGGGCGCCGTCCAGGCAGCGGATGCCCTGGTTGGTCTTGAAGTGGTACTTCACCCAGTAGGCGTCGCCGTCGGCGTTGACCCACTGGTAGGTGTGCGAGCCGTAGCCGTTCATGTGGCGGTACGAGGCGGGGATGCCGCGGTCGCCGAACAGCCAGGTGATCTGGTGGGTCGAGGCCGGCGAGTGGGCCCAGAAGTCCCAGACGTTGTCCGCCTCCTGCACTCCGGTGTACGGGTCGCGCTTCTGCGAGTGGATGAAGTCGGGGAACTTGATCGGGTCCTTGATGAAGAACACCGGGGTGTTGTTGCCGACGAGGTCGTAGTTGCCCTCCTCGGTGTAGAACTTCAGCGCGAAGCCGCGCGGGTCGCGCACCGCGTCGCTCGCGCCGAGGTTGCCGGCCACGGTGGAGAAGCGCAGGAAGACCTCGGTGCGCTTGCCGATCTCGGAGAGGAAGCCCGCCCGGGTGTACTGCGCGACCTCGTCGGTGACCTCGAAGTAGCCGTACGCACCGGAGCCGCGGGCGTGCACCACGCGCTCCGGGATGCGCTCACGGTTGAACCGGGCCAGCTTCTCCAGCAGCTGCTGGTCCTGGATCAGCAGCGGGCCGTACTCGCCGGCCGATGCCGAGTTCTGGTTGTCGGCGACCGGGGCGCCGGACTCCGTGGTCAGGATCTTGGACATGGAGGGTCCTTCAGGTGTCGATAACGGCGGTGCGTGGGGAGTGAGATGACATATCGTCAGATTCTGGGCCGGGGAGCACCGAGGAGATGGCGGTGGCGGCAGGTCAGTTGCCGAACAGGCTCCGGACGACGGTCTCGGCCGCGGCCGGCCCGGCCGCCGGGCGGGCGGCGGTCAGCGCGGCGGCCTCGTCGGCGCCGAGCCCTGCCCCGGTCAGGGCCGCGACGGCCTCGGTAGCCGGGAGGGCGTTGAACCAGCGCAGCGCCAGGGCGGCGCGGCCGGCCCTGGTGAGGCGGCCGGTGAGCCGGAGTCGGGCCAGCCCGCCGTCCGGGTGGACGTTGATGCGCACGTGGGTCACCGCGCGGCCGGCGTCGAGCCGGAAGCGGTGCCGGGTGTCGGGCTGGAGCCGCGTGCGGGGCAGGAGTTCGAACCACTCGCCGTCGGCCGGGTCCGCCCCGGTCGAGGCGTCGAAGCCGATCAGGTCGGCCCAGCCGGGGGCATTGGCGACGAAGCAGGAGGTGTCCACCTCGACGGCCAGGACCTCACCGCCCCCGGCCAGGGCGATCTGCACCCAGTCGTTGGCCTTGTCGCGCCGACGCCGGGTCTCCCAACCGTCGCCCATGACGGAGGCGCGGCCGGGAGCATTCAGGTTGTGCGGGGAGGAGAAGTAGCGGTCGGACGCCGCCTCGGCCACGCCGCCGTACTCCTGGGCGGCCAGGTCGAAGGTGAGGCCGTCCAGTTCGCGCGGGTCGGGCAGCACCTCGCCGTGCACCCGCAGCCGGGCGACGCCGCCGTCCGGGAAGATGTTCAGCCGCACGTGGGTGTAGCGGGTGCCGTCCGTGACGGCGAACTCGTGGACGGTGTCGCCCCTCAGCGCGGTGCGCGGCACGATCGTGGTCCACTCGGCGTCCTGGAGTTCCTCGGGCGAGGGGTGGCCGGGGACGGACGCGGCCTCGACCGAGGCGGACTCCGGGTAGTTGCCGGTGAAGTGGGCGGTGTCCACGATCACACCGCGGACCACCCCGGCGGCACCGAGCCGGACGATCGTCCAGTCGTGGTCCTCGTCGGTGGGGTGCGGCTGGTCGGCGGAGACGCCGCGGCGGCGCTTGGACTCCCAGCCGTCCATGATCTGGCCCTTGTGGCCGAACGTGTGCGGGCGGAACTCGGCCGGCTTGGCGACCAGCAGGTTCTCGGCGTCCGCGAAGGTGTCCTCGTTCGTGGCGACGACGCCCGCACCGAGCAGCCGGGAGGCCAGGTTGACCAGCTCGGTGAAGGGAGCACTCGGGTTGTCGGCAGTGGTCACTGACTCTCCTCTAGGCGCGTTCGGACGGGGTGGTGGCGGGGTGGGAACGGGGCCGGACGAGCTGCCGGCCGAAGGGGCGGGCCGCGGGGTCCACCTCGCGGCCGCACAGCCAGGTGGTGTGCACCGCGCCGGTGAGGGTCCGGCCCGCGTAGGGCGTCACCGGGTTGCGGTGGTGCAGTCCGCTCGCCCGGACGGCGAACTCGCCGTCCGGGTCGAAGGCGACCAGGTCCGCGTCGTGGCCGGCGGCGATGGCGCCCTTGGTGCCGGTGAGGCCGACCAGTTCGGCCGGTCCGGCGGACATCCAGCGCACCACGTCGACGAGGGTGTGGCCGCGCCGGCGGGCCTCGGTCCAGACGGCCGGCAGGCCGAGCTGGAGCGAGGCGATGCCGCCCCAGGCGGCCGCGAAGTCGCCGCTGCCGCCGTACTCGGGCAGCAGCTTGAGGTCGGGGGTGGACGGCGAGTGGTCGGAGACGACGGCGATGAACTCGCCGTTCGCCAGGGCCTCCCAGAGCGCGTCCCGGTTGGACTCGTCGCGGATCGGCGGACAGCACTTGAAGGCGGTGTCGCCGTCCGGCACCTGCTCGGCCGCGAGGGTCAGGTAGTGCGGACAGGTCTCGGCGGTCACCCGTACGCCGTCCTCGCGGGCCTGCCGCAGCAACGGCAGCACGGAAGCGGAGGAGACGTGCAGGATGTGCACCCGGGCACCGGTGCGCCGGGCCGTGTCGAGCAGGTGGGCGACGGCCGCGGTCTCCGCGTCGGCGGGCCGGGAGGCCAGGAAGTCCCGGTAGTGGACGCCGGGTTGCTGCGGGGCGGCGGCCAGCACGGCCGGGTCCTCGGCGTGGATGATCGCCAGCGCCCCGATCCGGGCCTGCTCGGCCAGCGCGGCCGCCAGGTCGGCGGCCTCGACGTGCGGGAACTCGTCCACCCCGGAGGGCGCGAGGAAGCTCTTGAAGCCGAACACGCCTTCCTCGTGCAGCGGTTCGAGGTCGGCAACGTTGCCGGGGACGGCGCCGCCCCAGAAACCGAGGTCGACCCAGGTCTGACCCTCGGCGATCTTCCGTTTGAGCGCCAGCCCCGCCACCGTGGTGGTGGGCGGGATCGAGTTGAGCGGCATGTCGATGATCGTGGTGACGCCGCCGGCCGCGGCGGCCCGGGTGGCGGTGGCGAACCCCTCCCACTCGGTGCGGCCGGGCTCGTTGACGTGCACGTGGGTGTCGACCAGCCCGGGCAGCAGGGCGGTGTCACCGAGGTCGACGAGGTCGCCCTCACCGGCCGTGAGCGAGCCGTGCGGGGCCGTCCGGGCGATCTTCCCGTCCTGGATCAGCACGTCCGCGGGGCGCTCGCCGTCGGGCAGGACCACCCGCCGGGAGCGGATCACCGTCGGTTGGCTGAAAGGCATGGGAGACCTCCGGAACCTGGGAGTCGGGGTGGTTCGAGGGCGCTTCGGGGGTGCTTCGGGGGTGCTTCGGGGGCGTCGCTTCGGAGCCGGTGGAACGCGGGAGGTGGCGAGGGATTGCCGGGAGCCTAGGCCCGCCTTCAACAAAACGTCAATGGATGAACGCACGAGGGTTCAGCGCGGCAACAGCCGGGCGGCCAGCTGCTCCCCCGCGAGTTCGGCCAGCTCGGCGGCCCTGGTCATGCTCTCCCCCGGCTCCTCGGCCAGGTCGGTCAGCGCGACGGCGGCGGTGAAGCCGGCGGCCCGCCACTCCGGCTCGGAGAGCTCCAGCCGACCCGCCACGGCGGCCACCCGAACCCCCGCCCGGGCGGCCGCCGCGGCGACTCCGGCGGGGGCCTTGCCGTGGAGCGTCTGCGCGTCCAGGCAACCCTCTCCGGTCACAACGAGGCGTGCCCCACGCACGGCCCCGTCGAAGCCCAGCAGTTCGAGCAGCAGCTCGATGCCGGGTCGCATGGTGGAGCCGAGCAGGGCGAGGGCGGCGAAGCCCACCCCGCCCGCGGCGCCGGCGCCGGGCGCCTCCCGGACGTCCCGTCCGGTGGCCTCGGCGACCAGGTCGGCGAACCTGGTCAGCCCCTCCTCCAGGACCACCAGGTCCTCGCCGTCGGCGCCCTTCTGCGGGCCGTAGACGGCGGTGGCGCCGCGCGGCCCGAGCAGCGGGTTGTCCACGTCGCAGGCCACCACGACCTCGACGCCGCCCAGGGCGTCGGCCAGCGGGCCGAGGTCGATCTCCGCGAGCCTGCGCAACGCAGCGCCGCCGGGCGGGAGTTCGACGCCGTCGGCATCACGCAGCCGCACCCCGAGCGCCTGCACCATGCCGGCCCCACCGTCCGTGCAGGCACTGCCGCCGAGGCCCAGCACGATCCGCTTGACGCCGAGCGAGACAGCCTTGGCGATCAGCTGGCCGACCCCGTAGGACCCGGCCGCGAGCGGGGCGGTGCGCCCGCCGGGCAGCCGGGCGAGACCGGAGGCCTGTGCCAGCTCGACCACGGCGGTGTCGTCCCGGACTGCCAGTGCGGCGTCCACCGGCAGTCCCGTCGGACCGGCCACCTTGGCCGGGACCCGACTGAAGCCGGCCGCGAGCGCGGCGGCCAGGGTGCCCTCGCCGCCGTCGGCGACGGGCAGCTCGCGCACCTCGGTGCCGGGCGCGGCGCGCCGGATGCCGGCGGCGATCCGGGCCGCCACCTCGGCGCCGTCCAGGCTGCCCTTGAACTTGTCGGGGGCGACGACCACATGGCCCTGGTGGGGGGTGGGGGGCATGGCGCGGTCCTCGCTTCCGTACGGGTCTGGCGGTGGTGGTACGACGTGCGTCCAGCATGGGGCCGGCCGGCCCGGGGGTGCGAGCTCCTCGGCCGGAGTGGCCGGGACGGAACACTCCGAGGGGATGCGACCCCGTTCGGAGCGTTCCGAAGGGGCACGGCCCCGCCCTGGGCTGCCCTGAGGTGCGCCCCCGTCCCGGGCGGCCCTGAGGCGCGGCCCCGCCCCGGGCGGCCCTGAGGTGCGCCCCCTCCCCGCCGTTCCACTCGTCCCGCTTCCGACGCACGAGAGGCTCCCCTCGGCGGGGAGGAGGCCGGGCGACGCGTACCGGGCACGACCGAAGTGCCCCCAGGGGGACGTACGCGTCACCGGCTTGGATCGACCGACGGGCGGGCGGATGAGCCCCGGCCCGCACGCCGGTCGGGTCCGGCCTCCTGACGGCGCGGGCACGACCGGATGGGTACACGCCGCCAGGAGGAGCTCGGGACGGGGGCTCCACGCGGGAACCCCCGAGGGGGATTACTCGACCTCGCGCCCGGAGAGCCGCTCGACGCCACGCAGGAGCGCCGAGTGGTCGAGCGAGCCGTCGCCATTGGCCCGGGCGGAGGCGACCAACTGGGCCACCACGGCGCCGACCGGCAGCGCGGCACCGACGGCACGGGCGGCGTCGGTGACGATGCCCATGTCCTTGTGGTGCAGGTCGATCCGGAAGCCGGGGGCGAACTCGCGGTTCAGCATGTTCGCCTTCTTGCGGTTGAGCACGGTCGAGCCGGCCAGGCCGCCGCCGAGCACGTCCAGCGCGGCCGCGAGGTCCACGCCGGCGTTCTCCAGGAACACCACGGCCTCGGCGAGCACCTGGATGTTGACCGCGACGATCAGCTGGTTGGCGGCCTTGACGGTCTGGCCGGCACCGGACGGGCCGACGTGGACGACCGTCGTGCCCAGCACATCGAACAGCGGCTTGGCCTCGGCGAAGTCCTCGGCGGCGCCGCCGACCATGATCGACAGGACGGCCTCCACCGCGCCGGCCTCGCCGCCGGAGACCGGGGCGTCCAGGGTGCGGACGCCCTTCTCCCCGGCGGCGGCCTCGACCTTGATCGAGGTCTGCGGGGTGATCGAGGACATGTCGATCACCAGGGTGCCGGGCTTGGCGTTCTCCAGCACGCCGCCCTCACCCAGGACGACCTGTTCGACCTGCGGGTCGGCCGGGACCATCGTGATGACGACCTCGGCGTCCTTCACCGCGTCCGCGATGCTGGTGGCGCCGTGGCCGCCGGCCGCGACCAGGGCGTCGATCGGCGGCTGGGTGAGGTTGAAGCCGGTGACGTGGTGGCCGGCCTTGACGAGGTTGGCGGCCATCGGGCTGCCCATGATGCCGAGGCCGATGAAGGCGATCTTGCGGCTCATCGCGTCGAGTTCCTTACGTGTGCGGGTGGGAGGTCGGGTGGGTCCGCGGCGCGCTGCCCGGAGGCTCGGCTCGGCGGCTCCGCTACTTGGCGGCTCCGCTATCCGGCTGCGCGCAGCTCGCGCGGCAGCCACCCGAAGCTGTCGGCGCTGACGCCGGTGGAGGGGCGGTACTCCAGGCCGATCGAGCCGGTGTAGCCCGCGGCCGTGAGCCGGGCGAACAGGTCCTCGAAGTCCAGCTCTCCGGTGCCGGGCTCGTTGCGGCCCGGGTTGTCGGCGATCTGCACGTGGCCGATGCGGTCGGCGTGGGTGTCGATGACCGCCGCCAGGTCCTCGCCGTTCCTGGCCAGGTGGTACAGGTCGCAGAGGAACCTGGCGTTCCCCAGGCCGGTGGCGGCGTTGACCTTGTCGACCACCTCGACCGCCGCGGCGGCCGAGACCAGCGGGTAGTCCGGCGACTCGGCCCTGTTCAGGGCCTCGATCAGCAGGACGGCTCCGATTCCGTGCGCGGCCCGCGCGGCGAGCACCAGGTGCTCCAGCGCGAGCGCGTCCTGCTCGGCCGGGTCGACGCCCTCGATCCGGTTGCCGTACAGCGCGTTGAGCGCGGTGGCGCCGAGCGAGGCGGCGAGTTCCACGGCGACCGGGACGTTGGCGCGGAAGCGGTCCCGCTCGGACGGCACCGAGACGGTACCGCGAGCGCCCATGCTCAGGTCGTCCAGGAAGTTGAGGCCGGTGAGCCGCACGCCGGCGTCGGTGAACGCCTTGCGCAGCACGTCCAGTTCGGCCTGCGAGGGGTCGTGCTCCTGCCCGAAGGGCCACCAGAGTTCGGCGGCGGTGAAGCCGGCCGCGGCGGCCGCGGCGGGGCGCTCCAGGAGCGGCAGTTCGCCGAACAGGATCGACAGGTTGACCGTGAAGCCGTGCTTGGCAGCCGCCGTCACGTCACTCACCTCTCATCTCTCTTCCTTCATCCGCAACTTCCACGATCCGGAAGAGGGATTCTGTGTGGTGGAAGCATCTCCGGCCCGCCGAGCGAGTGTCAAGAGAGTCGCAACATTTTGTTGAAGAGCCCCCGGGCATGCGCCGCACCCGAGGGCCGGACTGTTCGATCACCCGGCCCCTGCCCGCCCGCACACCTGCTCGCTACAGTGACCCCGTGCGATTGATGGTGGAGTTCACGACAGAACCGTTCGAACTGGACACGTTCCCGGAGCACGCCGCGGCGGCCCGCAAGGCCGTCAACGAGGCCGGCCTGGCCGTGTCGGTCGGCCCCTTCGGCACCGGCGCCGAGGGTGAGGCCGCGCAGGTCCTCGCCGCGGTGACCAAGCTGCTCAAGGAGACCCTGGACGCCGGGGCTACCCGGATCTCGGTCCAGGTCAGCGTGCTGGGCGAGGAGGGCGGTACGCCGTGACCGAGAACGCGGAACACCCGCTCGCCGCAGCGGTGAAGCCGCTGCTGGCCGCGATCGGCGCGACGCCCGTCCCACTGGACGAGGCGAAGCCCGACGACGTGGTCCTGGAGTGGGAGGGCGCCCCGGCCCTGGCCGTCCGGCTGCCGCACCTGGGCAGCGCACTGGACCGGCTGCTCGCCGAGATGACCCGCCAGTTCGACGGCCGCCCGCTGGCCGAGCTCGACCGGCTGGAGAAGCAGCGAGTCGTCGCCCTCCTGGAGGAGCGCGGCGCCTTCACCGTCCGCCACGGCGTGGAGACCGTCGCCTCGGCCCTGGGCGTCAGCCGCTTCACCGTGTACAACTACCTGAACCGCCAGGACGGCGCGAAGTCGTCCTGACGCCCCGGTTCGGCGCCCTTCGGGGCGCCTGCGCCCCCCGTCCCGGGGGGCTTCCGAACGGGTGACCCCGCCGGCACGGCAGGACTGGATCGGCCTGCGGCGGGGCACACTTGGCGAATCGCACACGAAAGGGCCCGGCACCGCGGCCCGGTTCAAAACGTAACCACCAACCGTTCAACAAAGTGTTGACGGCCGGGTGGGGCCGATCTAGCTTTTCCGGGTGGCACCACTCTTCAGGAGGTCCACTCGTGACCAGCCATCCCCACGCCCTTGACGCCCTGGCCGCGGCGGACGCCGCGGAGTTGGAAGAGATCCTGCTGGAGGTATGCTCCAGCCCCCGTTGGGCCGCCGCGATCGCGCAGGCCCGCCCCTGGTCCGACCGCGAGGCCCTGCTCGCCGCCAATTCGGCGGCCATGGCGTCGCTGACGACCGAGGACCTGCGCGACGCGATGGCCGGCCACGCCCGGATCGGCAAGCCCACGGCGGGCGACGCCACCTCCGAGCGCGAACAGGCCGGAATCCAGGGCGTGGACCGGGCGATCCTCGACGAACTGCACGAGGCCAACGCCGCCTACGAGGCCAAGTTCGGCCACGTGTTCCTGATCTGCGCGACCGGCCGCACCGCGGTCGGCATGCTCGCCGCCCTGCGCGAGCGCCACCCCAACGACGCCGCCACCGAGACGGAGATCGTCCGAGGGGAGCTGCGCAAGATCAACGACATTCGGCTCAACCGCCTGCTCGACGCATCCTGACGGCTCGCCGTTCCAGTTCTTGCCGACCCGTTCCGGGTATCCCATCAGGAAACTGACGCATCATCACCTCTGCCATCAGTAAGGTCACTCCACCCATGACTGGCATCTCCACCCACGTGCTCGACACCAGCCTCGGCCACCCGGCCGAGGGCGTCCCGGTCGAGCTCGCACTGCAAACCGAGGGTGGCTGGCAGGTGCTCGGCACCTCCGCCACGGACTCCGACGGCCGGGCCAAGGACCTGCCGGCCGTGGAGGCGGGCTCGGTCGTCCGGCTGCTCTTCGACACCGGCGCGTACCACGCGCTCAAGTCCTCCGAGCCGCCGTTCTTCCCCGAGGTCTCGATCGTCTTCACGGTCGCGCCCGAACAGCACCACTACCACGTGCCGTTGCTGCTCAACCCGTTCGGATACTCGGTCTACCGCGGAAGCTAGTGGACCGACCTTGAAAGCTTAGGAGCCACGTCATGGCCCACGTGCTCGGTCAGAACCAGTACGGCAAGGCGGAGAACCGCATCGTCCGGATCCACCGCGACTCCACCCGGCACGAGATCAAGGACCTGAACGTCTCGGTCTCGCTCCGCGGCGAGTTCGAGGACGTCCACCTCACCGGGTCCAACGCCAACTGCCTTCCCACCGACACCACCAAGAACACCGTCTACGCCTTCGCCAAGAAGTACGGCATCGAGTCGGCCGAGGCCTTCGGCATCCTCCTGGCACGCCACTTCGTCGACGACACCGAGCGCGGCGTCGTGCACAGCGCCCGGATCCGGATCGAGGAGTACGCCTGGGAACGGATCCGGACGCCGGACAGCTCGGCCCGCTTCATCGGCTCGGAGGAGGTCGGTCACTCCTTCGTCCGCAGCGGCCAGGAGACCCGCACCAGCGAGATCGTCTACGACGGCGAGTCCGTCCAGGTGATCTCCGGTCTGAAGGACCTGGTCGTCCTGAACTCCACCAACTCGGAGTTCTGGGGCTACATCAAGGACGGCTACACCACCCTCCAGGAAGCCTACGACCGCATCCTCGCCACCCAGGTCACCGCCCGCTGGAAGTTCGGCTACAGCGGCAGGGACGGCGAGGCCCAGCCCAACTGGAACCGCTCCTACACCCAGGTGAAGCGGCACATGCTGGAGGCCTTCGCCGAGACCTACTCCTACTCGCTGCAGCAGACCCTGCACGCGATGGGCACCCGGGTCCTCAACAATCGCGCCGAGGTGGACGAGGTCCGGCTCGAACTGCCGAACAAGCACCACTTCCTGGTCGACCTGGAGCCGTTCGGCCTCAAGAACGACAACGAGGTCTACTTCGCCGCGGACCGCATGTACGGCCTGATCGAGGGCACCGTGCACCGCGAGGGCGTCGTCCCGGTCATCCCGGTCGCCTGACCTCCCCGCGCCACCACCAGGTGGACTCCGCCCGGAATCGCCGCACCCTCCGGCCCCCACGGGCCGGTCGAGTCCGGGCGGGCCGCTCCACCGGCCCCACCATCGCACCACCGCGCGTTCCACCCGTACCAGCAGTTTCTCCACCCCCACCCCCCACCCACCGGAGTTCGTGTCTGCCTCACGGCGGCCGGCCCGGGGCACTGGAGAGGCCGGCCGAGGGATCCTTGCACCGCCGTCCCGCCCTCGGTCACACCAGCACCAGCCGCACTCCAGCGTCACGGGCGCGCCGGGAGCCACGGGCACAAGAGGGGCTCGACATGGCACCCAGCAACACCAGCAGTACAGACGGCGGTTCCACCCCAGAACGTACGCACGGCCCGGACGGCGCGTCGGCACACCTCCCCGGCGAGCCGCCCCGGTCCGGGACCCACCCCGTGGACGAGTTGCTGCCCCCGGTGAAGCTGTTCTCCACCGGACTCCAGCACGTCGCCGCGATGTACGCGGGGGTCGTCGCACCCCCGCTCATCGTCGGCGCCGGCGTCGGGCTCTCCGCCGCCGAACTCGCCCTGCTCATCTCCGCCAGCCTGTTCACCGCCGGACTGGCCACCCTCCTCCAGACGCTCGGCATCTGGAAGATCGGCGCGCGACTGCCGTTCGTGAACGGCGTCTCCTTCGCGGGGGTCGCGCCCATGATCGCCATAGCAAAGGAGCACGGACCGAAGGACGCCCTCCCGGTGATCTTCGGAGCGGTGATCGTCGCGGGGCTCCTGTGCTTCCTCGCGGCACCGTACTTCTGCAAGCTCATCCGGTTCTTCCCCCCGGTCGTCCAGGGCACCGTGATCACCCTCATCGGGGTGTCCCTGCTTCCGGTGGCGGTCAACTGGGCGCGCGGCGGCTCGCCGAGCGCCCCCGGGTACGGCTCCATGCGGGCCATCGGCCTCGCCGCGACCACCCTCGTCGCGGTGGTGCTCTGCAACCGGCTGCTGCACGGTTTCTGGCAGCAGCTGTCGCTGCTCATCGGCTTGGCGTTCGGCACCCTGATCGCCTTCCCGCTGGGGCTCGCCGACTTCGGCGCGGTCAAGGACGCGAACGTCTTCTCGCTCCCCTCCCCGTTCCACTTCGGCGCGCCGGTGTTCGACGCCGCCGCGATCGTCTCGATGTGCATCGTCATGATGGTCTCGATGACCGAGTCCACCGCCGACATGCTCGCCCTCGGCAAGATCGTCGATCGTGAGGCGGACGAGCCCACCCTCGCCGCCGGCCTGCGGGCCGACGGTCTGGCCACCGCGCTCAGCCCCGTCTTCAACGGCTTCGCCGCCAGCGCCTTCGCCCAGAACATCGGGCTGGTGGCGCTGACGAGGATCCGCAGCCGCTACGTGGTCGCGGCCGGCGGAGTCATCCTGGTCCTGCTGGGGCTGTTCCCCGTGCTGGGCTCGGTCGTCTCCCTGGTTCCGCAGCCCGTCCTCGGCGGCGCCGGGATCGTGCTCTTCGGCACGGTCGCGGCCAGCGGCATCCGCACCCTCGCGGAGGCGGGGATGGAGTCCGGCTCGAACACCATCCTGGTGTCGGTCTCACTCGGTGTCGGCATCATCCCGATCGCCGTGCCGACGTTCTACGACTCCTTCCCGGAGGCCGTCCGGACCCTGATGCACTCGGGGATCTCGGCCGGCTCCGTGGCGGCCGTCCTGCTCAACCTGCTCTTCCACCACGTCGGGGCCGCCCGCCGGACCAGGTCCGGCCAGGCCTCCGGCGCGACGGTGCCGACGGCGACACCGTCCTGACCGGCCGGGGAGGGCGTGCGCCCTTCGGTGCGCGCCCCTCCCGGCCCTCCCCCATAGGAGTCACGCCATGGCAGTCCAGCCCCCGCCCGCGGACCAGCGGATCGTGATCGAGAACGTCGCGATCGCCACCGTGGACGCGAACGACACCGAGTACGCCCGCGGCCACGTGGTCATCCTCGGCAACACCATCGAGGCGGTGGGCGACGGCCCCGCCCCCGCGTGGCTGGACAACGTGGTGCGCCGGATCAACGGCGAGGGCCACCTGGTCACCCCCGGCCTGGTCAACACCCATCACCACTTCTACCAGTGGATCACCCGCGGCCTGGCCCAGGACGACATCCTGTTCGACTGGCTGGTCGCCCTCTACCCGACCTGGGCGCGGATCGACGAGAAGCTCGTACACGCCGCCAGCCAGGGCTCCGCCGCCGCACTGCTCAAGTCCGGCTGCACCACGGCCGCGGACCACCACTACGTCTTCCCCGAGGACGGCGGCGACGTGCTGGGCGCCTCCATCGAGGCCGTCCGGGAGCTCGGCCTGCGCTTCACCGCGCTGCGCGGCTCGATGGACCGCTCCCAGAAGGACGGCGGGCTGCCGCCGGACCACGCGGTCGAGGGGCTGGACGACATCCTGTCCGCCTCCGAAGCCGCCGTGGACCGGTACCACGACTCCTCCTTCGGCTCGATGCTGCACGTCGCCATCGCGCCCTGTTCGCCCTTCTCGGTCTCCACCGACCTGCTCCGCCAGTCCGCCGAACTCGCCCGCCGCAAGGGCGTCCGGCTGCACACCCACGGCTCGGAGACGGCCGAGGAGGAACAGTTCTGCAAGGAACTGTTCGGCATGGGGCCGACCGACTACTTCGAGTCGGTGGGCTGGCTCGGCGAGGACGTCTGGATGGCGCACTGCGTGCACATGAACGACTCCGACATCGCCAAGTTCGCCGAGACCGGCACCGGCGTCGCCCACTGCCCGTCCTCCAACGCCCGCCTGGCGGCCGGCATCGCCCGGGTGCCCGACATGCTCCGGGCCGGCGTCCCCGTCGGCCTCGGCGTCGACGGCACCGCCTCCAACGAGTCCGGCGAGCTCGGCACCGAGCTGCGCAACGCCCTGCTGATCAACCGGCTGCACGGCTCCCCCGCCGCGCTCACCGGGCGGCAGGCGCTGCGCCTGGGCACCATGGGCGGCGCCCGGGTGCTCGGCCGGCAGGACGAGATCGGTTCGGTCGAGGCCGGCAAGCTCGCCGACCTGGCGCTGTGGAAGATCGACGGGATCATGCACTCGTCCATCGCCGACCCGGTCGCCGCGCTCACCTTCGGGGCGCTGCCGCCGCTGTCCGTGCTGTTCGTCAACGGCAACGCGGTGGTCGAGAAGGGGCAGCTGACCACCGTCGACGAGGACCGGATCGCGCGTGACTGCGCGCGCGCCGCCCGCGAGCTGGCGGCCCGTCCGGTCTGACGCCCACCCGCACTCCGGGGGCGCCCAGGGACGGTGCGCCCCCGGACTCCGTCCACCCCGGCGGGTGTACGGACCGCGGCCCCGGACCCACGGCGAGGGTCCGGGGCCGTGGCGTGCCTCCGGAGCACGGCGGACGGATTTCAGCGAACAGATGACAGATTTCATCATCTGTTCGCTGAAATCTGTTCCGTGCTCTCTGCTCCTGCTCCTCGTCAGGTCTCTGTTCCTGCTCCTCGTCAGGTCGCTGTTCCTGCTCCTCGTCAGGCCGTGCGCCCGATCGTCGCCAGGTAGGCGCGCCAGCCGCCGTGGTGGGTGATCTCGCGGTGGACGCCGCGCTCCAGCTCGCCCCGGGAGAGCAGCATGGACAGGCACGCGGAGCCGTCCTCCAGCTTGATGACGCCCAGCTCCAGCTCCCGCGGCTCGCCCGGCAGGATGACGTCCCGCAGCCGCTCCAGCGGGATGTCGTACAGCTCGCCCTCGATGGCGGTGTCCGCCTCCGGGTCGGCCAGCAGCCCCGGACAGACGTCCGTCCCGCCGCTGTGGTCGATGGAGAAGAAGCGGTAGCCGGGGGCGGTCCGGGCCGGCCCGATCAGCGAGTCGGCGACCTTGGCGTGGAAGGGGCCGCCGACCATCGCCTGGCCGTTGAAGAACATGCGCGTCATGAGTGAACTCCTCACGTGGAAAAGACCGTTCCGTACGGCGACGAGAGGACAGGTGGATTCGTCGCCGTACGGAACGGAGTGGTGGGCCGCCGGAGTGCCGCAGCCTGGCAGGCGGCAGCGATGGCGCCGGCGGGTGGGTCGGACTCAGCCCAGCAGGGGCAGCGCGGGAAGGGTCAGGAAGTCCACGAACTCCTCGGCCAGGGCGACCTGTTCGAAGAGCCGGGCGGCCTCGCGCCAACGGCCGGCGCTGTAGGCCTCCTCGCCCAGCCCGGCGAGGAGGCCGGCCAGCTCCGCGGCGACCAGGCCACGGACCAGCTCGGCGGTGGCCTTCTCGCCCGTGTCGGACAGCACGACCCCGTTGTGGATCCACTGCCAGATCTGCGAGCGGGAGATCTCGGCGGTGGCGGCGTCCTCCATCATGTTGAAGATGCCGACGGCGCCCAAACCCCGCAGCCAGGCCTCGATGTAGCGGATGCCGACCTGGACGGCGTTGTGCAGCCCCGCGTGGGTGCAGGTGCCACCGGCACCGGCGATGTCGAGCAGCTGGGCGGCGGTCACCGGCTCGGCCGGGCCGGGGTTGTCCTTCTGGTGGGGGCGCTCTCCGAGCACCGCGTCGAAGGAGGCCCGGGCGACCGGCACCAGGTCGGGGTGGGCGACCCAGGAGCCGTCGAAGCCGTTGCCGGCCTCCCGGTCCTTGTCCGCCTTGACCTTCTCCAGCGCGGCCGCGTTGACCTCGGGGTCGCGGCGGCTCGGGATGAACGCGGCCATGCCGCCGATCGCGTGGGCGCCGCGCCTGTGGCAGGTCTGCACCAGCAGCCGGGTGTAGGCGGACATGAACGGCGAGGCCATGGTGACGCTGTTGCGGTCCGGCAGGATGTAGTGCTCGCCGGCGTCGCGGAAGTTCTTGACGATCGAGAACAGGTAGTCCCAGCGCCCGGCGTTGAGGCCGGCCGCGTGGTCGCGCAGCTCGTAGAGGATCTCGTCCATCTCGAACGCGGCGGTGATGGTCTCGATCAGCACGGTCGCCCGGATCGTGCCGTGCGGGATGCCGAGTTCGGCCTGGGCGTGGGTGAACACGTCGTTCCACAGCCGGGCCTCGAGGTGGCTCTCGGTCTTCGGCAGGTAGAAGTACGGGCCGGAGTTCGGGTCCCCCGCACCCTTGGCCAGCAGTCGGGCGGCGTTGTGGAAGAAGTAGAGGCCGAAGTCGACGAACGCGCCGGCCACCGGGGCGCCGTCGACCAGCAGGTGGTTCTCGTCCAGGTGCCAGCCGCGCGGACGAACCACGACGGTGGCCAGCTCGGCGGCGGGCTTGAGGGTGTAGGCCTTCCCCGCCTCGCTGGTGAAGTCGATCCGGCCCTCGAAGGCGTCGATCAGATTGACCTGGCCGCTGACCACGTTCTCCCAGGTCGGGGAGGTGGCGTCCTCGAAGTCGGCGAGCCAGATCCTCGCCCCGGAGTTGAGCGCGTTGACGACCATCTTGCGATCGGTCGGGCCGGTGATCTCGACCCGGCGGTCCTGGAGCGCACGGGGCGCCTCGGCGACCTTCCAGTCCCCGGCCCGGATCTCGGCGGTCTCGGGGAGGAAGTCCAGCGTGCCGGCGGCGGCGATCTCGGCACGGCGGCTCCCCCGCCTGGCCAGCAGCTCCTGCCTGCGCCCCTCGAAGGCGCGATGGAGCCCGCCGACGAAGGCGATCGCCTCCGGCGTGAGCACCTCCTCCGCCCGGTGGACGCGAGGACCGGCGACAGTGACGACCGGAGCGGCGAGAGAGGAGGCGGTTGGGGGTACCCCCGGCCGGAGGCTGGGGGAGGGCCCCTGATCTGCAGCCATGAGCAGGACACTCCTAAGACGGTTGAGCCTGGCGAGGGGAGCTCCGGTGGGAGGTTCCTCGGGGAACTTCCTCGATCGGAACCCGCCTGTCGGCGAGTTCGATTCTGTAAGGTGGAGACTAGTTTCCGCGATACAGAATTTCAACGGTTTGTTGAAGAGGTCGCCGGGACTCTACTCCTCCCCGACAGCGAAGGGAACGCCGGTGGTTGCGACCCCCGACCCAGCATCGACGACAGGCGCCGACCGCACGGGCGGCGGCGTACAGTCCGTCGAACGCGCCTTCCAACTCCTGGAGGCGCTGGCCGACTCCGGCGGTGTGGCCACCCTCAGCGAGCTCTCCACCAGTTCCGGCCTCCCGATGCCGACCATCCACCGACTGGTTCGTACCCTCGTCCAGCAGGGCTATGTCCGCCAGGACACTGCGCGCCGCTACACCTTGGGCCCCCGGCTGATCCGCCTCGGCGAAACGGCCGGCCGGCTGCTCGGCAGCTGGGCCCGCCCGTACCTGGCCGAACTCATGGAGGCCACCGGCGAGACCGCCAACCTGGCGGTGCTGGAGGGTGGCGAGGTGGTGTACGTCGGCCAGGTCCAGTCGCGCCGCTCGATGCGGATGTTCACCGAGGTCGGCCGACGGGTGCAGCCGCACTGCACCGGCGTCGGCAAGGCGCTGCTCGCCCAGCTGCCCGAGGACGAGGCCCGCGCCGCCCTCGGCCCCAACCCGCTGCCCGCGCACACCGAGTACACGGTCACCGACCCGCAGGAGTTGATGCGCCAGCTCGTCGAGGCGCGCGAGCGCGGCTACGTGGTCGACGACCAGGAGCAGGAGATCGGCGTCCGCTGCATCGCGCTCGCCGTCCCGGGCGCGCCGACACCCACGGCGCTCTCGGTCTCCGGCCCGGAGGCTCGCATCCGGGCCCTGGAGGGGCAGGCCGGGGCCGCCTCACTGGTCCCGGTGATGCACCGGATCGCGACCCGGCTGGGGCAGGTCCTCGCCCCCTGACACCCCGTCAACCCCCCTTGTCGGACCACCGGGTCGGGGCGGCGCGCCGCTTCATCCGTTCGGGCGGACGACGGGCGGGTTGCCCCCGGGCTCCGATGCCGGCTCCGCCACCCTGGTGCCGACGCCGCCCGCGACGGCGCGGACGGCCGGGACGCGAGGGCAGGGTGAGCGGGGATGGAGCAGCAGCACCGGGACGTTCGGGGCGGTGAGGCACCGGGCGGCCACGTACCGGGCAGTGACGTGCGGAGCGGTGGCGCACGGCCTGCCGCGAGAGACCGGGGGTTCGGCGGGGCCGCACTGGTCGCCGCCCTGGCGGCGGGATGCGCGGTGACGGTGCTGGCCACCGACCCGTCCTGGGCGCTGCGGCAGCCCGAGCCCCGGCCCGCGGTGGAGGTCGTCGCGACGGGCGCGTCCGGGGTGTCCACCTTGCCCGCCCCGGCGAAGCCCGGAGCAGCGACGGGCACAGGACCCGAGGCCTCCACGCTGCCCGCGCCGGCCGCCGCTCGCTCGTCCGACTCCGACCTGGAGGTGGTCCGGACCGCCCCGGACCCGGCCACCCCCGGCGGCACCACCACCGTCCGCGCCTTCGTCGGCAACGGGGGCCCGGACACCACCGCCTCCCCCTTCACGGTCGTGGTCACCCTGCCGGAGGGCGTCAGCCCGGAGGGCCCGTACTTCCCTTCCGACTGCCGGGTGCTGGGCCACCGCCGCATCGTGCGGTGCGTGTTCGGGCCCGGACTGCGGGAGGGGCGCAGCGCGACCGCCCTCATCCCGGTCCGGCTCGACCCGGAGCTGCCGGCGGGCAGGCTGAGCGGCGGCTCGGTCGTGGTGCGCGGCGCGGACGACCGGAACGAGGGCAACAACCGGCAGCCGTTCGACATCACGGTGGTCGAGACGACTGCCGCCTCCTGAGTCACGCCGTCCTGCCGGTGGGGCCGGCCCGACCGGCGGGACCGTCCTGCCCGTGGCCCGGTCCTACCGGTAGACGCGGACGTAGTCGGCGGCGAAGGTGATCGGGGCGGTCCCCTGCGGCGCGGGGTGGTACTGCCCCGCGCACACCGAGAGGTTGAGGATCAGGTGCGCCGACCAGTTGGCGCCGACGCCCTTTCCGTCCGAGAAGACCTTGACGCCGTTGACGTACCAGTCCACCGAGTCGGCGCCGTAGTACGTGCCGATGGTCACCCACCGGTCCTTCGCGATGGCGCTCGCGTCGGTGTGGTACCTCGCGTTGCCCGGGTTGACGTGGTTGGTCAGCTCCAGCAGGTTCGGGTTGTCGGGGTGGTACTCGAAGGAGTCGACCTCGCCGTTGCCGTTCTTCCAGGTCCACAGGGCCGGCCAGGCGCCGCTGCCGGCGGGCAGCTTGACCCGGGTCTCGGCGTAGTCGCCGGTCCTGACCTGGAAGCCCTCGTTGGAGCCCTCGGTGGTCAGGAACCCGGTGTTCCAGGACTGCTTGCCGTTCTCCAGGACCGGCCCGCCGGGCGTGGCGGTGAAGGTGGCGACCCCGTCGGCGACGCTGACGTTGTTCCTGTTCAGCCAGTCGAGCTTGCTGTCGCCCGGGTTGTGGTTGCCGTACTTGTACGCGGTGCTCTTGTCGCCGACCCAGCGCCGGCCCCAGCTGATCGCACCGTTGAACTCGTCCGACCAGGTCAGCGACTTGCCGGCGACCGGGGAGGACGGCGCCGGGGCGCTCGGGCTCGGGGTGGCGCTCGGGGTCGACGTGGTCGTCGGGCTCGACGTGGTCGCGGTGGTCGCGGTGGTCGCGGTGGTCGCGGTGGTCGCGGTGGTCGCGGTCGGCTTGGCCGTCGGGGTCGGCTTGGCGGTCGAGGTCGGGGCCGGCGTCGGCGTCGGGGTCGGGGTCGGGGTCGGAGTAGACGCCCCGGCGGCGGAGACGACCAGCTGCTGCGAGGGCAGGTTGTGCCAGGCGCCGCCGAGGTCCTGCCAGAAGCCGAACTGGGTGTACGTCCCGGCGGGCAGGGCGCGCGCACCGCTGGTGAAGTCGACCCCGCTCGGGCAGATCCGCACGTCGGAGGCGTTGCCGGGGAAGTCGAGGTTGTTGCCGCGCGCGTCGCGCACGCCCACACCGACGGTCTTCGCGGTGAAGCAGGCCGAGGAGTGCAGGCCGAGCGAGGCGGTGGCGGCCCTGCCCGCGACCATGGTGGCGGGGCCGAGCCGGTCCTGGGTGACGGCCGGCGCGATGACGGCCTGGGCACCGGTGACCGCCGACAGGCCGAGCAGCCCGGCGCCGCTGATGGCGAACGCCCCGGTGGCGGCGAGGGCGGCGTTGCGTCCGCGGTGGGACGGACGGGCGTGGCGCGGTCCACGGCGTCGGGCGGCCGCGGGCGCCGGCCGGTGCGTCGAGCTGGCAGGCTTGGGCATGGGGTGACCTCTGCGACGCCTGCGAGGTGAGTTGTCGGGTTCGGGCTGAGGTCGCCCGGCCGCCTGCGGAGCGGCTTCACCCCTGGCCGCGGCCCGTACGCCGTGGCGTGGTGTACGGGCCGGGCGCTGACCGTGGTTCCCCCGCTCCCGTCCGCTGTGGTGCTCGGCGACCCGCCAGCGGGTGGACAGGATTCGGCGTCCCGGCGGCGGGGTCCGCGAGGGCGGACGACCGTTGCAGGCTAGGTGGGTCGTACGTGTGCGGACAACTCGGCCGGGCGGGTTGTCGCGCAGCTCACAGTGGTGTCGATCAACGACGCTGCGTGGCAGTCGAGTTGATCAATTTCCGGGAGCGGGAGGGCCAAGGCGGGCCAGGCGGCGCGGTGGTGTCCACCCCGTACTGCGCGGTGTACGCGCCGCAGCAGGTCGGTGTGTGGGGGTGCGTCTCATGGCCGGACGGCAGAACCGGCGCGCGCTCCCGCCCATGTGCCGGTCGCACATCCGGGCGGCCGCGTGGTGGCGGACCGTACCGTGGCGAGCGCCTGACCGAGTGGGCCCGGTCGGATAAATTGGAAGCCTGACATCAGCCGCTGTGCACAAGAGCGGCGAGCCCGACCGGATGCTCGCCACGACCGAACAGGAACGAGGACCCGCCCCACCATGACCGCGCCCCTGCCCGCCTTCGCCGGCCGTACCTACCTCTTCCGGGCCGACAACGGCGCGGCCTTCCGCAACACCTACTCGGCCGACGGCACGCGGCTGCGCTGGGAGGGCCTCGGCGAGTCCGCGGGCCAGTGGGAGGACGTGCGGCTGCACGTCGCCGAGGTCGCGCCGGAGATCTACTTCGTCAGCTGGACGGAGCAGAGCGGGATCACCGTCAGCCACGTGATGGACCTCGGCAGGCTGACGGTGCGGGCCTTCTGGACCTTCGAGGGCGAGGGCGGCCGGGTCGGCGAGCTGCACACCGGGACGCTGGAGCGGGTGGCCTGAGCGGCGGGACCGCTGGGCGGGATCCGTACGGCTCGTGAACGACCGAACCCCCGGGCCGTGGCCCCGGGGGTTCGGTCTTCTGCCCAGCCTGTTCGGATGGTCCGGGCGGTCCGGGCAGTTGGTTCTGGTGCCGCTCCCCGTCAGACGGTCTGGTTCGGCACCTTGAGGTGCTGGGACAGCCACTCCAGCGAGGAGGGCAGCAGGGCGCTCCAGGTCTCGAAGTTGTGGCCGCCGTTCTCCAGCATGCTGTACGAGACCTTCATCGGGCTCTGCGCCGCGTCGACGAAGGCCTCGGTCTCCTGCCGGTAGTTGCCGTCGCCCTTCTTGGTCCCGGCCAGCAGCACGGACACCTTGGGCTGCGGCAGGTTCTTCAGCCGCCACAACAGGTTGGCCTCGTCGCGGCGCTGCTTGCTGCCGCCGAACAGGTCGCCCGTGGTCGGGTCGTCGGCGGCGTCGTAGTAGGCGGAGAGGGCGACGGCGGTCGGGAAGACGTCCGGGTGGCGCATGGCCAGCTTGAGCGCGCAGTAGCCGCCGGTCGAGTTGCCCATGAAGGCCCAGGCCTGCGGGTCGCTGGAGACCCGGAAGCTGGCCTGGATCGCCGAGGGCACGTCCTTGGTGAAGTAGGTGTCGGACTGCGGGCCGTTCGGGACGTCCTCACACTCGGTGTCCTGCGGCAACGCGGGCGAGGGACGCACCAGGACCATGACGGTCGGCTGCATCCGCCCTTCCTGCAGCAGCTTGAGCGCGGCACCCGGGTAGTTGAAGCGGGTGATCAGGTTCTCGGCGATTCCTGGGAATCCGGTGCTGACGATCACGGCCGGGAACTGCTTCTGGGCGTACTCCGGCTGGAAGTACTGCGGGGGCAGGTAGACGTAGCCCTCGGTGGACAGCCTGCTGACCGCGCCGTCGATCCGGACCTTGCGGATCTCGCCGGACTGGCCGGGCTCGCGGCCCATCGCGCCACCGCCCTTGACCGCGGCCTGCCCCATCGTCTCCACCATCAGCCGGCCGGAGGCGTCCGCCTTGTTGTGGATGACCACGGGGCCGGTGTCGCCGGTACCCAGCAGGTCGTCCCAACTGCTGTAGAAGGCGAAGTAGTTGTTCGCGACCAGGCCGAGCGCGGCGAGTACCGCGAGCTGGGTGGCGAGCAGCGCGCCGATCCGGCCGAGCACCGCCTGCCAGGTCCTCTTCGCGAGTCTGGGCCACAACCAGACCGTGCCGACCATCATCACGACCGCGATCAGTGCGGTCAGCGCCAGCACCTTGTGGCTCGTCAGACCCATGTCCTTCTTGCTCCCACGCCTCGAACTCCAGTCCCCTCCGCTGGGGACATCCGAGGAGGCCACCCCGGTTCCCCCGCCGGGGCGCGAGGACCAACCCTAACGCCAGCTGGGAGGACGCCGATCGCGGCTGGGAGGTTGCGGGGAGCAGGCCAGACGAATGACAACTTTCAGATGACAGATTTCGAAATCTGTCATCTGAAAGTTGTCACCTGTCGCGGGCCGCCACCGCCCACGCCGCCGGCCGGGAACAGGCCGGGCTCAGCCCACCCGCTCCCAGAGCCGCAGCCCCGCCGTGAGTTCGCGCATGCAGCGCGCACCGAGGTCTCGCGGGGAGCCCGGACCGGCGAGGGGCGCGTCGGAGGAGGCCCACTGCTCCAGGGCCACCCGGATCGCCGCGGTCGCGGCGGCGGCGGCCAGCCGGATCTCCAGCGGATCGGTGTCGTCCGGGAAGCGCTCGGCGAGGGCGGCCCGCAGCCTCTCCTCCGAGTCGGCGTGGACGCGCTGCCAGGTGGCGTTCAGCCTCGGGTCGCGCAGCAGACCGCGGGCCCACTGCATCATCTCGGCCCGCGCCTCGTCGGCCGGGGTCAGCGAAGCGGCCGCCGCGCGTTCCAGCGCCTCCCGGGGCGGCAGGTCCGCCGGGCTCGCCACGAACAGCTCCACCCACTCCTGCCCACCCGCCGCGAGCAGCGGGGCGACGGCATCCTCCTTGACGGAGAAGTACCGGTAGAAGGTGCGCAGCGAGATGCCCGCGGCGAGAGCGACCTCCTCGGCGGTGGTCGCCTCCGCTCCCCGCTCCGCGAAGAGCGCGGCGGCGGCACGGGCGATCTCCAGTCGAGTGGCCTCACGGCGGCGCTGGGTCAGGGTCGGGCGTCCGGTCACGGGACCAGCCTACGCGGGCGGATGCCAAGGAGGCACGTTGCGACGGAGCGGCACGATGAGACTTTTTGGCACAGCGTGCCATCAGGGCGTACCGTGTCTTTTGAGGTCGAGAGACCACGAACGAACGGAGTACCACCATGGAGCGCTTCAGCGGACGGAACGTCCTGATCACCGGCGGCGGCTCGGGCATCGGCCAGGCCACCGTCCACCGGATCCTCGCCGAGGGCGGGAAGGTCGTCGCCGTCGACGTCAACGAGGACGGCCTGAAGAAGACCCTGGACCGCGCCACCACCGAGGGGACCGCGGACCGCCTGACCATCCAGGTGCTGGACATATCGGACGAGGCGGCCGTCGTCGCCGGCGTCGCCGAGGCGATCGCAGGCCTGGGCGGCCTGGACGTGCTGGTCAACGCGGCCGGCATCCTCCGCTCCTCGCACACCCACGAGACCACCCTGGAGTTCTGGAACAAGCTCCTCGCGGTGAACCTCACCGGCACCTTCCTGATGACCCGCGAGGCGCTCCCCGCGCTGCTCGCCGGCGGCAAGGGCGTGGTGGTCAACTTCAGCTCCACCTCCGCGAGCTTCGCCCACCCCTACATGGCCGCGTACGCCGCGACCAAGGGCGGCATCCAGTCCTTCACCCACGCCATCGCCTCGGAGTACTCGAAGCAGGGCCTGCGCGCGGTCTGCGTCGCGCCGGGCAGCATCGACAGCGGCATGACCCACAACCCGGGCCTGCCCGCCGACGCCGACTTCAGCCTGCTGGCCAAGCTCTCCCCCGCCCTCGGCCAGGGCTTCGCCGGCCCGGAGACGGTGGCCGGCGTGATCGCCATGCTCGCCTCCGACGACGGCGCCTTCGTCACCGGTACCGAGCTCCGCATCGACGGCGGCACCCACATGTGACCGGTCGGTGCGGTTGACGGCGGGGCCTGTGCCATCCCCCGTACGGCACAGGCCCCGCTTCCGCGTTCTCCCGGCGCCGCCGCACGGGGACGCCGGGGCCCGGCCGCTGCCCCGCTTCCGAGCCGGGTACGACGGCCGTCACCGCAGGGGCTTCACCAGGAGGAGTTCCCGGGTGACCCCGTCGGTGAGCAGGTCACCGGGCTCCGCGAGCGGGACGAAGCCGTGGCGACGGTAGAGGGCGAGCGCCGTCCGGTTGCCGGGGAGCGCGGCGAGGCGCAGCGTGATGCCGCCGGTGGCCCGGGCCCAGCGTTCCACCTCCTCGATGAGCCGGTCCGCGACGCCCCGGCCGCGGGCCCGTGGGGCGACCCAGAGCGAGCGCAACTCCCGTACGCCGTCCGGTGATCCGGGGAGACCGCCGACCAGGCCGACCGGGCCGTCGCCCAGGAAGGCCACGACGTGGTGGGCGTCCGGGAGGTGGAGCCGGTCGCGCCAGCGGTCCTCGCCGCCCTGGTGCCAGTCGGCGAGGCCGGCCTTGAAGGCGCCCGGCGCATCGGTCAGGGCGGCGAGGCGGAGGTCCCGCCAGAGCGGCCAGTCGGCGGTCATGAGGCTCCGGAGCGTCGGCGTCACCATGCACCGGACAGTAGAGGGCGCGCCCAATGGCCGTCAGGCCCTTCCCCGGCCTGTGGTGCGTCCCACCCCCGGCTCCGGCCGTTCGGGACGTCCCGTCCGGCCAGGCGCCCGGGCCGGCGGAGCCCTACGGCGTGCGCCAGTGGGCGGCGAAGGCGGCGGCCGGGTTGGTGGTGAGGAGCAGCTCGGGCAGCTCGGGGCCGTAGCTGCGGGCGAGGCGCGGGGCGAGGTCGGTGAGCAGGCGGACCGGGCCGCCAGCCGCGCGGGCGGTCCGGGTGGTGGTGTCGGCGCCGAGCAGCAGCTGGGTGGCGTGACCCGCCTCGACCAGGTCGGCGATGACGTCGAAGGCCTGGTGGTCGGCGTGATGGCCGGCCCGGGAAGGGCTGTCCAGGGCGAGGTGGACCCCCTCGGCGGCCAGGGCGCGGTGCAGCGCGCGGTCGGGGAACCGGGTGAGGTGGCCGAGGATGATCCGGTCGGGCCGCACGCCGTGCCGGTCGTGCAGCCCGCGCAGGACCCGGTGCGGAGCGCCGTCGGCTTCGAGGTGGACGGCGATCGGGGCGCCGGTGGCGTGGTGGGCTTCGGCGGCAGCGGCCATCGTCCACCGGGTGTGCCGGGTGGTGGGCCCCGCGTCGTCCGCGATCTTGATCAGCCCGGCCCTGACCCCCTCGGGCGCGCCGGGCAGACCGGTGGTGAGTTCGGCGACGAAACGTTCCGCGAGGTCGGCGTACGGGCCGGGGCTCTCGCCCGGCTGGACGGCAGGTTCGGTGGGTTCGGTGGGTTCGGTGGGTTCGGTGGGTTCGGTGGATTCGGTGGGTTCGGGAGGCTCGGGGAAGAAGCCCGGCGCGTAGTGGACCGCCTGGTGCACGCCGGTGGCGGCGACGATGTGCACGCCGGTCGCACGGGAGAGCACGGCGAGGGAGTCCGCGCCCCGGCCCAGGCCGAGCGGGGTCCACTGGACGAAGGTGCGGCCACCGGCGGTGGCGTAGGCGCGCAGCACGTCCTCGGCGGCGACCGGTTCGTCCAGTTCCTGGCCGGGGAGCAGCGGGCTGCGGATGAAGAGGTGGTCGTGGGAGTCGGTGGTGCCGAGGTCGGCGGGGGCCAGGTCGCCGAGGACGGTGCGGACGGTACGGCTCATGCCCTGGCCCCCTCGCCGGCGACCTGGGTGGCGGTCTCGGCCGCGGTCTCTACGGGTGCGGTCTCAACGGGTGCGGCCGGGCCGGTGGCGCTCGTGGCCGCGCTCCCGGCAGTGCTCTCGGTGGCGCTCTCGGTGGCCTCGGCGAAAGTGGCAGTGGCGACGCGCAGGCCGGCCAGCGCCTTGGGGAGGCCCACGTAGGGGGCGAGGTGAACGATGACCTCGGTGATCTCCGCCTCCGTCAGGCCGATCCGCCGGCTGTAGCGGACGTGGTCGGCAAGCTGCGGCTCGACGCCGCCGAGGGCGGTGAGGGCGGCCAGGTTGGCGATCTGGCGGTCGCGCAGGGCGAGGCCGGGGCGCTGGTAGGTGCCGCCGAACAGACTGGTGACGATCCAGTCGGGGAAGCCGGGGGCGAGGGCGTCCAGGCCACCGAGGGTGGTGGTGGCGCCCGGACCGGCGAGGTCGGCGAGCAGCGCGTAGCCGGCCGCGCGGTCGAGCGCGGCCCGGGTGAGTTCGCTGCCGGCGGGAGCAGTCGCGGGGGGCATCGGGGCGGTGGGTCCTTTCACCAGTGGCGGCCGGCCGGCAGCCGGTCGAGTTCGGGGCGGGACAGGTGCAGCACCTCGTACCGGACGCCTGGCGCGTCCTCGGGGGCCGGACCGTGCCAAAGGGCGAAGCGGAGCAGTTCCCAGCGGCTCGGGTCGACGGCCACGGCGGCGGTGTGCAGGGCCGGGTGCGCAGGCAGGTCGGCAAGCGCCCGCTCGACGGCCTCGGCCGGGTCGGCGGCTTCCGGCAGCCGTACGGTCTCGCGGGTGGCGGTGGTCGGCGGCCCGGCCGTTTCCCCCGCGGGTGCCGACGCTGCCGGCGCGCCGTGGGCCAGGCCCGCGCCGAGCCAGTGCCGGACGGCGGGGCGGCCGAAGTCGGCGCTCAGGCCTCGGAAGCCCGGCCCCCAGAGGAAGCCGTTCATGCCCTCGGCGGTGCGCCAGAGGTAGAGCGGCGCGTACTGGTTGACGGGCGAGCCCTGCCGACCGCGCTCGCGGACCAGGTAGGCCTTGAGGCCGAGGCCCGGGTACGCGTCGAGCAGGTGGCCCTTGTCGGCGACCCGCTTGCGGATGACGCCCATGTCGTAGTCGGCGGGGAGGGTGATCTCGTACTGCATGGCGTGCACGGCGGGCTCCTCGGGTTCGACGGGTCCGGCGGGTCCGGCGGGTTCGACGGGTGCCTGGGGTTCGGCAGGTCTTCGGGTCCGGCGGCGCGGGTCAGGCCTTACGGGTCAGGCCGTGCGGTGTGTCGCGAGCAGGCCGAGGGCGCCGCGGACGGCCCGGTCGAACGGCTCGGCGCTGTCGGCGGCGCGGGCCAGGACATAGCCGCCCTGGACGACGGCGACCACGGCGGCGGCGGTGTCGGCCGGGTCCAGGCCGGGGGCGAACTCGCCGTCCGCCTGGCCTTCGGCGATCAGTCCGGCGATGCGGCCGCGCAGCCAGTCGAAGGTCTCCTCGACGGGCGCGCGCAGGTGCGGGTCGGAGACCACGTCCGGGTCCTGGGCCATCCGGCCGATCCGGCAGCCGCGCAGGACGTCGCGGTCGCGGTGCAGGTAGGCGGCGATCCGGTCGTAGGCGGTGCCGGGGGCGGCGAGATCGGCCTCGGCGACGCCCCGCATCTGCTCGGCGCTGCGGCGCAGGGCGGCGGCCGCGAGGTCGGGCTTGCCGGTGAAGTGGTGGTACATGCTGCCCTGGCCGACCCCGGAGCGCTGCTGGATGGCCTTGGGGCTGGTGCCGACGTAGCCGCGCTCCCAGAGCAGGGCCTGGGTGGTCTCGATGAGGCGGTCCTGGGTGCTCATGCGGATCACTGTACATACCAGTAGGTACAGAAGGCCAGTGCGGACTCCGCCCGAGCTCCGAGGATCCCCCCCCCCGCCGGCCGGAACGATCGAGGGCCGTGCGCCGCCCCCCGGCGGCCACGGCCCCTCGACCGTTCGTCATCCCCCGCACCGCCGAACGGCACTCCGGCGCGCCCGGTGGCGCGCGTCACGTCACGGACGGTGGCCGGCGTCACGCCGCGTAGGGGTGCACGGCGCACTGCGCGGGCGGGCGGCGGACCCGGGCGGCTACGGCAGCGCGCGGCGGATCTCCGGGGCCACCTCGCTCGCGAACAGCTCCAGCTGCTCGCGCTGCACCCCTTCGGTGAGCGCATCCACCCCGATGCCGACCACCTCGTTGCCGAAGGCCTCGTGGTACCGGTGGATCTTCTCGATCACCTGCTGCGGGCTGCCGACCAGCGCCGAACCGCGCTCCAGCGCGTCCTCCAGCGACCGGAACGGCGAGTTGTTGTGCCGGCCGGCGGCCGAGTCGAACAGCGCGTTCCAGTACGGGCGGAAGCCCTCGACGGCGTCCTGCGAACGCTTGGCGACGTACAGTCCGCCGAAGCCCGCGCCCACCCGGGCCCGCTCCGGGTCGTGCCCGTAGTGCTCCCAGCGCTCGCGGTAGTGCTCGACCAGCGCCCGGTACTTCTCCAACGGGTGGAAGGAGTTGGCGGAGAAGAGCGGGTCGCCGTGGCGGGCGGCGAGGTCGGTGGACTGCGTGCTGGTCGCGCTGCCGTGCCACACCGGGATCGGGTCCTGGAGTGGGCGCGGCCAGACGGTGGCGTCCTTCAGCGGCGGGCGGGTCGAGCCCTCCCAGGCCACCTTCTCCTCGCGCCAGAGCCTGCGCAGCAGAGCGTAGTTCTCGGCGAGCGCCTCCCACTGTCGCTCCTCGGGGAGGCCGAACATCCCGAAGTGGCGCGGGTCGTTGCCCTTGCCGATGATCAACTCTAGGCGCCCGCCGGACAGTTGGTCGAGCATCGCATAGTCCTCGGCGACCCGGACCGGGTCGAGGATGCTCAGCACCGTCACCGTGGTGAACAGCCGGATGGTGGAGGTGCGGGCGGCGATGGCGCTGAGCAGCAGGGGCGGTGCCGGGGAGAGGAACGGCTCACCGTGCCGCTCCCCCACACCGAAGCCGTCGTAGCCGAGTTGCTCGGCGAGGACCGCCTGGTCGATGACGCTGTGCAGCTTCTGCTGCGGGGTGCGCCGGACGCCGGTGACCGGGTCGGGGGGGTTGGCGACGAGGGACGAGACGGTGAACCGCACGGCGGTCTCCTTGGGTGCTCGGGAGGGGCTCGGAGTGGTCCCGGAACACGATCGGCAGGGGTCGGGTGGAGTCCCGGGGCTCGGTGAGCCGCGCAGAGCGCGGGGAACCGGGAAGTGAACCGGCGCTGCGCTCTCACGGACGGCACCGGCGGGCATGGCTGACGGGGCGGGCGGCGGGCCGCTCGGGCGGCAGGTCGCGCGGGTGGTGTCAGCGGTCGGTGCTGCGGCGGTGACGACAACAACAGCGGGCTGCGGTGGTGGTCACGGTCCGGACTGCCATCTCGCCCCCTCGCCTCGCACACACACGATCCTCCGTGAGGATAGGCACCGGCCGGAAGCGGGGGCAAGGGGTTGAGCCGCCGCGCCCGGGTGGCAAGATGTCCGGCATGAGCTACCTCGCCGCGGATGACCGCTATGACTCGATGACCTATCGGAAAGCCGGCCGCAGTGGCGTCCAGCTGCCCGCCGTCTCGCTCGGGCTCTGGCACAACTTCGGCGACGCCCAGCCGCTGGAGGTGCAGCGGGCGGTGCTGCGTCGGGCCTTCGACCGGGGCGTCACCCACTTCGACCTGGCGAACAACTACGGCCCGCCGTACGGCAGTGCCGAGCGCAACTTCGGCTACCTGTTCGCCCAGGACTTCCGGCCGTACCGGGACGAGCTGTTCATCGCCACCAAGGCCGGCTGGGACATGTGGCCCGGCCCGTACGGCAACGGCGGCAGCCGCAAGTACCTGCTGGCCAGCCTCGACCAGTCGCTGGACCGGATGGGGCTGGACTACGTGGACGTCTTCTACTCGCACCGGTACGACCCGGACACCCCGATCGAGGAGACGATGGGGGCGCTGGACAGCGCGGTGCGCTCGGGCAAGGCGCTGTACGCGGCGATCTCCAACTACCCGGCGGAGCAGCACCGGGAGGCGGTGGCGATCCTGCGCGAGCTGGGGACGCCGGTGCTGCTGAACCAGTCGGCGTACTCGATCCTCAACCGGTACGTGGAGGACGGCGGCGTGCTGGACGCGGTGGGCGACACCCAGACCAGCCTGATCGCCTACTCGCCGCTGGCCCAGGGGCTGCTGACCGACCGCTACCTGTCCGGTGAGGTGCCGGCCGGCTCGCGGATGTCGGTCGGGAAGTTCCTCACCGAGGAGGCACTGACCGGGCCGAAGTTGGAGCAGCTGCGGGCACTGGCCAAGGTCGCCGAGGGACGCGGGCAGACGCTGGCGCAGCTGGCGCTGTGCTGGGTGCTGCGGGATCCGCGGGTGGTCTCGGTGATCATCGGTGCGAGCAGCGTGGCCCAGCTGGACCAGAACCTCGACGCGCTGGCGGGAGGGCCGCTGACGGCGGAGGAGCTGGCGGAGATCGACCGGCTGAGCCGCTGAGGGGACGGAGCGGCAGCCGACGGGTTGACGGGTGACAGGTAACAGCTGACAGATTTCGAAATCTGTCAGCTGTTACCTGTCATCTGTTATCCGTTGCCCGTCAGCTGTCAGCCCGTCCGTCCGCCGGCCGGCGGCGGCCGGCAGACGGACGCCGACCCATCCGCCGACCCGTCAGGGTCGCTTGATGCCCAGAGCGGGCAGAATCGTTTCTGCAACCCGGTGGGCCTCCTCCAGCAGCGGGTTGCCCGAGAGGATGAAGGTGTCGACGCCCAGCGCCTCGAACTCCTGCAGACGCTCGATCACCTGGGCCGTCGAGCCGACCACCGCCGTCCCCGGGCCGGGACGGAACAGGCTCATCCCCGGCCAGAGATTGGGGTGGGCCTCCAGCTCCCGGGCCCGCGCCGGCACCCTGCCGCCGTGCTGGCGGAACTGCCGCTGCCAGCCGACCCCGTCCTCCCCCTTCGTCTCGCCCAGCCGGCGCGCGTAGGTCGCCTCGCTGGTGACGTCCAGCAGTCGGTCGGCGGCCGCCCAGGCCTCGTCCTCGGTGTCGCGGACGATCAGGTGCAGCCGCAGCCCGATCCGCAGGGTCCGGCCGTGGGCGGCGGCGCGCTCGCGGACCAGGTCCAGCTTCTCCTTGAGCAGGTGCGGCGGCTCGCCCCAGGTCAGGTAGACGTCCACGTGCTGGGCCGCCATCTCGATGCCGGCCGCCGAGCTGCCGCCGAACCAGAGCGGGATGCCGCCGGGCTGCACCGGGGTGAGGTCGCGCAGACTCGCACCCGCGTTCTTCAGCTCGTAGAACTCGCCCTCGTGGTCGAAGACTTCGCCCGCCGTGAGGCGCTTCACGATCGACCAGTACTCGCCGCTGAGCCGGTAGCGGTCGTCGTGCTCGACGTCCAGGCCGTACTCGCGCAGCTGCGCAGTCGAGCCGTTGACCACGTTGAAGCGCAGCCGGCCGCCGTGCAGGTGGTCGAAGCTGAGCGCCATCTTGGCCAGCAGGGTGGGCGAGACCAGCCCCGGGTGGACGGCCAGCAACGGTTTGAAGGCCGGGGTGGTGGCGGCCGCGAGCGCACTGCCGAGCGTCCAGACGTCGTACAGGTCGGTCGCGAGCAGGGCGCCGGTGTAGCCCAACCGCTCGACGCTGCCGGCCAGTTGCTGGAGGTAACGGAGGTCCACCGGACGACGCCCGGCTGGTTCCCAGGGGTAGTGTCCCTCACGAGGGATGATGTACCAGAGGACTTCGGAGGCCACGGGTCAGACCGCCTTCGCGAGCGCGGCGGCCACCGGGGCCTCCAGCGCGGGGAGGTGGGCGTCGGAGACGGTCAGCGCCCGGTCGATGAAGCCCACACCGTGGAAGATGTTCGCGGCCTCCTGTTGCTCGGCGACGAACCCGGCGGTGGCGGGCTCCAGCTGCCAGGGCAGTGCGCCCAGCGCGGACTGCCAGTCGGCGGCCGTGCCGCCCAGCTCCTCGGCAGCGATCGCGGCGGCCTCGGCCGGGTTGGCGGCCGCCCAGGCATCCGCCCGGCGCAGTGCGGTCACGATCGCGGCAATCACCTCGGGGCGCTCGGTCGCGAAGTCCCGGCGGGTGAAGAACACCGAGCGGTCGGTGGTGACGTCGCCGGTGCGGATCAGCTCGCGGAACTCCCCGCTGCGGCGGGCCGCGGCGAGTTCGGCACCCTGGGCGATCCAGCCGGCGATCTCGCCGTCGCGCAGCCGCCGGGCCTGGTCCTCACCGGCCGCCGGGCGCGCCGGGGTGACGTCGTCGCCGTACGAAAGCCCCTGCGTGTGCAGGGCCTTGGCGAGCAGGTGGGTCTGCCAGGAGCCCACGGCGAGCACGACGGTGGTGCCCTTGAGGTCCGCGACCGTCCGCACCGGGCCGGAGTCCGACACCAGCAAGGCGCCGTGGTCCGGGCGGGGCGCCGAGACCGCCGCGTAGACCAGGTCGTGACCGGCCGCCTGGGCGGTGATCGGCGGGGTGGAACCGGTACCGCCGAAGTCGATGACGCCCTCGGCGAGCAGCGCGCCGGTGCGGGTGCCGTCCGCGTAGTGGTGGAAGGCGCCGGTCTCGCCGAGCGGGGCCAGCTCCTCGTCCAGGTACGGGAGTCGGGCGAGGTAGTAGAGCGAGGGATTGCTGGCGTGGACGCCGAGGGTGACGGTCATCTGGTCAACTCCGGTGGTGCGGGCTCGGTTTGTCGGAAGTCGGAGGAATCGGGGGAATGCCGGGACATTTCAGGGGGATCACGGACGTCAGTGGACGCCGAGGTCGGCGAGCAGGCGGCGCCGCAGGTCGGCGAAGGCAGGATCGGCCGGGTCGCGCGGACGCTGGACGGTGACGGCTTCGTCCCGGGCGAGCAGGCCCTCGCGCAGCACCACGACCCGGTCGGCGAGCCGTACGGCCTCGTCCACGTCGTGGGTGACCAGCAGCACCGCCGGGCGGTGGCGGCGCACCAGATCGCCGACGAGGTCCTGCATGCGCAGCCGGGTGAGCGCGTCCAGTGCGGCGAACGGTTCGTCGAGCAGAAGGAGCTGTGGCTCCCGAACGAGCGCCCGGGCGAGCGCGACGCGCTGTGCCTCACCTCCCGAGAGGGTGGCCGGCCAGGCCTCGGCATGCCGCTCCAGGCCGACCTCGGCGAGCGCCTTCAACCCGGTCTCCCGGGTCGCGGCGCCCCGCGGCAGGCCGACCGTGACGTTGGCCAACACCCGCTTGGACGGCACCAGCCGGGGTTCCTGGAACACCACGGTACGGACCGGCGGGACGAGCACGGTGCCCCCGCCTGCCCGGTCCAGCGCCCCGAGGATCCGCAGCAGCGTGGTCTTGCCGGTCCCACTGGCGCCCAGCAGGGCGACGAACTCGCCGCGGGCGATGGAGAGGTCGACCCCGTCGAGCACGGCCCGGGTGCCGAACACCCGGCGCAGACCGCGCAGGTGGACGGCCGGGACCGCCGCCTCGGCCGCCGAGGGGGAAGGAAGAGAAGAGGGGGAGAGCGTGGCGGTGGTGGACGTGTCGGCGGTCATCGGGCCGCTCCCTGGACGGCCTGGCGCCACGGCATCAGCACGCGCTCCAGGACTCGGACGATGCCGTCGGCGCCGAGGCCGAGCAGCCCGTAGATCAGGATGCAGACGGCGAGGACGTCGGTGCGCGAGTAGTTCTGCGCCTGGGCCATCAAGTACCCGATGCCCTCGGTCGAGTTGATCTCCTCGGCGGCGATCAGGGCGATCACGCTGAGCGTCATCGACAGGCGCAGTCCGGACAGCAGCGAGGGCAGCGCGCCGGGCAGCACGACCGTGCGCACGATCGCCCAGCGGCCGAGGCCGAAGCTGCGCATCGCCTCGACCAGCTTGCGGTCGGTGCTGCGGACCCCGCCGGAGGCGGACACGTACATCGGGAAGCTGGTGGCGACCGCGATCAGGGCGACCTTCGCGGTCTCGGTGATGCCGAACCACACCATGAACAGTGGGACGAGGGCCAGGAACGGTACGGTGCGCAGGACCTGGATCGCGGAGTCGAGCAACTCCTCGCCGAGGCGGGTGAATCCGGTGACCACGCCGAGCACCAGTCCGGTGGTCGCACCGAAGAACAGGCCGAGCCCGGCGCGGGTGAGGGAGACGGACAGGGCGTCGGTCAGCTGGCCGTTTCCCCACAACTCCCCGACGGCCTCGGCTACCTGGGTGGGCGAGGCGAGTACGTCCTGGGTGAGTGCGCCGGTGGCGGAGGCGATGGCCCAGCCGCCGAGCAGGGCGAGCGGACCGATGGTCCGCAGGGTCACGGCGAGCGCGCGGGGGCGCGGCCGGCGCCGCCGGCTCTGCGGGGCAACCAGGCCGGCGTCCAGCGCCGCCCGGGTGTCGGCGGGCGTGAACTTCTCGGTCGTCGTGGTCACTTGGCGCCGTCCCCGAGCTTGTTGACGTCGATCAGGTACGGCTTGACGTCCACCAGTTGCTTGGTGACCTTCTGATCGGCGAAGAACTGGGCGACCGTCCCGAAGCGGGCGATGTCGGCGTCGGATATGGCGTCGGCCGGAGCGCCCTGCCTGCTGACGTTCACCGCGACGTCCTTCTCGGCGGGGGTGACGGCGGTCGGGCCCGCGTCGGTGAACACGTTGAGGTAGCCGGCCGGGTCGGCCTTCTCCCTCTCGCCGTTCTCCCGCAGGTAGGTGTAGAAGGCCTTGACCACCGCGGGGTGCTTCTCGGCGAAGCCGGTGCGCACCGCCCAGACGGCGTAGTTGTCGGAGCCGACCTCCTGGCCGTTGACCAGGAAGTGCGCACCGGCATTGGCGATGGCGGGCGTCGAGAAGGTGTTCCAGGTCGCCCAGGCGTCCACCTGCCCGGAGTTGAAGACCCCGGAGGTCTGGTCGGCACGCAGGTAGACCCGCTCCACCTTGTCGGCCGGGATCCCGTTCTTCGCCAGCGCCTTGAGCAGCAGGTACTCGCTGGTTCCGCCCTGGGAGACGGCGACCTTCCGGCCGACGAGGTCCTGGACGGACTTGATGGGCGAGTCGTTCTTCACCAGGATTCCCTCGCCGACGCCGTCGGGCGCGGTCTGGGCGAACAGCCTGAAGCCGGGCTTCTGGGCCAGCGCGGCGACGGCCGAGGTGATCGAGCCCTGGGCGACGTCCAGTTGGTCGGCGGAGAGGGCCTGGGCGGCGGGGGCGAAGGGGCCGGCGCTGCCGGTCCAGGCGACCTTGGCGTGGACGGCGGCCAGGGCCCGGTCCAGCGAGCCGTCCTTCTTGCCGCGGGCGAGGAAGCCGTTGTTGCCGGGGTCGGGCAGCCGGAGCGCCACGTCGGCCTTTCCGCCGGTCCCGTCTCCGGCGGAGGCCTTGGCCCCGTCGGCGGACGAGCCGCAGGCGGCCAGGGCGGTGGAGGCGAGCAGCGCGGTGGCGGCGAGGGCGAGGCGGGGGGTCTTCACGGGCTCTCCAAACAAGTGACAGATGACAGCAGACAGCTGACAACTTTCGAAATCTGTTAGCTGAAGGCTGTTATCCGAAGTCTGTGCTGCGAACAGCACCGGCACCGGCTCCGGCAACCGCCTCACCACCGGCACCAGCACCCGCACCCGCACGCCGCTCACGCAGCAGCTCGCGGGCCGCACGGAGCGGCTCCGGGTCGGCCCACGCCTGGACGTCCACCGGCGCGACGAGAAATCCCTGCTCCCCGAGGAATCGTTCCTGCAGCGCCAGCAACTCCAGCCGCTCCGCCGACAGGTCCAGGTACAGGGTGCGGTGGCTGCCCGGTGCGTAGGCCCCCACGACGCCCTCGGCCCCGGCACCGGTCTCGGCCTGCAGGATCCGGACCACCTCCTCCGGGTGCTCCGCCGCCCAGTCGGCGGCCTCCAGCAGCACGGCGAGGAAACGGGCGACCAGCTCGGGCTGCTCGTCCAGCAGCCGCTGGTGGACGGTGATCGGCCGGGGCGTGCCGTTGTTGACCCGGGCCCTGCGGTCCGGCGCCGCGTCCAGTTCCACGGCCACCTCGGCGCCGATCCGGCGGGCCGCCTCGACGGCGAGCGCCCCCTTCACGTACACCGCGTCCACCGTGCCGTGCCGCAGCGCGGCCAGCTCGGCGGACCACTGCCCGCCGCCCGGGGCGCCGGGGACGTCCACCAGCTCGGCGTCCGCCAGGGTGAGGCCCGCGAGCCCGAGAGCGCCACGGAAGCCGGCCAGCGCCATCGCCCGCCAGAAGTCGATGCCGATGTCATGACGTGGGATCGCCAGCCGCAGTCCGCGCAGCTGCCCTGGTCCGGTGATGCCGCTACCGGCCCGCACCAGCACCGCCTGGTGCTCCTCGATCCAGGTGAGACCGATCAGCCTGGTCGCCTCACCGCGCGAACGGGCCCACAGCGCGGGGACGTTGCCACCCTCCCGGAACAGGCCGGTCAGCGCGTGGGTGTAGTGGTGGTCCGCGGCCACCTCGGGCGGAGCATCCTGCAGCGAGCGGATCGCGATGCCGTCAGCGGCGAACTCGCGGGCGAGCCACCCCTGGTCGGCGGCAATCCCGGTCGCGGTGGGCACCGGGCAGCGGGTGAACCAGAGGGTGTCGGGAAGCGCGGAAGCGCTGTGGGTGCGACTGGACAACGGAGTCGGTCCTCCACGGGGGCTCCGGCGGCAACCGGAGAAACTCGGGGTCGATTACCTGCACGACGGCCCACAAGGCCTGGTGCGCAAGGGAGTTGTACGCCACGATGCAGGAAAGGGGCAGGCGGCGCGGGAGACGTTCGGTCAGCGACAACACGCACGGGAGGGGAGACACCGGTGGGACGTCACGGTGCTTCTCCTTCCGTAGAGTCGGGGCGGGCGCCGCCTGGGCCGAGTGGCCGTCCGACGCGATGCGAGGAGCGTTCCACGGCGGGCGAGCCGGAGGCAAGCCTTTGCCACATGGTGGGATCAGTTGTTCATCAAAGCCATTCCATTGCAACGTCGTCGACACATTCCCGCAGCACCGGCTGCCCTACGCTGAGACCGCCTCCGGCCGCCCGCCCGGAGTCCCGAACCGAAACGCGAGGTGCCATGGCCGAGGCCGCCACCGCCGTCCAGAGTCCGCCGGCCGGTGCGCAGGCCGTCCAGCGCGCGCTCGGGCTGCTGCACTGCTTCCACGACAACGGCCCCGACCTGAGCGCCTCGGACCTGGCCCGCCGGATGGGCCTGTCGGTCTCCACCGCACACCGGCTGGCCCGCACGCTGGTCAGCGCCGGGTTCCTGGAGCAGGACGAACAGACCGCGCGCTACCGGCTCGGCCCGGCCGTCGCCGAACTCGGCCAGCTCACCTTCCACCAGCGCGGGCTGCACCTCGCCGGGCCCGAGCTTGAGCTGCTGTCCCGGCGCACCAAGGCGACGGCCGATCTGGCGATCCGCAGCGGCGCGCACGCGGTGATCCTGGTCGGCGGCTCGGTCCGCCCGGACACCGGGCTGGGCCTGCGCCGCCCGCTGCACTCCACCGCGCTCGGCAAGGTCCTGCTGGCCTGGCCCCGCCCGGGCGTGACGGCACCGTCGACGCTCGGTCCGCTGCCCTCGTTCACCGACCGCACGATCACCGAACCGTCGCTCCTGGAGGAGGAGTTGGCAAAAGTCCGGGCGGCCGGCTACGCCCTCAACGACGGCGAGTCGGCCGCCGGGGTGCGGACGGTGGCCGTGCCCGTCCTGGACGCCGCCGGGCAGGCCCGGTTCGCCCTGGCGGTCCGCTCGACGCCCGCGCACCTCACCGACGACCGGCTGGACCGGTTCCTCGGCCACGCCCGCAGCTGCGCCGACGCCCTCGCCGTCCTCCTGCTTGCGCCGGACCAGCGCCCCTGACGGTCCACCGGAACACGACGAAGCAGCGGGCCGCCCGTCCGCGTCAGGACGAGCGGCCCGCTGCTTCGACCGACCTTCGACGGCCGGCCTTCGACGGCCGGCCTTCGGACCGGCCGTCGTACCAGCCCGTCAGACCGTGGCCGGGGTGTACTTGTAGCCGACCCGGCGGACCGTCACGATGGTGTCCCGGTAGGCCGTTCCGAGCTTGCGGCGCAGCCGGGCGACGTGCACGTCGACCGTCCGCCCGTCCCCGACGTGGCCGTAGCCCCAGACCGAGGAGACCAGGTGGTCCCGGGTGTGCACCCGCTGCGGGTGCTCGGTGAGGTGGGCCAGCAGCTCGAACTCCAGGTAGGTGAGGTCGAGCAGCCGCCCGTCGACGTAGGCGTTGCGCCGCTCGGTGTCGACGGAGATGCCGCGCGCGGCCGGGCGGGCCGAACGGACCCCCGTCACGGTCTGGGCACCGGGCCCGCCGGTCGCCGGCTGCGCACCGGGGACGGCGTGGGCCGCTGCGGAGCCGGTGGCCCCGACACCGACCGGAACCCCGGACAGGCCGCCGGCCCCCGCCACCGGGCTTTCGGCCGGCACCAGCACCAGGTACCCGACCATCGGGCCGCCGTTCAGGCCGCCGAACTGCGTGCCGTACTGGGCGAGCAGCCCCTGCGGCAACACGCCCTGCGGCAGGGTGGCGACGACGGCCGCTCCCTCCGGCAGCGCGGCGAGCAGCGACTGGGGCACCTGCGGGACCGCCACACCCGGCTGCGGGACGGGCGCGGGGACGGCCGCCGGGCGGGCCGGCCCGGCATGGGGCGGGCGGGCCGCTGCCCCGGGCCATCGGTCGGACACCGACACCGGGGGGACGGACGGTCCCGCGGCCCCGGACGTGCCGGGACCGACCGGCACGGTGGCGGGGACGGAGGAGACCGGTGGGACGGTGGAGACCGGCGGGACAGAGCGGACCGCGCGCAGGTGCGGGGTCGCGGCGGGCAGGGGAAGGGTGGCCGTGGAAGAAGAAGACATGGTGTGCCGCTCATTTCGCGCGTGACGGACGGGGTGGAGTCGTCTGCGCGTCGACCGGGCGTACTGCCTGGGCTGGGCCGGACCGAACCGGGTCAGCGGGCGGAGGGCCGGGACGCGCTGGGCGAGCCGGGACACGTCTGATCGAACAGGTGCGGCTGCCGGGACGGCCAGAACGGTTCGAGGTCGAGGCGATCCCGACGGCTGTCCACGGCGCGGCTCCCGCACCGGTTCCACCGTCCGGTCCGTCCACCCGCGCACATCGCGGGGGCCGTCCCGGTCGTTCGGGTACGGCCGGCGACGCCGGGGGCGGTGCTGGGGCAGACGATGTTCACTGGTGGTCTCTCCGCTGGGCGGGTCCGGTTGGTCGGCCGCGGGCACGCCGGACGGGCGGTCCGCTACGGCCTGGTCGACGGGTTTCGGCGGTGCGTCGGGCGGTGGGCCGGGTGGGCCGGGAGCGCCGGAGGACGTACCGGGAAGGTCAGGCCGGTCAGCGACAACACGCGCTGCAGATCAGCGCGTGGTCGATGTGGCGGCGGACGGTGAGCGCCGGATCGGCGGCACCGGGCACGGCGGTACCGGGCACGGCAGCGCCGGACATGAGGACACCGGGCACCGGGGAGCCGGGCACCGCGGTGATGACGTGTCGTCGGCCGACGCTCATCCTGCTGCCCTCCCCCTCGTTCTCCACACGGCGGCGCACCGCTGCCGGTGCCCGCCGACAATGCCTCGCCGGTTCGCCGAAGGCCGTCCGCCGGTCTCAACGCCCGCGTGAACGGGGCGTTTCCGGCACTCCCGACGGCATGGCCGGGCGGCCTTCGTCCACAGAGCCTTCCACGGCCGGGCCGGTCTAGGCAACCTTCGGCGCAGTGATCGTCCGGGATGCGGACGGCCGGATGAGACGTCGGCCGGAACGGGGAGGTCGACGCGCCCATCTGCCGAGCCGTCGCACAAAACGCCGTCCGACCGGCGTCGCGGCCGTCATCCGGTCGCGTCCGGCCCCGACCCACCCCGACCGGCCCCGGCCGGGACGGCGTCGAGCCGGAACCGAACCGTCCTCAGGCGCCGACCGGGGCGCGGCGGTACCGGTGGGCGGCGGCGTGCTCGACCAGCGCGACGAGCAGGTCCTTGCCGTCCTGCCGCAGCCGCGCATCGCAGAGCAGCACCGGGATGTCCGGGTCGAGGTCGAGCGCCTCGCGGACCTCGTCCGGCGCGAACCGCTCGGTGCCCTCGAAGCAGTTCACCGCGACCAGGAACGGGATGCCGCGCTGCTCGAAGAAGTCGACCGACGGGAAGCAGTCGGCCAGTCGACGGGTGTCCGCGAGCACCAAGGCGCCGAGCGCACCGCGGGCCAGCTCGTCCCAGACGAACCAGAACCGGTCCTGCCCGGGCGTGCCGAACAGGTAGAGCGCGAGGCCCGGCCGCAGGTCGATCCGGCCGAAGTCCATCGCGACGGTGGTGGTGCGCTTCGCCTCCACCCCCGAGGTGTCGTCCACCGGACGGCCCAGCTCGCTGAGCTCCTCCTCGGTGCGCAGCGGCCGGATCTCGCTGACCGAGCCGACCAGGGTGGTCTTGCCCGCGCCGAAGCCGCCCGCGACCAGGATCTTCACCGCGACGGCCGGACCGCCGCGCCAGCGCGGGTCGTTGGCGTTCGCCGGGTGGGGCGCGGTGCCGTCCGGGTGGGGCGCGGTGCCGTCCGGGTGCGGCGCGGTGCCGTCCGGGTGCGGCGCGGTGCCGTCCGGGTGCGGCGCGGTGCCGTCCGGGCGGGGGTGGGGGTCAGAGCGCACGGAGTCCATTGATCACGTCTCGCAGCAGGCGCTCGTCCGGCAGCTCGGCGAGCGGAACGGGTCGGGTGACGCTGATCAGCTCGGCGTCGTAGAGGTCGCCGAGCAGCACCCGCACCACGCTGACCGGCAGGTCGGTGAAGGAGCCGAGCTCGGCGACGGAGAGCGGCTCGCGCCGGCACAGGGTGAGCAGCGTCTGGTGCTCCGGGTCGAGGACGTGCGCGGGCACGACCCCCGCGACCGGCCCGGGATCGGCGGCGGTGACCAGCGAGATCAGGTCGAACAGCCCCTCCTCGACCGGCCGGGTGCGGCCGCGGGTCATCGAGTAGAGCCGCACCACCGGACCGGCCTCGTCGTCGAACCAGCGGTCGTCGACCGGGGTTCGCGGCCGGAACAGGTCGACCTCGGGCCCGTCCGGGTCCGCCCGCCCGTCCTCCGCCGCCGCCTCCGGGCGGTCCGAACCGTCCGAATCGCCGGCGCCGGACGGCCCGACCGTGCCCACCGGCACCTGGGGGCCGTCCGGCGGCTCCGGGCCGTCCGGCACATCCGCCTTCGGATCCGCCATCGGACCGCTCATCTCACCGGCGGGGCGGTTTCGGTGCGCGGCTCGGCGGCCATGTGCTCGCCGACCCGCTTGACCAGCAGCGCCATCTCGTACGCGATCTGGCCGATGTCCGCCTCGGCCTCGCTCAGCACGGCCAGGCAGCTGCCGTCGCCGGCGGCCGTGATGAACAGGAAGGCCTCGTCCAGCTCCACCATGGTCTGTCGGACGCCGCCGACCTTGAAGTGCCCGCCGGCACCCTTCGCCAGGCTGTGGAACCCGGCGGCGACGGCGGCCAGGTGTTCGGCGTCCTCGCGGTCGAGGTCACGGGAGGCACCGGTGGCCAGGCCGTCGTTGGAGAGGATCACCGCGTGCCGGAGGGCCGCGACGCGCCCCACCAGGTCGTCCAGGAGCCAGTTGAGGTCCCCGGACGACTGCATCGACGTGGTCATGAATCAGTTCCTTCCGCTGGAGCGGGTGGTGCGGGTGGTGCGGGTGGTGCGGGTACAACGCGTGGTGCGGGTACGACGGGCGGTGCGGGCGCACCGGTGTCCGGGCTCCGGCGGACCGGCTGCCCGGGCGGCACCCGACGGACGAGCGATGCCCGGCGGGTGTCCTGCGGCGCGGGCAGCGCCGCCGGGGCGGGCGCCGGGCCGATCGCCCGCCGGGACCGGTCCGGCGGCTGCCAGGCCGGTACGGCGGTGGACCGCCCGTTCCCCCGCACGGCACGATCGTCGGGTGTGCCGGGAGGATCCGTCAACGGAGCACCGGTGCGGTCCGAGGGCGCGCCCGTACGGTCCGCCGGAACCGTGGCACCGCGCCCCCTGGTGAAGCCGCGCTGGAACGAGGCGAAGGTGGCCCGGGCTTCCTCGGGCGAACGCTCCCGGGCCTCCCGGCTCTCCCCGCCGTCGTGGGAGCCCCGGCCGTCCTGGGCGTTTCCGGCCGGGGCTCCCCCGGCCTCGACGGCCCCGACCCCGTTGCGGAACCGTTCCTTCAGCTGCTCGGTGAGCTGCTCCCTGAGCTGCGGCGCCAGGTTCGCCTGCCGGACCCGCCGGGGCAGGCCGCCCGCCGTCCGGGGCGCGGCACCCACAGGTGCAGCCGCAGCCGGGTCGGTCAGCCCGACGGCTTCAGCGGCTTCGGCGGCCCCGGCCGGCGGGACGGCCCCGGCGGCCGCGACGGCCACCTCGGCCGCAGCCACCACGACGTCCTCCCGCCGGTGCCGCCCCGTCCCCGGCGCGTCCTCGGTCTCCGCCGCGGGCGCCGGAACCAGCACCGGCCCGCCCTTGTTCCGCGAGGCCCGGCGCGGCAGCCCGCCCACCGTACGGCCCGCCTCCGGCGTGGAGGGCCTCGGCCCGCTCGTCGTCCCGCGGTGCCGGCCTCCCGACCCGCCACCGGTGCCGGCTCCCGCACCACCGGCCCTCGTACCGGCACCGGCGGAGCCGGCCCCGGACGCCGACGCGGAGGCACCCCCCGACCCGGGCACGGCGACCAGGTCCCGCTGTCCGCGCCGCCCGCCCGCCGTCGGCCGCTGCCCGGCCGTGCCCGGCTCCGGCATCCCGTCCGGCGCCTCCGCGAGCAGTTCGCGCGGGATCAGCACCACCGCCGTCGTCCCGCCGTACGGGGACGGCCGCAGGTGCACCCGGATGCCGTGTCGCCGGGCCAGTCGGCTGACCACGAACAGGCCCAGCCGGTCGGTGTCGGCGAGGTCGAACTCCTGCTCCACGGCGAGGCGTTCGTTGATCTCGGCGAGCAGCTGCTCGCTCAGCCCGAGGCCGCGGTCGTCGATCTCCAGCGCGAAGCCGTGCGCCACCACCTCGCCCTGGACGGTGACCTGGGTGTTCGGCGGAGAGAACACCGCGGCGTTCTCGACGAGTTCGGCGACCAGGTGGGTGACGTCCGCGACGGCGCTGCCGAGCAGGCCGGTGCCGGGGAACGGCCGGACGATCACCCGGGCGTAGTCCTCGACCTCGCCGACCGCCGCCCGGACCACGTCCACCATCCGGACCGGCTTGCGCCAGGCGCGCCCGGGCGAGCCGCCGGCCAGGATGATCAGGCCCTCGGCGTGCCGGCGCATGCGGGTGGTGAGGTGGTCGACCTTGAAGAGGTCTTCCAGCTCGGCCGGGTCCTCGGTGCGGCGCTCCATGGTGTCCAGCAGGGTGAGCTGGCGGTGCAGCAGAACCTGGCTGCGCCGGGCCAGGTTGACGAACACCGCCGAGACCCCGCGCCGCAGTTCGGCCTGTTCGACGGCGGCCTCGACCGCGGCCCTCTGCACCGCGTTGAACGCCTGGCCGACCTGGCCGATCTCGGCGTCCCCGAAGTGCAGCTCGGGGGCCTCGGTGGCCACGTCCACCGGTTCGCCGCGGCGCAGCCGCAGCATGACGGACGGCAGCCGGGTGCCGGCCAGCTCGTCGGCCGCGTTGCGCAGGCCGATCAGCTCGCGGGCGAGGCCGCGGCCGATCCGGAACGAGATCATGATCGACAGCACGACCGCGACCAGGCCGACCGCACCGGCGATGCCGCCGCGCCACAGCAGTCCCACCGCGGCGGACCGCGCGCGCTCGTCCAGCCCGGCGGAGATCCGGCTGTTGATCGAGGCGAGGTCGCCGAGCGCCCGGTCGGCGGTCTCCCGCCAGGAGTCGCTGTTGAGCGCCTGGACCACCCGGTCGGGGCCGCCGGCGCCGACGAAGTCCGCCTCGGCGCGGGCCAGCGCGCCCCAGGCCTCGCCGCCGCGCAGCGCGATGTAGTCGGACTGGTCGGCGGGTTCGAGTTCGGCGACGTAGACGGTGAACAGCGCCTGCTGGTTGTGCAGGGCGTCCAGCGCGACCTGGTACTGCTCGGCGGTGGGCTTGGCGGCGCCGGTGCGCAGGCCCTCCATCGCCGCGTCCTCCTGCGACAGGTACTCGCGGGCGCGCACCAGCTCGATCAGGATGGTGCCCTGGCGCGGGAGCTGCCCGCTCTGCCGGGCGACGTAGGCGGACCGGAAGCCGAACACCGGCTTGACCAGGTCGCTGTACTGGTCCAGCGCGAACTCCCAGTTCAGCGCGGAGCGGCCGACCTGGGCGCGCAGCGGTCCGATCTGGTCGGCTGCGGCGATGATCTGCACGAAGCGGCCGCGCTGGGGGGCGGAGAGCTTGCCGGCGGAGCTGTCCTTCTTCTGCCGCAGCACGTCCAGGCTGTGGTCGGTGGCGGCCTTGGCCCGCTCGTAGGCCTCCCTGGCGGCCGGCGAGCGCGGGTCGGCCAGCCGCTGGACGGCGGCGCGGCGCTCGTTCTGCAGGTCGCCGGTGTACTGGTCGACCGGGCCCGCGAACTCCTTGTACGTACGACTGATCCCGAGCTGGTTCCAGACGTCCCCCGTGGTGGCGACCGTCGCGTACGCCCACAGGGCGGTGAGCGCGACGATGGGCACCAGGAGCAGCGCGATGATCTTCGCGCGGATCGAGCTGCTGCGCAGACGCATGGAGTCCTCGGTCGGGAAGTGCCAGGCGCGGACGGGGAGCGACGGGGCGGTGGAGGAACGGTGTCGAGGGCTGGCCGGGGCGGTTCGGAGTGGCGCGGGGGCGGCGTGGAGGGTGCTGGGGGACACGTCGGAGGAGGGGCTCCCGGCCACAGGTCTGCGAGACTCTACTACGCCCCCACCACTCGTTCGAGGGGCGAACCAGTCCACTGACCGGTCTCGTCCCGCACACGTCAGAAACCGGTCGTCCCCGCCTCCGCTTCGCGTCCGAATCGTTCACACATGCCCGGAATACCGGGTTGACACGAGACCCCCCGGCCTCCGCGGTTCCTCCCCCGCGCCTCCCCCGCGCCTCCCCGGGCGCGACACCATCGGAGGGGGACCGTGCCGATCCCGTCGTGTCACCGCCACAACCCTGGGCAGTGACAGGGCGATCCGATAGTTTCGGCGCACCCCGTACTACCGGCACCGAACTGGGGAGGACCGTGCGCGAGTTCACCACCCCCGCCCCGGCCGCGCCCGAGGCCACCGGAGGACTCGCCGACTCCCTCTACGACACCGCCGAGCGCGCCCCCGGCCTGGTCCAGCTGTCCTGGCGGGCCGAGGACGGGCAGTGGCGGGACGTCACCGCCCGGGAGTTCCGGGACCAGGTGCTCGCCCTGGCCAAGGGCCTGCTCACCCACGGCGTGCGCTACGGCGACCGGGTCGCCCTGATGTCCCGCACCCGCTACGAGTGGACGCTGTTCGACTACGCACTCTGGTCGATCGGCGCGATCACCGTCCCGGTCTACCCCACCGCCGCCGCCGAACAGGTGCGCTGGATCCTCGCCGAGACCCAGGCGGTGGCCTGCCTGGTCGAGGACGAGGACGCCGCGATGACGGTCGGCGCGGTCTGTGACGCGCTGCCCGACCTCACCGGCATCTGGCAGCTGGACCGCGACTGCATCGCCGCGATCACCGAGGACGGCCTCGGTGTGCCCGACTCCCTGGTGCACCGCCAGCGCCTCGGCGTCGCCGCCGAGAACATCGCCACGGTCGTCTACACCTCGGGCACCACCGGCCGCCCCAAGGGCTGCCTGATCACCCACGCCAACCTGGCCGCCGAGGCCGACGCCCTGCTCGCCGGCTGGGGGGACGCCCTGCGCGACACCGCCGGCGGCCGCCCCGCCACCCTGCTGTTCCTGCCGCTCGCACACGTCTACGGGCGGGCCGTGCAGATCGCGGCGATCCGGGGCGGCTTCCGGATCGGCCACATCCCCGAGGTCTCCACCGACGCGCTGCTGCCCGCGCTGCAGACCTTCCGTCCGACCTTCCTGCACGCCGTCCCGTACGTCTTCGAGAAGATCTTCCAGCAGGCCCGGCGGGCCGCCGAGGACGCCGGCCGCGGCGAACTCTTCGAACAGGCCCGGCAGGTGGCCGTCGACTGGGCCGCCGCCCGGGAGCAGAAGGCCTTCGGTCGCGGTCCCGGCCCGGGCGCGGCCCTGCGGCTGCGCCACCTCGCGTACGAGCGGACCGTCTACCCGAGACTGCGGGCGGTGCTCGGCGGCCGGGTGCGCAGCGTGATGTGCGGCGGCTCCACGCTCCGGCGCGAACTGGGCCTGTTCTTCACCGGCGCCGGCCTCCAGCTGTACGAGGGCTACGGGCTGACCGAGACCACCGCCGCGATCACCGCCAACCCGCCCGGACGGCAGAAGCTCGGCACGGTCGGACAGCCGGTGCCTGGCGCCTCGGTGGCGATCGCGGACGACGGCGAGGTGTGGGTGCGCGGCGGCTCGGTCTTCGGCGGCTACCTCAACCATCCGCGGTGCACGGCCGAGTCCCTGGTCGACGGCTGGTTCGCGACCGGCGACCTGGGCCGGCTGGACGGGGACGGCTACCTCACGATCACCGGCCGCAAGAAGGACCTGATCGTCACCAGCAGCGGCAAGAACCTGGCCCCGGCGGCCTTGGAGGAGCGGGTCGAGGCACACCCGCTGATCTCCCAGTGCCTGGTGGTGGGCGACGACCGCCCTTACGTGGCCGCACTGATCACGCTCGAACCGGCGGCGCTGGCGCACTGGCTGAAGACCCGCGGGCGGGAGCAGCCGGACCCGTGGACGGTGCTCGTGGACGAGGAGCTGCACGTGGAGATCCAGCGTGCGGTGGCGGCCGCGAACACCGCGGTCTCACGGGCCGAGTCGATCCGCGCTTTCCGGCTGATGCCAAGGGAGTTCAGCCAGGAGCAGGGACTGCTGACCCCCTCGCTCAAGCTGCGGCGGACGGCGATCGCGGAGTACTACGCGACGGACATCGAGGAGCTGTACCTGTCCTGAACCGGGCTTTCCCGTTCGACCCCTGACGCTCCGTCTTTCCCCTTGTGTCGCAGGCGCGACGGCCGCGTGACGGCCGCGGGGTTCATCCACCGTTCCCTTGACGGCCTCATTGGTCTAGTCCATTGTTGCGACGACCCGGAGTTCCACGGCTCAGCGTTCCATGGCGCAGAGTCCACGACTCGGAGTTCCACGGTCCGATTCCGCTCACGCCCTCCCCACGGGCGTGCCCCCACCTGCTGGAGTCCTCACGTGTCGATGTCCACGCGCCTGTCCGCGCTGGCCGCCTCGGTCGCGCTGCTCACCGGTCTCGCCACACCGGTGGCCTCCGCCGACGCTCCCCCGACCGTCAACCTCGCCACCAACCCCGGCTTCGAGGTGCCCTCCCCCGACCTCGCCGACTGGGGCAGCGTCCCCGGCTGGAACTGCACCGGCGGCCCGGCCGAAGCGGCCGTCACCACCACCGCCCCGCACGCCGGCACCTCCGCGCTCACCGTCACCCCGGCGAACGCCGAGTCCACCGGCGAGTGCGCGCAGACCGTCGCGGTCCGGCCCGGCACCACCTACACGGCCTCCGCGTGGGTGCGCGGCACGTTCGTCCACCTGGGCGCCACCGGCACCGGCAGGGACGTCGCCCCCGCCTGGACGGAGACCACCGGGGGCGGCTGGCAACGGCTGAGCACCCGGTTCACCACCGGCCCGAACGCGCGCACCATCCGGCTGTACGTGCACGGCTGGTACCAGCAGGGCCCCTTCTCCGTGGACGACGTCCGGGTGGACGGCCCCGCACCCGCCCCGGCCGTCGCCGCGGGCTCCGTCCCCACCAATGACAAGGTCGTCTTCTTCACCGTGGACGACGGCTGGCAGCGCACCCCCGAGGCGGAGCAGTTCATCGCCGACCACCGGCTGCCGATCACCGCCTTCCCGCTGCCGATGCCGGCCGCCACCGATCCGGCCTTCTTCCAGCGGGTCACCGCCGTGCCCGGCTCCTCGGTCCAGGACCACAGCGTCTCCCACGCCGACCTCAGCAAGCTCCCGATGGACCGGCAGCAGGTCGAGATCTGCGACGCCCGTGACACCATGACCCGCCTCTTCGGCACCGCACCGGTCTTCTTCCGCCCGCCGTACTTCGCCTGGAACGCCGACACCCTGCAGGCCGCCGCCAACTGCGGCATCCGCACCGTGCTCACCGCCGACGCGGACTTCAGCTGGGGCGCCGCCAACATCTGGCACCCTGGCCTGCTGCAGCCGGGCGACGTCGTGCTGATGCACTGGACCGACACCCTCGCCGCCGACCTCCAGCGCGCCCTGGCCGCCGCCGACGCCGCCGGACTCAAACCGGCCGGCCTGGTCGACCACCTGCGCTGACGGAGACCGCCCGGACCCGACGCGCCGCCGCCTCCAGGGGGAGCGCGGCGGCGGCGTCGAGGTCCAGCACGTGTTCCACGGCGGTTCCGGCTCTCCTCGGGCGGCGGTCGTGCTCGTTGACAGCGCGTCCGCGGCCTGGCTCTAATGGGGGCGTGCAGCGCGGCGTCGGCCACAGAGCAGTGGGCCGGCCGGCAGCCGAGCGAGCACCTTTCCGAAGGGACGATGCGCGATGAGCACTCTCTCCGCTTCCCTGATCTGACGCCAGGCTGTCACCGCGGTGCCCGCGTGCGCGAGGCGCGTCCTGCGACGAAGGTCGCCGGACGCACGACCAGCCGTACCACCGGCTCCGGCACCGGCACCATGGGTGGCCGCAACTCCCCTTTCCTCTCCGGAGATCCATCACACACGCATGCCCATGTCTTTCAATCTGAACGTCATCGAGGAGTTCCGCGCCAACGACGGCCGGGTCGGCGGCCCGTTCGAGGGCGGCGACCTGCTGTTGCTGACCACCACCGGGGCGCGCTCCGGGCGGCCGCACACCGTGCCGCTCGGATACGTCCGGGCGGAGGGGCTGCTCCTGGTCGTCGCCTCGGCCGCCGGGGCGCCGGAGCACCCCCAGTGGTACCGCAACCTCCTCGCTCACCCGGTGGTCCGGGTCGAGCTCGGAACCGAGGCTTTCGACACCGTCGCCGTACCCGCTGAAGGCGCCCGCCGGGAACGGCTGTTCGCCGCCGTCGTCCGGAAGGCCCCTGGCTATGGCGACTACCAGGCTCACACCGACCGGGAGTTGCCGGTGATCGTCCTGGAACGGCCCGAACCTCCCTCCGACAGCCCGGCCCCGGTGGCGCGCAACCTCGCCGACAAGCTGCTGGAGTCGCACACCTGGCTGCGCGCGCAGCTGCGCCACGTACGGGAGGAGGCGCACGCCCACCTCCCGGGCCGACCGGCCACGCTCGGGCTGCAGCTGCGCCAGCACTGTCTGGCCTTCTGCGACGGGCTGACGCACCATCACACCAGCGAGGACGCCGCGATCTTCCCCGCCCTCGCGCGCAGTCATCCGGAGCTGGCCGAAGCCCTGGCACGGCTCGGCGAGCAGCACCGGGCCATCGGGCGGATCAAGGAGGAGCTGGTGGCCCTGCTGGCCGGGATCGCGGTCACCGAGCCGGAGCGCCTCCGGACGGAGCTGGACCGGATGTCCGCCGAACTGGAGGCGCACCTCGACTTCGAGGAAGCGGAACTGCTGCCCGTCCTCGCCGGCATCCCCTTCCCGCCGACCCGGCCCGCGCCGAACGGGCCTGCGCGGAACCGGCCTGCGCGGAACCGGCCTGTGCGGAACGGATCTGCATCGGGTGAGCCCACGCCGGGCCGCGGCTGAGACGACGGTGCCACCGTCCCCTCCCGAGCTGTGGGAGGGGACGGTGGCACCGGCACGTCCTGCGAGGAGGCAGTCCGTTGCGGCAGGCTTACAGCGCCGAGAACACCGGCAGGTAGCCGCCGGAGTGGCCGGACGCCTTCGGGTGGTAGCTCTCGTCGACCGGCAGCGTGGTGCTGTTCAGCCAGGTGGTCAGCGAGCCGCAGATCTCGTGCTCGTTGAAGATGCTGCGGACGTCGCCGAAGGCGAAGCCGGCGTTGGCGGCCCGCTTGGCGAGGACGCTGTCCAGGGTGTCGGCGGCACCGTTGATGGCGGCGCGCTTGGTGTCACCGATGCCGAAGATGCAGCTGCCGCCGACCTTGTAGATGTGCGGGTAACCCAGCACCACGACGTGGGCGTTCGGGGCCTTGGCCTTGATCGCCGAGTACACCTTGTCCAGCTGGCCGGGCAGGGTGGTGGTGGCGTAGTTCTTGGCCACGTTGACGGCGTCGATGCACTCCTGGTCCCCGTCGAGGACACAGGTCTGCATGGTGTCGGCGAATCCGGCGTCGTTGCCGCCGACCGAGATGCTGACCAGCGTGGTGCTGGCGTCGAGGGCGGAGATCTGGCTGTTCAGGATGTCGCCGGTCCTGGCGCCCGAACAGGCGACGAACTTGAAGGAGGACGGCGCGTGCGCGTTCTTCCACAGGTACGGGTACGCGTTGGTGCTGCGCTTGCAGCTGCCGCTGTCGCTCAGGTAACTACCGGCGCCGACACCGGAGGAGTACGAGTCACCGAGGGCCACGTAGTTGACGCCGGCCGCATTCGCGGACGAAGCGGCGAAGAGCGTCGTCATGGTGAGACCTGCCGCTATGGCAGCGATGGACAGAGCGCGGACGGGGCGGATCATCATGCCTCCAGGGGAACGGCGTGGCGTGGGTCACAGAAGTGATACCAGGCGGTAGCCAAACCTGGAAGGAGTCATGCCAAGGATATTGACGGGACGTCTGATAGCTCAGGGATGAACTGCCGCCGACAATCCGTGATTTCACGCTGGTCAGAGCAGGTGCATCGTGACGCGCGTAGCGCAGCGCGCGTAGACCGGCAACTTGCGGAAATTCCGCGCAAGACGAGCCGGGAGATTGCCGCCCGGCCATCGCCGGGTCGGGTTCGAAAGGAGTGTCAGCAGGTACAGGGGGGGCGGATGACGCGACTCGAGGCACATCGGAAGGTGGGCCAAAGGGGGCATCAACGGCACCACTGGAATTCGCCCCCGCGACCGGTCGGACCCACGCGACAGGTGTGAGCGACCGTCAGGAGGACGTACCGGGGCAGCGTGCCGGGAGGTCGCTCGGGGGTACGGCGCCGCGCCAGGTCAGCCCTGCGCGCAGGGGCGGCCACCACCGGGGTGCACGGCGCCCTGGTACACGATGCCCGGCGAGACCGTGCAGCCTTCGACCGGCAGCTCCTCGATCGCCTCGTTCGCGGCCGCGGGCACACCGAGCCAGCGGGCGGCGGTGGCGACGGCCGCACGGGCCTGGCGCAGCCCGGGAGCACCCCAACCGAGCAGCTCGACGGCGAGGCCCGGCGCGACCAGTAGCCGCCGGTAGTGCCGGCCCGAGGCCGGGTCGGCCGCGCTCGGACCGACCGCCCGCAGCGCCGCCGCCATCCGGACCCGCGCGCACTCGTGCCCGCCGTTCGCCGATCCGACCCGGTCGTAGAGGTAGCCGAGGTAGTACGGCCGGCCGATCAGGGCCTGCGCCTCCTCGGCCGACTCCCGGGCCAGGGCGGCCGACGGGTCCCCGTCGTCCTCCGGCTCCAGTGAGCCGCCGGGTAGCGAGCAGATCCCGTCCCTCGGGTTCACCAGCGTCAGCACCCGCCCGTCCGGCGCGAACAGCCACCCCCAGGACTGCTTGACCGGCAGCCCCTCCGGTACCTGCTCGCCCGGCCGCCACGGCCAGCCCGCCGTGGGGCGCCGTCGCACCTTCCCGAGCAGCTCGGCGATCTCCGCGCTGTACTCGATCGGGCTCATGCTCTCGCCCCGCGGCGCTCGGCGGGGGCGCTCGCCCACGCGCACCCCCTGGCGCCGAGCTCGCTCCGCTCGCTCATCCGTCCCCCTCTCGCTGTCGGGCTTCGCCGGACCGGCGGTGCGCGAGGAGGACCTGCATGGCGCGGTACGGGGCGGAGCGGCCGGAACGACGGCGTGGGGCACCGCACGCTCCTGCTGTTGATCTTCTCCGAATCTTCCCCGAACAGGCGGTCGATGAACAGCCCCCAGCGCCGCATGGTGGATGCGGAGGCGCTGAACGTGGCGATCACCCCAGCGGCCCACCCCCTTCCCCGTGACCCCGGAAGCCGGGCAGCGGAAACCCGGGGCGAGGGTCCACCCCGGGCGGGAAGGGCAGCCCGCGCGCGGCGTCGTCGGCCAGCTCGTCGAACACCTCGTGCGCGGTCATCGGCCGCAGCCGCCCGCCGGCCAGCGCCCAGCCGCGCACCGGCGGCCGGGGCCGGGCCTCGGTGGCCGGGGAGTCGGGGGGACCGCCCGCCGGGGCGGACCGGTCTTCGGTCCGGCCGTCGGCCCGCACGCCCACCGACGGATCGCCGTGCAGCAGCAGCGCCCCCTCCCCGCCCAGCGCGATGCCCGCCGCGAGCGTGACGCAGAACGCCTCGGCGTCCCGCCCGGCGGGGTACAGCTGCCCCTCCTCCACACAGACGTCCGCCGCCGAGGTGAGCTCCTCGCCGTCCTCGGGTCCGTGACAGCGCAGCGTGAGCAGGTGACACCCCTCCCCCGCGCCCTCGGCCAGCGCCAGGTAGACCGAGGTCACGTACCGCATCACGGCCGCCATCCGGAACTGCCCGGCCGGGTCGTCGCCGACGGCGCCCAGCAGGGCCGCGCAGGCCACGGACATCCGCACCCGCGCCCGGTGGTCGTCCAGCAGCACCGGGACCAGCTCGGCCAGCCGCTCACCCGCGTAGACGAAGGGCTCCCCGGCCAGCTCCGGATCGCCCGCGTACGCGACCCGGGCGGCGGGCATCCGGGGATCGAGGCCGAGCGCCTCGCAGTAGTCCTCGAAGTCGGCCGCCTCCAGGACCCGCAGGTGCACCTCCAGCCCCTGCCGGTGCAGGGCCGTCAGCTGCTCCTCGGCCCGCCGCAGGTACGCCTGGTGCCCGAGCCCGCCGAACAGGCCGTACCGCGCGAGACCGGCGAAGTCCCCGGCGTCGACGGCCAGCGCCACCGCCACCGGCTGGGGCGGCGGCGCACCCCGGACCCGCCCACCGCGCCCGGCCGCCCGCGCACCACCTCCTCCCGCCCGCGCACCCGGCGGCCGCCCGACCCCGGGCGGCACCGCCCCTCCGGGCCCGCCGGCCGGCGCCCCGCCGGCACCCTCACCCGGCCTCCGGCCGGCCAGCACCAGCACCCGCCGACACCTCCGCGACGGCCGTCCCGCCGCAGCGCCCGGCACCCCGCACACCGGTTCCCGCACAGCAGCCATGGCTCCTCCTTCTCGCTCGCCCGACACCGGATCGCGCCGACCACCCCGGCTGGGAACGGCCGACGCGGAGGAACATACACAGAGCCACTGACAATTCACCCCAAGTAATCGAACAAGCTCAGCGCCGCCCCTGACCGCCGCCGCTGAGCGCCCCGGGGCCCGGACCGCCGGAAACCGGGGAGACGCGAACGCCGGCCACCGGCTCCGCGCAGGCCGGCCGACCCCCACCGAGCGGGCAGGCGGCTCCCGCGCCCCGCCGGCGGGCGGGCAAGGCCCCAGGCGTGTGGAGCCGGGACCACCGCGGCCCCCGGGGCCTGCGGTGCCACGGAGCCGGGCGGGATTGTCAGTGCTGCGCGTTAGGGTCGGGGACCATGCGACTGCTGCATACCTCCGACTGGCATCTCGGGCGCTCGTTCCACCGGGAGAGCCTGCACGACGCCCAGCGCGCCTTCCTGGACCACCTGGTGGAGGTGGTCCGGTCCGAGGGCGTGGACGCCGTACTGGTCGCGGGTGACGTGTACGACCGGGCACTGCCCGGGCTGGAAGCGGTCGCCATGTTCGACGACGTGCTGCACCGGCTGGCGGACCTCGGCGTGCCGACGGTCTTCATCAGCGGCAACCACGACTCGGCCCGCCGCCTCGGGGTCGGGGCGGGGCTGATCGGACGGGCCGGCATCCACCTGCGGACCGACCCGGGCGAGTGCGCCGAGCCCGTCCTGCTGGCGGACGAGCACGGTCCGGTGGCGGTGTACGGGCTGCCGTACCTGGAGCCGACGCTGGTGCGCGAGCGGTTCGGGCTGGCGAAGGGCGGGCACGCGGCGGTGCTCGGGGCCGCGATGGACCGGGTCCGGGCGGATCTCACGGCGCGCCCCGCCGGTACCCGGGCGGTGGTGCTGGCGCACGCCTTCGTCACCGGCGGCGCGCCGAGCGACAGCGAGCGGGACATCGCGGTCGGCGGCGTCGCCTCCGTACCGGCGTCGGTCTTCGACGGGGTGCACTACGCCGCGCTCGGCCACCTGCACGGTTGCCAGACGCTCGCCCCGCACCTGCGCTACAGCGGCTCCCCGCTCGCCTACTCCTTCTCCGAGGTGAACCAGCGCAAGACCATGTGGCTGGTCGACCTGGCCGCCGACGGCTCGGTGACTGCCGAGCGCGTCCCCTGCCCCGCGCCGCGCCGGCTGGCGACGCTGCGCGACACGCTCGACGCACTGCTCACCGAGGAGAAGTACGCCGGGCACGAGCAGTCCTGGGTACAGGCCACGCTCACCGACGCGGTCCGGCCGAGCGAGCCGATGGAGCGGTTGCGCCGCCGCTTCCCGCACACCCTCCAGCTGCTGTTCGACCCCGAGCAGAGCGACGCCGAGCCCTCGCAGTCCTACGCGGCCCGGGTCAGCGGCCGCGCGGACCTGGAGATCGCGGAGGGCTTCCTGCGGCACGTGCGCCCCGGCGCCGAGCCGGAGCCGGACGAGCTCGGCTGGCTGCGCGAGGGCTTCGAGCGCGTCCGGGAGACCACCGACCGGAAGGCGGACCTGCCCCGATGAGGCTGCACCGGCTCACCGTCACCGCCTTCGGCCCGTTCGCGGGCACCGAGACGGTGGACTTCGACGCGCTCGCCGCCGGCGGGCTGTTCCTGCTCCGCGGCGCGACGGGCGCGGGCAAGACCAGCGTGCTGGACGCGGTCTGCTTCGCCCTGTACGGCGAGACGCCGGGCGCGCGCCGGGCCAATCGGCTGCGCAGCGATCACGCCGACCCGAAGCGGCTGACGTCGGTGGAGCTCGAACTGACCCTCGGCGGGCGGCGGCTCCAGATCACCCGGCTGCCGGAGCAGCGCCGGCCGAAGAAGGTCGGCACCGGCACCACGGTCGAGCGGGCGCAGACCCTGCTGCGCGAGTGGGCCGCCGACACCGGCGACGGCACGCCCGGCTGGCGGGGGCTCAGCACGTCGCACCAGGAGGCCGGTGAGGAGATCCACCGGCTGATCGGCATGAACCGGGAACAGTTCTGCCAGGTCGTACTGCTTCCGCAGGGCGACTTCGCCCGTTTCCTCAAGGCCGACTCGGAGGAGCGCGGCAAGCTGCTGCGGCGGCTGTTCGACACCGAGCGGTTCCAGCACGTGGAGGCCTGGCTGGCCGAGCAGCGCCGCGGTCAGGAGGCCGCCGTCCAGGCCGGCCGGCGCCGGCTGCGGGACCTCGCCAGCAAGGCCGAGCAGGCCGCCGGTCCGGGGGCCGAGCCCGCCGCGGACTGGGTGCCGGCCGAGGACGACGACGCCGGTCTGACCGCCGGGGTGCTCGACTGGGCGGCGGTCCTGCGCAGCGGCGCGGCCGAGCAGCTCGCCGTCACCGAGGCCGCCCTCGCGAGCGCCGAGGCGGCCCAGCGCGCCGCCCAGGCGCACCGCGAGGCCGCCGAGGAGCTGGCCGGACGCCAGCGCCGGCACCGCGAGGCGCTGGACCGGGCGGAGCGACTGGCCGGCTTCGATCCCGCTGCGGCCGCGGACCGGCGGCGGCTGACCGCGGCGCAGGAGGCCGTCGGGGTGGAGTCGGCGCTGCGGCTGCGGGAGAGCGCGGCCGAGGCGCTCCGGCGCGCGCAGCAGGCGGAACGCCGGCACCGCGAGGCGCTGGCCGCCTCCGGCGGCGACGGCCGGGCGCTCGCCGGGGCCGATGCCGCCGGGCTGGCCGAGGCCGACCTGCGGCTGCGGGCCGAGGTGGTCCGGCTGGAGACGGCCCGGACGGAGGAGCGGCGCTGCGCCGAACTCGACCACGAGCAGGGCTCCCTGACGGACGACCGGCGCGCCGCCGAGGAGCTGGCCGAGGAGGCCGAGGACTGGCTCGCCGAGTTCGAGGGCGAGCTGAGCCGCCTGGAGCAGCAGCACACCGAGGCCCGCTCGGCAACCGCCCAGGTCGAGCAACTGGACGGGCAGCGCACCGAGTTGACCGCCCGCCTGGGCGCGGCCCGAGAGCGCGACGGCCTGCGCGCCGAGATCGCCGCGGCCGAGCCCCGGGTGACTGCCCTGCGCACCGCCGCGCTGGACGCCCGCGAGCACAGCCTGGACCTGCGGGACCGCCGGCTGAGCGGCATGGCCGCCGAACTGGCCGAGCAGCTGTGCGCGGGCGAGGCCTGCCGGGTCTGCGGCTCACCCGAGCACCCGGCGCCCGCCGAGGCTGCGCCCGGCAGCCGGGTCGGCGCCGAGGACGAGGAGCGGGCTCGCCGGGCACAGGCCGCGGCCGAGCGGGTCTGGACGGAGGCCGACCAGGCGCTCACCGCGCTGCGGGTGCGCGAGGCCACCGCCGTCGGCGCGGCCGGGCCGGACGGTACGGAGTCGCTCGCGCAGGCCCTCGCCGGGCTGGAACGCGAGCACCGCGAGGCGCGGCACGCGGCGGAGGCGCTCGGCCGGGTCGAGCAGGAGATCACCCGGCTGTCGCAGGACCGGGCCCGCCGGGTGGAAGAGCTGCACGAGGCCAAGGAGCGCGCCGCCGTCCTCTCCGACCGGCTGCTGGCACTCGGCACCGAGCAGCGGACTCTGGCCGCCCGGGTGGCGGCCGCCCGGGGCGAGGCGGCCTCGGTCGCCGACCGGTCCGCGGCCCTCACCAGGCTCACCGAGGCGGTCGCGGCGGCGGCCAGCGCCGCCCGGGCGCACGCGGAGGCGGCGGCCCGGCTCGACGAGGCCGAGGGCGAACTGGGCAAGGCCGCCGCCGCGGCGGGCTTCCCGGACGCCGAGGCGGCACTGGCCGTGCTGCTGCCGCGCGAGGAGCGCGAGCGCTTGGAGGCCCGACTGGAGCAGCACGGCGCGGAGACGGCCGCTGTCCGCCGCGAGCTCGCGCTGCCGGAGCTGGCCGAGGCCGCGGGCCGTCCACCGGTGGACCTGCCCGCCGTCGCGGCCGGGCTCGGCGCCGCCACCGACCGGTTCGGCCGGGCGCATGCCGCCCGGGCAGCGGCCCACGAGCGCTGCGGGGCACTGGCCGCGATCGGGCGGCAGCTCGCCGGGCTCGCCGCCGAACTGGCCCCGGCACTGAACCGGTACGGGCGGATCAACCGGCTCGCCGCGCTCGCGGCCGGCACCTCCGCCGAGAACCGGCTGCGGATGCGCCTGGAGTCGTACGTCCTGGCGGCCCGGCTGGAGCAGGTCGCGGCGGCGGCCAGCGACCGGCTGGTCCGGATGTCCGGCGGGCGGTACACGCTGGTCCACAGCGACGACCGGGGCACCGGAACCAAGCGCTCGGGCCTGGCCCTGCGGGTGGTCGACGCCTGGACAGGCACCGAGCGGGACACCGCGACCCTCTCCGGCGGCGAGAGCTTCTTCGCCTCGCTCTCCCTCGCCCTGGGCCTGGCCGACGTGGTCACCGACGAGGCAGGCGGCATGCCGCTGGACACCCTCTTCATCGACGAGGGCTTCGGCACCCTCGACGAGCACGCCCTGGAGGAGGTCATGGACGTCCTGGACGGTCTGCGCGAGCGGGACCGCACGGTCGGCATCGTCAGCCACGTGGCCGACCTGCGCAGCCGCATCCCCGCCCAGCTGCTGGTCCGCAAGGGGCGGCACGGCTCGACCCTGGCGCTGGCCGGGCGGGAGGACGCGTAGGGCCGGTCGCCCTGACCGGGGCGGGGACCAGCCCGGGATCGGTGCGGGATCAGCCCGGGCTCAGCCCGAGCAGGCGATCCGCTGCGCCTGCTGCCAGGCGCACACCGGGCAGAGGGTGCTGCCCGGCTGGTCGGCGGGCAGTTCGGTCGGCTCGCCGCACAGTACGCAGTCGGCGCGTGGCCCGGTCGCCTCCGGGTCGTGCCGCAGCGCCGCCTGCGCTCCGCCATCGGGCCCGAGTTCGCAGACGCCCGCTTCCTGGTTCGTACCGGTGTCGCTCATGTCGCCTTCCTACTCCGCACCCCCGCCCTGCTGCAACACGCTCCGGCCTCGGCCCCGGCCCGGCGGACGAATGCCAGCGAACAGATTTCAGAAAACGTTCGCTGTGATCCGTCATCTGAAATCTGTCCGCCGGAGTCCGTCCGCTGCTCCGCCCGCCGCCCCTCCCGTCGTCCCCTCCCGGCCGGCGGCTACCGTGACCGGCATGTCCACCGACCTGCACCGACGCCTGCTCGCCGCCCACGCCACCACCCCGCCGTACCCCGAGGTGGGCGCCACCCGGGGCGGGGGCGGACGACTGCCGGACGGCTACGCCCACCTGCGTCGGCGGGTCCACCTGGGGCACGGGCCGGAGGTGCTGGAGCGGGCCGGCCGGTACGTGCTCGGGTGGGGCAGCCAGTTGGGCACCGGCTTCGCGGTGTACCCAGCCGGCCCGGCCAGGGAGGGTGGGACGGTGCTGCTGCGGCTGAACCTGCCGGGGCGCCGGTGGCCCCGGCTGCTGATCCCCTGCCGGGTGGTGTGGACGGTGGACGAGCCGGGCCGGATCGGGTTCGGCTACGGAACCCTCCCCGGGCATCCGGAGTGCGGCGAGGAGGCCTTCCTGGTGTCGATGGACGCCGACGGCGAGGTGTGGTTCGAGGTCACCGCGTTCTCCCGGCTGTCCGCCTGGTACGCCAGGCTGGGCCGTCCGGTGGCGCTGCTCTGCCAGCACCTGGCGATCGAGCGCTACCTCGCCGCGGTCGCCGCGCACGTCCGCCGAGTCCACTGAGTCCACTGAGTCCGCCGAGCGTCGCTGGGTCCGCCCGCCGGGCTGCCCACCGCCGGGCAGCGTCGCGCCCGGGCCTCGCGTCCGGCCCCGCACACGCCGTCGGGCGTCAGCCGAGGAAGGACAACCGGACGGTCCGGCGCGGGTTGTCCCCGTTGGTGTCGATCAGCACCACCGACTGCCAGACACCGAGCGCCAGTTGACCGCCGAGCACCGGCAGGGTGGCGTGCGGGGCGACCAGGCCGGGCACCACGTGGTCCCGGCCGTGGCCGGGGCTGCCGTGCCGGTGACGCCAACGGTCGTCGGCCGGGAGCAGGTCGCGCAGGGTGGCGAGGAAGTCGTCGTCGCTGCCGGAGCCGGTCTCCAGCACCGCGATCCCCGCGGTGGCGTGCGGCACGAAGACGTTGAGCAGGCCGTCGCGCCCGGCGGCCCGTTCGTCGAGGAACGCTGCGCAGCGGTCGGTGATGTCGAGCGCGACCTCGCGGCTGCCGGTGGTGATCTCGAGGGTGCTGCTCTGGAAGGTGGTGGCCGGGAACGATCCGGCCTGGGTGGAGTGGTTGTTGTCCGCCATGGCGCCATCCTGTCCCAGGTCAGCGGGCCGGACGTACTCCCTCGCCGACTCGCCTTGCCGGGGAGGCAAACTCGCATAAGGTGAAAGGTTCAGACCACAGCGCCCCGGCCATCCGGGCCACCCGCCGGACGCCACCCGGCCACCGCCCGGACACACCGAAGACCCGGCGGACCGGACGGTCCACCGGGTCGGTTCCCGACCGGGCGGCGGGGGGACCCGTGCCGCGCCGGCCGGACTAGCCGCGCCCGCCGAAGAGGCTCCGCCGCAGCCGACGCAGCGGCGTCAGCAGCGAGATCCTGGTGTGGCGACGACGGATCGTCGGGGCCTCGGCGCCGCGCGGCGTGAGTTCCCTTATCAACCCGAGCGCCTCGGCGGTGTCCACCGCCGGGAGTGCGGGCGCGCCGAGCACGGCCAGGTGTCGCTCGATCCGGCGGCCGGTCGTGCCGACACCGCACTGGATCGCCGGCACGCGGGGCCGAGTCCGCACTTGCATGTGTTCCATCAGTTTTCCCACCCCTACGAGGCGCCAGGGCCGTGAGGCGAAGACTATCCGTGACGGACGGCCTTCGCGCAACCGTCCTTGGTGTTGTGCCACCGTATCGTGCGGCGTCAACTGACGAAGCACCAGGGGCTGACCCGGCCGGTCACGACTAGGCATCAATGATGGTGCACGACCGGCCGTCCGTCACCAGGACCGGCAGTCGCGGGCGCGGCAACCGCGCGCCCGGCGCACCGCAGCGCCCCAGCGGCGCCCCACCCCATGCCCCGCCCACAACCGCCCGCGTCCCACCCGCATCCCGCCCGCGTCCCGGCCACACGCCCGCGTCTCCATATAGGGGACAGCCGCCACATCGACAAAGCGATCGACAGGGCGCCCGCCGGACAAGACCCGCCCGAACGGGGATGCCGCCGACACCCCAACCGCCCGATTTCAGGAAGTGAACACATTCGCGGGATTGACTCCGGCCGATCCTCCAAGCAATATCTGTTGAACGCGCCAGTGCCCGCACCGCACGCAAGCGCGTGTTCGAGTGATGAAGAACTCCGGCTCCCGCGAGCCACTGCCCGGCCGCCTCGACGCTGCGGTGGCCAGGCTCGCGCGGTGCCCGGACCGGCGGTCGGCCGTAGAGGGTCGGCCGGACCGCCACCTGACTGCCGGTGCCGCCCCGTGAGGGGCCCGGCACCGGCGGTTCCGGGGCCCCACGCACGCCCTGTCCAGCCCCCACCCGGACAACCGCCCGGCCCCCGCGTCCGCACGCCCCGCCCGGGCCCCCGGCCGCGACAGCCCCGCCGCCACCGCCCCCGGGGCCCTGCACCGGACGTCCGCGCAGGTCGCACCCTGTGGATCGGTACACTCGGCCAGCGTGTCCCTCCTCCTCAGCATCGTGCTCCCGGTCCACGGCGTGGAGCGGTACCTCCCGCGCTGCCTCGACTCGATCCTCGGCGACACCCCCGCCGCGGAGACCCGCTTCGAGGTGATCGCGGTCGACGACCTCTCCCCCGACGGCTCCGGCGCGATCCTGGACGCCTACGCGGCCCGCGACAGTCGCCTGCGGGTGCTGCACCTCACCGAGAACCAGGGCCTCGGCGGCGCCCGCACCGCCGCCCTGCCGCAGGCCCGCGGCCAGTACGTCTGGTTCGTGGACAGCGACGACTGGGTGCCCGAGGGCACGGTCGGCGTACTGCTGGACGAGCTGGTGCAGGAGCGCGGCCGGGAGACCCCCGCCGACGTGCTGGTCACCGGCTTCACCCACGTCTACCCGGACGGCGGGACGGAGCCGAACCCCTGGCGCCACGTGCTGGCCGGCTCCCCGCTGGTCGAGGGCTGCACCCTGGCCGAGCACCCGGCACTGTTCCAGACGGTGATGTCGGTGTGGAACAAACTGTTCCGCCTCGAGTTCCTGGACGGCCTCGGCGTCTCCTTCGGCCGCGGCTACTACGAGGACATCTCGGTCACCTACCCGGCGCTGCTGGCCGCCGAGCGGCTGCGGTACCTCGACCGCCCCTGCTACTTCTACCGGCGCGGCCGGGACGGCGCGATCACCGCCACCGCCTCCCCCAAGCACGCCGACGTGTTCGCCCAGTACGACGCGATCTTCGCCTTCCTGGACCGCCCGGACCGCCCCGGCCGGCCCGTCCCGGACTCGCTGCGCACCATGGTCTTCGACCGGACCGTCCGCCAGGCGCTGAACGTCTACGACACCCCCGGCCTGGTCCCCGCCGACCTGCGCAAGGACTTCTTCCAGCGGATCGCCCGGCACTTCGACCGCCACCGCCCGGCCGGGTACCGCTTCCCCGGCGGGGTGCGCGGCGTGCAGTACCGGCTGGCCGCCCGCGGCGCCCGGATCGCGTACGCGGAGCTGCGCCGCACCGGCCGGCTGCCGCGCGAACTCAAGCGCGGGGCACGGGCGGTGGCGCCGGCGGTGAAGAAGGGAATGCGCAGCGGCGCCCGGTTCACCGCGTACAACGCGTTCCGCCGACTGCCGCTGGACCCGAACCTCGCGGTCTACGCCGCGTACTGGCACCGGGGTTACGCGTGCAGCCCGGCGGCGATCTACGAGAAGGCGAAGGAACTCGCCCCGCGGATCCGGGGCGTGTGGGTGGTGGAGAACCGCGCCCAGGCCGCCACGCTGCCGCCCGGGGTGCCGTACGTGATCGTCAACACCCCCGCCTACCTCAAGGTGATGGCGACCGCCAAGTACTTCGTCAACAACGTCAACTTCCCCCGCACCATGACGAAGCGGCCGGGCACGGTGCACGTCCAGACCCAGCACGGCACCCCGCTCAAGGCGATGGGCATGGACCTGCGCGACCACCCGGCGGCGGCCGAGGGGATGGACTTCGAGCTGCTCCAGGAGGCCGTGGACCGCTGGGACTTCCTGGTCTCCCCCAACCCGCACACCAGCGGGCACTTCGCCCGCGCCTTCCCCGGTCGGTACGAGATGCTGGACACCGGCTACCCGCGCAACGACCGGCTGGCGAACGCCACTTCGGACGAGGTCCGGGCGATGCGAGAGCAGCTCGGGCTGCAACCGGACACCCGGGCGGTGCTGTACGCGCCGACCCACCGCGGCAGCAAGGGCGGCTACGTGCCGCTGCTGGACGTGGCCGAACTGGCCCGGCGGCTGGGCCCGGACCACACGCTGCTGGTGCGCACCCACTACTTCCACACCGACGGCCCGGGCGACCTCACGGGGGCCGGCGCGGAATCGGCGCGGATCGTGGACGTCTCGGCGCACCCGACCGTCGAGGACCTCTACCTCGCGGCGGACGCGCTGGTGACGGACTACTCGTCGATGATGTTCGACTACGCGGTGCTGGACCGGCCGGTGGTGATCTTCGCCCCGGACTGGGAGGAGTACCAGCGGGAACGCGGCGTCTACTTCGACCTGTTCGCGGAGCCGCCGGGCGCGGTCACGGTGGACGCGGACGGGCTGGCGCGGGCGTTGCTGGCGGGCGACCCGGAGCCTGCGGCGCGGGCGCGGTTCCGGGCGAAGTTCTGCGTCTGGGACGACGGCGGGGCGGCGGAGCGGGTGGTGCGCCGGGTGTTCCCGGTGGAGAAGCGGTAGGACCCGCGCTGCGGCAGATCCCCGTACCGCAGCAGAGCCCGGACAGGTGGGGAGCCCCGAGCCGGACCTCCGGACGGGGCCGGTGCCGCCGGTACGGCGACCGGCCCCGTCGGCGCGAGCTCAGCGCCGGCGGGCGGCCAGGAACTCCTCGAAGGTCAGGACGCCGTCGTGGTTGGTGTCCATGCTGTGGATCAGCGCCTCGGCCATCGAGAGGGTGACGTCGTGGTCGCCCATCTCGTTGGCGGCCAGGGCGTACTCGGCCGCCGTGATCCTGCCGTCGCCGTCCTTGTCGAAGCGGTCGAAAAAGGCCTTGATAGCCTCGGTGGTCTCCATCGTGCCCTCCTGGGTACTGCGGGGTCTTGCTTGGTTCGGACGGCCGTACCCTACCCGGCCGTGGCACGCGCCACGGCCGCCGGGAGTGGACGGGCGCAGGGGTGGGTGTCGTAGTCTGCGGATCTGATTGCGGGCCCGGGCTCCTCCCGGGCGGTCGTCCATCCAGGGAGGGAATCGTGCTCGACCTCGTCACCAAGTTGGTGCTGAAACCGGTCTCGCGGGGGATCTGGCGGCCGGTCATCGAGGGAATCGAGAACGTGCCGCGCAAGGGCGGGGTGATTCTGGCCAGCAACCACCTGTCCTTCATCGACAGCGTGGTGATCCCGCTGACCGCCCCACGCCGGGTCCACTTCCTCGCCAAGGCCGAGTACTTCACCGGTACCGGGCTCAAGGGCCGGCTCTCCAAGGGCTTCTTCGAGGCGATCGGCGCGGTGCCGGTCGAACGCGGCACCTACCGTTCCGCTCAGGCCTCGCTGGAGTCGGCGCTGGAGATCCTGGAGGACGGCAAGGCCTTCGGCATCTACCCCGAGGGCACCCGCTCGCTGGACGGCCGGCTCTACCGGGGCAAGACGGGCGTCGCCTGGCTCGCGCTGACCGCGGGCGTGCCGGTGGTCCCGGTGGCGCTGGAGGGTCCGGAGCAGATCCTTCCGGTGGGCAAGCGCGTGCCGCGGCTGAAGAAGGTGACGGTCCGCTTCGGCGAACCCCTGCACTTCGACGAGCTGCACGGACAGGCCCGCTCGCTGAAGGCCCGTCGGCAGGTGACCGACGAGGTGATGGCCGCCATCCAGCGGCTCTCCGGCCAGGAGGTCGCGGAGAGCTACAACGAGGTCCCGAAGGCGGCCTGACCGCCGCTCCGTCGCCGCGCGGCCGCCCTGTGCACGGTCACGACCGCGATGGGCGCCCGCGATGTGCGACCGCAATGTGCAGGGGCGCGGGCGTCGTGGCCGCACCGGCCGACCGTGCCCCGGCCCGTCACACGTGACCGAGCCCGGCCGGTTCCGGCCGGCCGACGACCCCCGGCGCCTCCCGGCGCAGCAGCGCCGCGTACCGGCCGTCCAGCGCCACCAGCTCCTCGTGGGTGCCGAGTTCGACCACCTCGCCGTGGTCCAGGACGGCGATCTGGTCGGCGGTGCGGACGGTGGAGAGCCGGTGCGCGATGGTGATCGTGGTGCGGCCGGCGGCCAGAGCGTCCACGGCCTGCTGGACGGCGCGTTCGGTGCGGTTGTCGAGCGCGCTGGTCGCCTCGTCGAGGATGAGCACCGGCGGGTTGCGCAGGATCGTCCGGGCGAGTGCGAGGCGTTGCTTCTCGCCGCCGGAGAAGCGGTAGCCGCGCTCGCCGACCAGGGTGTCGTAGCCGTCCGGGAGTGCGGCGATGGCGTCGTGGATCTGCGCAGCCCGGGCGGCCTCGACCAGTTCGGCGTCGCTGGCGCCGGGCTTGGCGAAGCGCAGGTTCTCGGCAACCGAGGCGTGGAAGAGGTAGGTCTCCTGGGAGACCACTCCGACCGCGCGGGCCAGGGTGTCGAAGGACAGCTCACGCACGTCCACGCCGTCCAGGGTGACCCGTCCGCCGGTGACGTCGTACAGCCGCGGGACGAGGTAGCTGAGGGTGGTCTTGCCGGATCCCGTCTCGCCGACCACGGCCAGTGAGCTCCCGGCCGGGACCTCGAGGTCGACACCGGCCAGGGTCGGGCGCTCCTGCGCCGGGTCGTAGCGGAAGTCGACGCCCTTGAAGCGGACCTCGCCGCGGATGTCGGCCAGGGTGACCGGGTCGGCCGGCTCGGCGATCTCCACCGGCAGGTCGAGGTACTCGAAGATGCGCTGGAAGAGCGCGAGCGAGGTCTGCACGTCGACACCGGTGGAGAGCAGGCTGACCGTCGGGCGGAAGAGGCCCTGCTGAAGGGTGACGAAGGCGACCAGGGTGCCGACCGAGACGATCGGCGCGCCGGCGGCGGAGGTCAGCCCTGCCGCCCAGTAGATCAGCGCGGGCATCGCGGCCATCACGATCTGGATGGTGTTCATCCGCCAGCGCCCGGCCATGCTGGCCCGCACCTCCAGGTCGGCGAGCTGGTCGGACTGCTCGGTGAACTCGCGGGCGAGCGAGCCGGAGCGGCCCATGGTGCGGCCGAGCAGGATGCCGCTGACCGAGAGCGACTCCTGGACCGCCGAGCTCATCGCGGCCAGCTGCTTCTGCCGCTCGGTGGTGATCTTCTTGCGCTCCTGGCCGACCCGGCGGCTGATCCAGACGAACAGCGGGAGCAGCAGCAGCGAGACGACGGTCAGCCGCCAGTCGAGGGCGACCATGGCGATGACGGAGGCGACCACCGCGGTCAGGTTGGAGACCAGGCTGGTCGCGGTGGAGGTCACCGTGGACTGCATGCCGCCGATGTCGTTGGCGATCCGGGACTGCACCTCGCCGGTGCGGGTGCGGGTGAAGAAGGCCAGCGACTGCCGCTGGAGGTGGCCGTAGACGGCGGTGCGCAGATCGTGCATCACGCGCTGGCCGACGGTGGTGGAGATCAGCGTCTGGAGGACGTTGAAGATGCTGTTCACCACGGCGGTCAGGATCATCCCGAGCGCGAGCAGGCTGAGCAGCCCGGTGCGGCCCTGCGGGATGGCGGTGTCCAGGACGGCCTTGAGCAGGAACGGCGAGACGACCGAGACCACGGCGGAGGCGGCGACCAGCAACCCGACGACGGCCAGGCGGCCCCGGTACGGACGGAAGAGGCCGAGGATGCGGCGCCACTCGGCCGGCGGGCGGGGTTCGCCCTCGGCGCGTTCGGGTGGGGTCCAGTCGATGGCGGTGGGCCTCAAGGACGGGCCTCCCTGGATGGGACGGTCGGGCGGACGGTCGAGCGGCAGTCAGCATAGCGAGGATAGCTCATAGTTAGACAAGCTAATAGTGAGGGTTGCTCTATTCCTCGACGTCCATGCCCGGGGCCGATCCGTCCCCGCCGCCAGGCCGGGGCCCCAGACCCGGGGCCCGACCGCCCGACCGCCCGACCGTCAGTTGGTCCGGTAGGTGCGCGCCGCCTTCGAGGAGAGCCCGCCCAGCTTGCCCGAGGGCAGCACCCGGGCGATGGCCACGGCAGCCTTGTACCGCTTGCCCGGCACGGACACGGACCGGCCGCGGACCAGGTCACGCATCGCCTCGTCCACCACCCGCTCCGCGGAGAGCCAGGACCAGGACGGGATGTTGCCGGTGCCCATCCCGGCCCGCTGGTGGAACTCCGTCCGGGTGAAGCCCGGGCACAGCGCCATCATCCGAACGCCCGTACCGCCGAGGTCGCGCAGCACACCCTGGGTGAAGCTGACCACCCAGGCCTTGCTCGCGCCGTACGTGCCGCGCGGCAGGAAGGCCGCCACCGAGGCCACGTTGACGATCGCGCCGCGGCCACGCTCCCGCATGCCGGGCAGGGCGGCCGTGGTCAGCCGCAGGACCGCCTCGATGTGCACCTTCAGCATGGCCAGCTCGTCCTGGAGCGGGACGGCCCCGAAGGCACCCTTGTTGCCGAAGCCGGCGTTGTTGACCAGCAGGTCCACCGGTCGGGCGGAGTCGGCGAGCCGCGCCTCCACGGCTCCGATGCCCTCGTCGGTCGCGAGGTCGGCGGTCAGCACCTCCGCCTCGATGCCGTACCTGCCGTGCAGGTCGGCGGCGGCGTGCTCCAGGCGCTCGGTGTCCCGGGCCACCAGGACGAGCTGGTAGCCGCTGCGGGCGAGCCGGCGGGCGAAGGCGGCTCCGATGCCGGCGGTCGCGCCGGTGATCAAGGCTGTGGTCATGCCCCGACCGTACCGACTCTCCGCATCCGAGCCCACACCCAGGGGAACGCCCCTGCTCAGACGGCGACGGCCTTGGCGCGGTCGGCGGCGATGTGCACCGCGAGGCCGGCGAGGACGGTGCCCATCAGGTAGCGCTGGATCCGCAGCCAGGCGGGACGGCGGTTGAGGAAGGCCGCGATGCTGCCCGCGCTCACCGCGATCAGGCCGTTGACGGTGATCGCGATCACGATCTGGGTCAGGCCCAGCAACAGGCTCTGCACGGCGACGTGACCGCGTTCCGGAGCCACGAACTGGGGCAGCAGCGAGATGTACATGATGGCGATCTTGGGGTTGAGCAGACAGGTCAGGAAGCCCATCGCGAACAGCCGGCGCGGCGGGTCCGGCGGCAGCTGCTGCGGGGCGAAGACCGCCGTGCCGCCCGGCTTGACCGCCTTCCAGGCCAGCCAGAGCAGGTATCCGGCGCCGGCCAGCTTGATCGCGGTGTAGAGGGCGGGCACCACCGAGAACACCGCGGCCACCCCCGCCGTCACCGCGACCAGGTAGACCAGGAAGCCGGCCGCGACCCCGACCAGCGAGACCAGCCCGGCGCGGCGGCCCTGCGCGATCGAGCGCGAAACCAGGTAGATCATGTTGGGCCCGGGCGACAGCACCATGCCCAGGGCCACGGCGGCGATCCCGAGCACGGCCCGGCCGTCCACGGCGGAGGTCAACGCGTCCATGCGAGGAGGCTAGGGCGGGCAATCAGGTCGATGCAATGATGACTTTGCACTCGGTGCAATGTGCGCGCGCCGCTGCACGGGACCTCTGGAGGGCCGACCGCCGATGGACGACTACCGACTGATCGCCGACCAGGTCGCCGCCGAGATCGCGGACGGGCGGCTGCGGCCCGGCCGGCAGCTGCCCACCCAGCGCGCGTTCGCCCGCAGCCGGGGAATCGCCAACTCGACGGCGGGACGGGTCTACCGGGAACTGGCCCGGCGCGGGCTGACCGTCGGAGAGGTCGGGCGCGGGACCTTCGTCCGGGCCGGGCGCGCACCGGACGGCGCCCGGGTGGCACTCGCGGAGCCGGCCACCGCCCCCGTGGACCTGGAACTCAACTACCCCTCCGTCCCCGGGCAGGCCGAGCTGCTGGCGGGCGGACTGGCGCCGCTGCTGCGGCCGGACGCGCTGGGCGACGCGCTGCGGCCGGTCGGCGCGGCCGGGACGGGCGCGGCCCGGCGGGCGTTCGCAGGACTGGTGTCGGCCGGCTCCTGGGAGGTCGGGGCGGGCGAGCTGCTGTTCGCCGGCAACGGACGCCAGGCCATCGCCGGGGCCCTGTCGGCCCTGGTACCGGCAGGGCAGCGGCTGGGCGTGGAGGAGCTGACCTATCCGGTGGTCAAGGCGGTGGCGGAGCGGCTGGGCATCACGCTGGTACCGCTGGCCATGGACGAGCACGGGCTGCTGCCGGATGCCGTGGCGGCCGCCCACCGGGCCGCACCGCTGCGCGCGGTGTACGTCCAGCCGCGCCTGCAGAACCCGCTCGGTGCGAGCCTGCCGGGGGATCGGGCCGCGGGCCTCGTGGCGGTGCTGCGGCAACTCGACCTGCCGGTGGTCGAGGACGCCATCTGGTCCTTCCTGCGGCCCGGGTCGGCGCCGTTGGCCGCGCTCGCGCCGGAGCGCACGGTACTCGTGGACAGCCTCTCCAAGCGGCTCGCCCCGGGGCTGACCACCGGGTTCGCGGTCGTCCCGGCGGCGCTGCGCGAGCGGGTGGCGGGCGCGTTGCGCTCGGGCGGGTGGACGCCGAGCGGCTTCGCGCTGGAGGCGGCGGTGCGCTGGATCGGGGACGGCACGCTGGCGGCGGTGGAGGCGGCGAAGCGGGCCGATGCGACGGCCCGGCAGCTGCTGGCACGTGAGGTGCTGGCGGGACAACGGCTGCGGTCCGACCCGTGCTCGTACTACCTCTGGTGGGAGCTGCCGACGGGCCTGCGGGCGGAGACCTTCGCCGCGGAGGCGGAGCGTGCCGGGATCTCGGTCACGCCCGCTGCGGCCTTCGCCGTCGATCCCCGGCGCTCGCCCTCCGCCGTCCGGGTCGGGCTCGCCTCGCCGACGCTGCCGGTGCTGGCGCGGGCGCTGGAGACGCTGGTGGGGATCGCGCGGGGGGTGGGTGGTGGCGGCGGACAACGAACAGATGACAGCTGACAGATTTCGAAATCTGTCAGCTGTCATCTGTCGCCTGTCATCCGTTCGCCGTCATCCGTCGACCGTCCGCCGTCCGCCGTCAACCGCCAGCCACCGGCCGTCAGTCACCCGTCCCGCTCCGGCTCCCCCGGACCGCCGTGTCCGCCGCACCCCCGGCGCCGACGGCGCGCAGGCGGCTCGCGGCAGTGGCGGCGAGCTGGGGGGCGATCCGGGCCACGTCCCGGGAGCCGACCGCCGCTATCAGGCTCGGCAGCAGCCAGCGGACCGGCTGCATCCCGCGCAGCCAGGCCTGCGCGTAGACGTGGGCGGACCGGCGGGCGATCCCCGCGACGATCCGGTTCACCGCGGGCTCCAGCGGATACGTCTTGTTCGCCGGCCAGGGCAGCCTGGAACGCATCTGCTTCAGCACGGCGTCCTGGTCGGCCCCGCGCACCATGTCCGTGTCGGTCCAACTCAGGTACCCGACACCGACCTTGATCCCCCGGTAGGCGACCTCGGCGCGGATAGAGTGGGCGAACGCCTCCACCCCGGACTTGCTGGCGCAGTACGCGCTCATCAGCGGCGCGGGGGTCAGCGCTGCGAGCGAGGCGATTTGGAGCAGGTACCCGCGGCTCTCGGCGAGCGCCGGCAGGAAGGCCCGCGCGGTGGCTACACTGCCGAGCAGGTTGACCTCGATGACCCGGCTGAACGCCTTGTGGTCGCTGTCGGTCAGCGGCCCACCGATGGCGATCCCGGCATTGGCGACGACGGTGTCGATCCGCCCGTAGTGCTCCTTGATCCGCCGGGCGGTGTCCTCGAGCGCGTCGAGGTCGGTGACGTCCACCTCCCAGCTGGTCGCGGACGGGCCGCACTGCGCGGCGACGGCCTTCAGCTCCTCCGGTTCCAGCCCCAGCAGGGCCACCTTGGCCCCGCACCGGGCGAGCTTGCGGGCCAGCGACGCGCCGACGCCGCGCGCGGCCCCGGTGACGACGACGACCTGCGCGGACAACGGCGGGATGGCGTTCATGCGACGGCGGTCCTCTCGTCGACGGAAGCGGGAACAGCGCCGGCGGGCGCGGGAGAGGCCGCGGGCGCGGCCGTCAGGTACGCGGAGGCCATCCGGTGGATCTCGGCGGCGACCTCCGCCGGACGCTCCAGCGGAGACATGTGGCCGACCCCGGGCAGCAGCAACAACCCTTGTGAGTCCTGGAGTTCGGCGACGATCCGGTGGGCGTGCACCGGTGGCGTCAGCCGGTCGTCGGTGCCGACCACCACCGCCGTGGGCGCGGCGAGCCGGGCGAGCCCGGCATGGACGTCCAGCCGGTCCAGCACCGCGGCCCAGTTGGCGCGGACGGTGGTCGGGCAGGCATGCACGATCCGGGCCGTCGCCTCGACCTGTCCGGTGGGCGAACTCGCCCCCATGGTCGCGTACTTGAGCGCCACCCGGCTGAACGGCGAGACCGGCCCGAGCGGCATCCGGGAGCGCAGCAGCTGCCGGTGCAGGAATCGCCGCAGGCCCCGGGAGCGCACGGCCGGCGGCAGGACGGTGAGTTCGGCCACCAGGTCGCCGGGCCCGGTGGAGATCAGGACGGCCGCGGCGGTGCGCTCGGCGACCTCGGGGCGGCCACCGGCCGCCATGATGGTCATCCCGCCCATGCTGTGCCCGGCCAGCACGGCTCGCTCGCCCGCCGGAACGGTGCGCGCGAGCACGGCGGACAGGTCCTCGGCCAGCGCCCGGGTCGAGTAGCGGGCCCGGCTCGGCGGGACCTCGCTGTGCCCGTGGCCGCGCTGGTCGTAGGCCACCACCCGGTAGCGGTCGGCGAGCCGGCGGATCACCGGGGCCCAGAAGGCGGTCGAGCAGGTCCAGCCGTGCGCGAGCACCACGGTGGGCGCGCCGGGCTGGCCGTGCACCTCGGCGTGCAGCCGGATGCCGTCCGCCGACCGGACGCTCAACTCCTCCACCGGAACGGGAGGTTCGTACTCCTCAGGCAGGTGAACGCCGTTCACGCGGAGACCTCCTGGACGGTGCGGGCGGCAGCCGGCGCGGCACGCATGATCAGCTCGTACTCACCGAGGTCGACCTTGCGGGTGGCCCGGCGGAACGAGGTGGTGGAACCGGGCCAGAGCACGGTGTTCTTGCCGTTCGGGTCGAGGTACCAGCTGAGGCAGCCGCCGGTGGTCCAGACGGTGCGGTCCATCCGGTGCTGAAGTTCGAGGTTCCACTGCCGCTGCGCGCGCACGGTGGGCTGCATCGCGGTGGCACCGATCGAGCCGAGGGTGGTCAACGCATCGATCATGTAGTTCAGTTGGGACTCGATCATCAGGATCATCGAACTGTTGCCGAGGCCGGTGTTGGGCCCGATGACGAAGAAGAGGTTCGGGAAGCCGTGCACGGTCGAGCCGCGCAGCGCCTCCATGCCGTCCTTCCACTCCTCCGCCAGGCTGGTGCCGTTGACGCCGAACACCCTGGCGCCGATGGGCATGTCGGTGACGTGGAAGCCGGTGCCGAAGACGATGGCGTCCACCTCGTGCTCGCTGCCGTCGGCCGCAACCAGCGTGGAGCCGCGCAGTTCGCGCAGACCGGAGGAGACGACCTCGGTGTTGGCCGCCGCGAGCGCCGGGTAGTAGGTGTTGCTGAGCAGGATGCGCTTGCAGCCGATCCGGTAGTCCGGGGTGAGCCTGGCGCGCAGCGCCGGGTCGGGGACGCCCTGGGCGATGTGGCGTTCGGCGAGCTGCTGGACCAGGCGCAGCAGGCCGGGGCGGCGCACGAACGCGTCCACCTGGATCTCCCGGAGAGCGAACAGGGTGCCGCGGCGGATCTTCGCGGTGACCGGCAGGCGGCCGTGCAGCCACTTCTCCAGCTGGGTGATCTCGCGGTCGCGGCGCGGCAGCACCCAGGCCGGGGTGCGCTGGAAGACCGTCAGCTTGCCGACCTTGGGCTGGATCGACGGGATGATCTGGGCGGCGGAGGCGCCGGTGCCGACCATCGCGACGCGCTTGCCGGTCAGGTCGAAGTCGTGGTCCCAGCGGGAGGAGTGGAACACCTTGCCGGGGAAGCCGCTCAGTCCGGGCAGGTCGGGGATCTGCGGGTCGGCGAGCGGTCCGGCGGCGGAGACGATGGCGTCGGCGGTCCACTGACCGGCCGAGGTGGTGATCCACCAGCGAGTCTGCTCGCTCTCCCACCGGGCTTCCAGCACTTCGGTGTTGAAGCGCAGGTGGGGGCGGAGACCGAAGACGGTGGCGACCTTCTCCAGGTAGGCGCGGATGTCCGGCTGGCCGGAGAAGCTGCGCGGCCAGTCGGGGTTGGGCGCGAAGGAGAAGGAGTAGAGGTGCGAGGGCACGTCGCAGGCGCAGCCGGGGTAGCTGTTGTCGCGCCAGGTGCCGCCGACGGAGTCCGCCCGCTCCAGGACCACGAAGTCGGTGATCCCGGCACGTCGCAGTCGCACCGCGGCGCCGAGGCCGCCGAAGCCGGAGCCGATCACCGCCACCCGGACGTGCGGGACGGGCTCCTGCGCAGCGGCGGTGTCGGTCGCTGCGGACGCGCCGGAGCGGGGGCTCTTGCTGCTGGATGCCATGCGGCAACCTCCTGAGGGTGGGACGGTGCTCGTCGCGCTCTCCCGGGGCCCGCGCCCCGGAACCTCCCGGGGACTCGCCTCCGGGACCCTGCCAATCGCGCCAGTAATCACTGGCATGATTGGCAGGGTAGCCCTTGCCGACACCGGAATGGAAGAAGCACGACGGCTCCGGTTCGGGGAGCCTTCCGGGCCGGCAGTCCTATGCTGATCGCCGTGGACAAGGTCAGAGCTGCTGCGGGCGACAGAAAACGCGAGTACCGGGTGGAGGAACTGGCCGAGGCCGCCGGCATCACCACCCGCACCCTGCGCTTCTACCGCGAGCGCAAACTGCTTCAGCCGCCCCGCAAGGAGGGCCGCATCGCCTGGTACGGCGAGGAGCACCTCGCCCGGCTGCGGATGATCGGCGAACTCCTCGAACGCGGCCACACCCTGGGCGGCATCGCCGAGCTGATCGGCGCCGGCGAGAGCGGGAGGGACGTCGCCGAGCTGATCGGGCTGGAGGCGGCGATCGTCGCGCCGTGGTCCGACGAGACCCCCGTGCGCCTGGACTGGGACGAGCTGAAGACCGCCTTCGGTGACCAGCTCACCGAGGAGAACACCGCCGAGTCGATCGCCCAGGGCTACATCACCGTCTCGGAGGACGGCATCACCCACGTCAGCCGCCGGCTGATGGACGCCACCACGGAACTGGTGGCGGAGGGGGTGCCGCTCTCGGCGGTGCTGGAGGCCAGCCGGCGCACCCAGGAGCACGTGGACGCCATCGCCGAGATCTTCATCGAGGTGGTCAGCGAGCACCTGCTCAGCGCGCTGACCGCCGACACCCCGCTACCGCCCGGCGAGGCGGCCCGGCTCACCGAGCGCATCCTGCGGGTGCGGCCGCTGGCGCGCACGGTCGCGGACGCCCAGTTCACCCTCGCGATGGACCGGCGGGTGCATGTCGAGTACGTCGAACTCCTGCGCCAGCGACGGGAGAACGGTTCCGAGGCGTAGCCGGGCCGCTGTGCGGGCAGGGATTCCCGCGCCCTGCCCGGACGCTGGAGGTGCCGCCGATGACCCGACCGCTCAGCCGCCGTGCCGCTCTCGGTCTCGCCGCAGGACTTGCCCCGGGCCTCGCGCTCGCCGCGTGCGGGTCGGGCTCCTCGGCGTCCGGCTCCGATCCGTCCGGCCCCGGTTCGTCCGGCTCCGGCGGCACCCGCACGGTCCGGCACGCTCGCGGCGAGACCACCGTGCCGGCACGGGCGAGCCGGGTGGTGGCCCTGGACACCGACGCACTGGATTCGGTGGTCACGCTCGGCCTCAGCCCGGTCGGCGCCACGACCGTCGCCGCGGGCGCCGCCTTCCCCGCGCACCTGCCCGCCGAACGACTGGCTGGGACGAAGCCCGTCGGGGCCATCGGCCAGCCCAGCCTGGAGGCGATCGCAGCACTGCGGCCGGACCTCATCCTGAGCAACCAGGTCCGCGACGACAAGCGGTACGACGAACTGTCGAAGATCGCGCCGACGGTGCTCTCCAGGACCACCGGGCCGACCTGGAAGGAGAACGTCCGGCTGCATGCCGAGGCGCTGGGCCGCCAGGCCGAGGCCGATGCGGCGGACGCGGCGTACCGGGCCGAGCTGCGGGACCTGGTCACCGCGCTCGGCGGTCCGGCCAGAGCGACGGCCACCCGGGTCGAGATGGCCCGCTTCCTGGCGGGTGCGCCGACCCGGCTCTACCTGAACGACACCTTCGTCGGCTCGCTGTTCAAGGACCTCGGGCTCGGCCGGCCCGCCAACCAGGACAAGCCCGGCTTCTCGACGGAGATCAGCCCCGAGCAGGTGGACCAGGCGGCGGCCGACGTCATCTTCTACTCGGTGTACGGGGACGCGGCCAAGTCCGACCAGGGGAAGATCACCGAGGGAGCGCTATGGAAGAACCTGGATGCCGTCCGCAGTGGGCGGGTGTTCCGGGTGGACGACAACCTGTGGATGCTCGGCATCGGCTACACGGGAGCCGGGCTGATCCTGGGCGAGATCCGCAAGGACCTGGCGCCGACAGCCGGGTGACGGCCGACAGGCGACGGCCGACGGATTTCAGATGACAGATGACAGATGACAGATGACAGATGACAGATGATGAAATCTGTCATCTGAAATCCGTCACCTGCCATCCGCCACCCGTCGCCCCTCCCGTCACCCCCGCCCGTACCGGCCCGGCCGCAGGCGCCCGGTGAACGCGAGGAACGCAACGAACCCGCCGAGGACGATCCAGCCGGGCCAGCCGGCCAGCGACATGGTGAGCGGGTCCAGGTCGGCATTCGGGTCGGCGAACTCCCGGACCATCGACACGCTCATGCTGCTCGTGAAGGCGTGCGCCAGCACCGCCGGGACCACCGACCCCGAGCGCAGCCTCAGCCAGGTGAAGACCGGCAGAACGAGCACGCAGCTCACCGTCAGCGCGGGCACCGACACGTACCAGGGCCGCCCCGGGTACTGGCCGCCCATCAGCAGCGTCGGCAGGTGCCAGAGCGCGAAGGCCGTCCCCGTGAGCAGGTACGCCCGGACGAGCGCCGCCGTGCCGCCGCCCGGACCGCCGGAGCCCCCGCCGACCTTGAGCAGCCGCGGAAAGAGGAAGCCCTGCCAGCCGATCTCCTCGCCGAAGAACAGTGGCAGCGAGAGCATCATCCCGATCAACCCCTGAACCGCCCACGATCCGACCCGCCCCGCGTCCAGCGAGCCGAAGCCGGCGAACGGGTAGCTGCCCACCAGCGCACCGAGCGCCAGCGTCACGGCCGTCAGTCCGCCGAGCACCCCGAGCGGCAGCAGACAGGCCCGAACCGCGCGGGCCCGGGGCCGGGGCCAGCACAGCGCGAGCGACTCCCGCACTCCGCCGCCGCGCTCGACGACGCGGACCACGAGCAGCGCCGCCAGCGCCGGGGCCAGCATGGCGGCCCCGATGCAGAGCTGCTCCAGGGTGCCGACCTCCTCCCGGGCGTCGGCGCGCTGGTAGCCGTCGGCGAGCAGCGGCGCCATGGCCGCCCACATCCCGGCGTAGGCGAGCACCAGGTAGACCAGCAGGCCGCGCCGCCGGACGGCGCTCGGCGGGGTTTGCGTCAGTAGCGTCATGCCGAGGACGCTACGGACCAGGGGGTTCGCCCTGGAACCACGTTCACTGCCGGTCAATGGAGTTGTCCACTACCGCCCGATGGTCGAGTTTTCTGGGTGTACGGAGACCGACCGGAGGTGCTACTTCGCGCCCCGCGCCCTGCCCACCCGCCGCCCCCTGCGCCACGGATCGGAACGGAAGCTGCAAGAGACGGGAATTTGACGTATCGTCAGGCGTCACACGGCGGGGGCGACGGTGGTCCGCTCACCGTCGCCCCCGCCGTACTCTCCCGCCGGCCGGCACCCACGGCCCGGCGGGGCCTCGACGCGCTCCGGGCCGGGCCTGATCGGTTCAGGCCCGGGCCGGTTCGGCTCCGGGCCTGGATCACACCCGAAGCCTCCCTGGAACAGGGTCAGTTGACGTTGACGGCCGTCCAGGTGGCGGCGACCGCGCTGTACTCCGCGCTGCCCGAACCGTACAGGTCCGCCGCCGCGCTGAGGGTGCCCGCACGGGCGCCCGCGTAGTCGGTGGTGGAGGTGAAGTAGGTGGTCAGCGCGCGGTACCAGATCTGCGCGGCCTTGTCCCGGCCGATGCCCGCGAGCGTGGAGTTGTCGTACGTCGGGCTGTTGTAGCTGAACCCGTTGATCGTCTTCGCGCCGCTGCCCTCGGACAGCAGGTAGAAGAAGTGGTTCGCCACCCCGGACGAGTAGTGGACGTCCAGGTTGCCGACGTTCGCGTCCCAGTAGTCCGCCGAGGCGCCGTCCTTGCTCGGCTGGTCCATGTAGCGCAGCGGGCTGCCGTCGCCGCGCAGGTTGATCAGCTCGCCGATCCAGTAGTTCGGCGGGTTGGAGGGCAGGTTGGCGTACCACTCGACCATCGTGCCCATGATGTCCGAGGTGGCCTCGTTGAGGCCGCCGGACTCGCCCGCGTAGTTGAGGTTGGCGGTCGCGGCGGTGACGCCGTGGCTCATCTCGTGGCCGGCCACGTCGATCTCGGTGAGCGGCGCGGTGTTGTTGCTGCCGTCGCCGTACGACATGCAGAAGCAGCTGTCGTCCCAGAAGGCGTTGACGTAGTTGGAACCGTAGTGCACCCGGCTCAGCGCGCCGACGCCGTCGTTGCGGATGCCGCTGCGCCCGAAGGTGTTCTTGTAGAAGTCCCAGGTGGTGGCGGCACCGAACTGGGCATCCACGGCGGCGGATTCGCGGCTGTTGACGGTTCCGTCGCCGAAGCTGTTGCTGGTGTTGGCGAAGAGCGAGCCGGTCCCGTCGGTGCCGTTGTTGAGGTCGCTGGTGGACTGACCGCCGCGGCTCGCGTCCTGCAGCCGGTACTCCGAGCCGCTCTGGGTGGTGGTCAGCGGGACCTGGCCGACGAAGATGCCGTTGCCGGTGCCCGCCGCGGTCTGGATGGTCTCGTGGCTGGCGAGGATCCGGCCGTCGGCGGCGTCGGTGACCAGGACCTGCCGGCTCGGGGTGCCGTCGGCGCGCAGCCCCGTGACCGTGGTGCGGTACGCCAGACGGGGAGTGCCGTCGACGGCCCAGACCACCAGCTCGGCCTGGCCGGCCCCGTGGACCTCGGTGAGCGGCGACTCGTCCGCGTCGGTGGTCGCCCCGACGGTGGCTTTGACCGACTCGGCGACCTGCGCTCCGGCCCGGTCGGCGGCGATCTCCGGGGTCAGGCTCGGCAGCGCGATCCGTGCGGCGACCGCCTTGTCGACCGCCTTCACCGAGCCGTCGGCCTTCTGGTGGACGATCAGGTCGCCGCCGATCACCGGCAGGCCCCCGTAGGTGCGCTCGAAGCGCAGGTGGCGGGTGCCGTCCTTGTCCACCGCGGCGTCCTTGGCGACCAGCTGCTCCTTGTCGCCGAGCTTGAGCGCCTTGGCCAGCGGTCCGGCCTGGCCGGCCGCCAGCTTGAGCACGGTCGCGTGCTGCTGGGCGGCCTGGGCCTGCAGCGAGGGGGTGGGAGCGGCCTGGGCGGCGGTGCTCACCTGGATCACACCGGTCAACAGGGCCGTGGCCGAGAGTACGGCGACGGCCGCGAGCTTACGCTTCACGTACGAGTCCTTCCGGGAAACCGCGTCTGGACGCGGTCGCACCACGTCCCGGGAGCCGGGTCGGCACCTGTGGGGCGGAACGGGCACTGACGTGCGAGAACCCCGCGCAGTCGAGCGGCTCGCCACCAGGGGGTGGGGGTGGGGCTACCGCCGGGGGTGAACAGAAGCATGACAATCCAGCAGGTGCATTGACAGGTCTGCATCAGCGATTGGCCGGGTCCCGCCACTGGGTAAAGGGCTCCCAATCCGCGGCCGAACCGGGGCGATTCACCACATCCCACCAAGGGCTTCCAACCCGAACGACGGCCGACCGCCTGCACTGACGGACGCTCGGCCACCGAACGCCGATTCGACCTGCGGGACCGGCCGGCCCTCGATCGACTTTTACATGCGTGTAGAAGACTCCATACGGTTCCTTGACACCAGGGTGGCGAGGTTCCGCCACCCGAATCCCCTTGCTCAACGGGAAGGTGTCTGCTAGTCAGCCGCCGGCGCCGTCACCGCAACCTCCCGGAGCGCAGCTCGGCGAGCCGCCGCTCCAGGCCGGCCCGACAGGACGGCCCGGCAGGACGGCCCCGCAGAACGGCCATTCCTCGTCTGTGATCGAGAAGACCGCCGAGTCCCGCAGCCTCCCCACCTCCCCCGGCGCCCAGGACCGCGACCAGTTCCGCAGCACGCCCTCGAAGGTCGTCCCGGCCTTCGCGATCGCCGCCCGCGAACGGCCCTTGCGGGCATCGGTCTTGAGGTCGGTCCTGGCCACGCCCCACGCCCCGAAGGCGTGCCGGAACAGCAGGTGCTCGGCCTCGGTGTTCAGCCCGCTCCCCTGCAGCCTCCCAGGCCACCCGCACCCCGCGCTGCGATTGTCACCCCTCGGACGCTCTCCGCCCTCAGGCCTCGCCCGCCCCACGGGTTCCCTTACTGGAGCCGCCACTCCTGGGCGGTGTTGCCGGGGGTGCAGGTGACCATGGTGACCGCGTTGCCGGGGCCGTTGTTGGTCATGCAGCTCTGGTTCTGGTAGTCGCCCAGGGTGTACGAACCCGCCGAACTTCCGGTTCGGACCGTCCAGTTGGTGAGGAAGCTGAACCCGCTGTTCAGGACCACCTTCCCGTCCATGGTCTGGACCATCAGCGGGCCGCCGTTGTTGCAGGCGTTGAAGAGGATCCACGAGCCGGGGTTGGTCGAGCGCACCCAGCCGTACTGCGCGTGACCGCCGACCACGATCGGGTTGTCGCCGTTCAGGTTGTCGTCACGCATCCCGATCGTACGGCCGTCCTTCACGCTGACGATGTTGGTCCAGCTGCTTCCCTCACAGGACGGCGGCCTATTCGAACCTTGTGGGGTATTGCCGGTACCGCTTGTGGCCGGGGGCTGCGGGTTCTGATTGGCGGGCGGGTTGGGCGGGTTGCCGCCGCCGGACTGGCTCGCCTGACCGCCCGACGACCCGCCCGCAGCCGTGCCCGCACCACCGGTCCGGCTGCCGCCCGAGCCGCCGCTACCGGTGCCGCCCTGACCTGCGGCCGGGTCCGGGACCGGTACCGGAACCGGCGGCTGGTTCTGAGCCGCGCCGGGCGTCGGCTGGTCGGGGCCCGCAGTGGCCGCCGGGGTGTCGGTCGGCGCCGGGGTGGCGGGCGTGGTGGTGGCAACCGAGGCGGCGGTGCCCGGATTCACGGGGCCGGTGACCACCACGGTCGGCTGGACAGCGGGCGGCCGGGCGTCGGAGCCGCCGGAACCGCGGTCGACCAGCAGGACGGTCGCCGTGCCCATCGAGATGACGACGGGGATGACGATGGGCACCAGCAGAGTGCGCCACGACCGCCGGCGGCCGGGTTCGGTCGACGCCTGCGGCTCCACCTTCGCAACCTCGGCCGGTGCCGGTGCGCCGCCCGCGGCGGGCGCCACCACGGCCCCCGCCTGGGCCGGCTCGACGGCACCGTCCTTGGCCTGGCCCACCGCGGCACCGCCCTTGACCGGCTCCGCCACGCCGCCCTCGGCCGCCCCACCGGCACCGGGCCGGAGCGCGATGGTCCGGCTGTCGGCCACCCCGGCCCTCCCGGCCGCCTGCTCGCCTCGCGCGACGCCCTCCCCCGCGAGCGCCGCACGGGCCGCCGCCGCCATCTCGGCGGCGTCCGCGTACCGTTCCTCGGGTTTCTTGGCGAGCGACCGGGCGACCAGCGCCCGCACCGGCGCCGGGAAGGTGTCCGGCAGTTCCGGCACCGGCTGGTTGACGTGCTTGAGCGCGATCTGGAGCGGCCCGTCGCCGGAGTACGGCGGCTCGCCGACCAGCAGCTCGTAGCAGACCACGCCGATCGAGTAGAGGTCGGTGGCCGGCCCGAGGTTCGCGCCCTCGGCCTGCTCCGGGGACATGTAGAGCGCGGTGCCGATGATCGCGAACGGGGCGGTGAGCTTGGTGCTGGCGAGGGCCCGGGCGATGCCGAAGTCGGTGATGGCCACCCGCCCGTCGACGCGCACCATCAGGTTGGACGGCTTGATGTCCCGGTGCACGATCTCCCGCTGGTGCGCGGCGTGCAGCGCGTCCAGGGCGCCGGCCACCAGGCCGAGGGTGCGCTCGACGGTCATCGGGCCGGTGTCCTTGAGCACCCGGTCCAGCGGGCGGCCGTCGATCAGCTCCATGACGATGTAGGCGCAGCGCTCCTCGCCGTCCCCGCCGCTCTCGCCGTAGTCGTGGACGCCCACCACGCCGGGGTGGTCGACGGCGGCGACCAGCTGGGCCTCGCGGCGGAAGCGCTGGGCGGAGGTGTCGTCCTCCAGCAGCTCCGAGCGCAGGATCTTGACCGCGACCTGCCGCGCCAGCACGGTGTCCTCGGCCTTCCAGACCGAGCCCATGGCGCCGCCGCCGATTTTCTCGACCAGCTCGTACCGCCCGCCGAGCACGGTGCCCGCCCCGCTCATACCCTGCTCCCCCGTGTCGTGACCCGCCCCGGCGAGTCGTCGGCACACAGTGTGCCAGAGCGTGTCGCGGGCTCAGCAGTGCAGTTCCGAAAAGGAATTGGGCATGAGTTGTCAGTCTTTGAGGAAGTATCGGACGCGGTCCGCTACTTCTCGGACGGCCGCGACGACCGCCTGGGGCCGGTCGGCCTGGATGGCGTGACCGGCGCCGTGGACCGAGCCGTGCGTTCCCCGGACGGCGTTCGTCGCGATGCCCCTCTGCAGTGCGGTCCAGCGGACGCGCATCGCCCTGGGCAGCCCCTGGGTCGCGCTCAGGACCACCAGCGGCACCTCGGGCGGCGGCGCCACGGCTCGGCGCCGTCGGATCTCGGGGACGGCGGCGGCGGTCAGCCGCTGCTCGGCGAGGATGGTCCGCCGCTGGTGCCGGTGCGCGATCACGGCCGCCCCGGCCCGGTCGAGCACCTCTGCCGGTCCGGGCGACGTCGGCGCCAGCGCGGCCCGGTACAGCCACAGCCGATTCAGCACGGCCTCGGCGATCCGGATGCTCTGCGGCTGGAACTCCTCGTGTGCCGGGTCCACCAGCACCAGCCCGGCCACCGCCTCCGGCCGCTGCCAGGCGAGGAGTTGGGCCAGCTGGGCACCCCAGCTGTGCCCGACCAGGAGGGCCGGCCCCGCGTCCAGCCGCTGCACGAGGGCGGCCAGGTCGGCGAGCTGGCCGTCCAGTGTCGGGGCGGCGGACCGGTCCGGCTCGCTGGCGCCGATCCCGGCCCGGTCGTATGCCACGACCCATCCGTACCGGGCGAGTTCGGGCAGGACATTCGACCAGGTGAGCACCGACGTTCCGGAGCCTGCGATCAGCACCACCGGGGCGACACCTCCCTGGCCTGCTTCCGACCAGCGCAACGCCCGCCCGCCGCAGTCCAGTTCACCGGTGCGAACGCCGCCTGGCAGGTGCTCGCCGAGCGCCCGCGCGATGGCCTCCTGGACGCCCCGCAGGCCCGGCCCGTCCGGTTTCCCCCGCCCGCCCCGACTGGTGTTCACGTGCGTTCCCCCTGAATCCGTCGTTCGCCCCCGTTCGCCCGGCCCTGGCCAGGAACGGCCTGCGACCGGCCGATCAGGTGTCTGGTCAGCCGGTCGACAGGAGAATCGGTCCGCCGGTCCGCCGGTCCGCCGATCGGCCGACAGGTCGGCCTCAGGTCGGCAGGACCCGCTTCAGCACACCGAGCAGCGCCTCCCAGTGTCGCTCGGTGGCCGCCGCGTCGTAGCGGCTGGTGTCGGCCTGGGTGTAACCGTGCAGGGCGCCGGCGTAGACCTCCGCCCGGTACCGGACGCCGGCAGCGGTGAGGGCCGCGGCGAGCCGGTCGATCTGCTCGGGCGGGAGCGAGGGGTCCTCGTCCGCGTGACCGAAGTACAGCTCGGCGGTGATCCGGTCGGCGCCCAGGTGCGGGCTGTCCGGGCTCTCGGTGGCGAGGCTGCCGCCGTGGAATCCCGCCGCGACGGCGATCCGGTCCGGGTGGCTGGCGGCCGTGCGCAGCGCCAGCAGGGCCCCGCGGCAGTATCCGGTCAGGCCGACCGGGCCGTCCTGGACCAGCGGGGACTCGGCGAGCCAGCGCAGGTACGCGTCCGCGTCGCGGGCGGTCACCTCCGGGGTGAGGGTGTTGAGCAACGGGACGAGCCGGGCGAAGAGTTCGCCGGCCTGGTCCACGTCGATGAGCTCCGGCAGTTCGACGACCGGCGCGCGACCGTTGCGGTAGTAGAGGTTGGGGACGAGCACGGTGTATCCGGCCGCGGCCAGGCGGTCGGCCATGCTCTCCATGTGCGGTCGGAGCCCGAAGGCGTCCGTGTAGATGATGACGCCCGGGTGGGCCCGGTCGTCGTCGGGGTGGGCGAGGTAGGCGTCGGCGGTGCCGTCCGCCGTCGGGATGTCCACGAGGGTTCCGCGCACGGGCATGATGAGGGGCGCTCCTTCCGGTTCGTCCGGCAGCGTATCCGGTGGGCCCGCCGCCCAGGCGCTTTCGCCACCGTGCGCCCATGTTTCGCCCGGAGGGAACGCCGCGGCCCCGCGGCCGCGTTGAGCGGGCATGGGGTTGATCGCGGGTGTGGCGGCGGCGGTCGCGGCGGTGCTGGGGCTCGTGCTGCTGGCGGCGTGGCAGGTCTGGGGCGAGTCCTCGTCGCGGCCGCGAGGACGCGGACCCGGGGCCGGGACGGGCGTCGGCGGGCTGGAGGAGCTGCACGCGCTGTTCAGCCCCGGCAAGCAGGTGCAGGTCGAGCAGAAGCGGGAGCAGCTCGCGCAGCGGGACGACGCGCAGGCCGGAGCGCCGCCGCACCTCGGCGTGGACCTGGACCAGGGTGTGGCGGTGCTGCCCGGCGGGGCCGGGGGGGGCGGGCGCCCGGACCCGCGCCGCGCACGGGAATCCGAACGGGTACGGCTGGTCAGGCGCCCCGGGAGACGGGCGTTCAGGCGCCCCAGGTGCGGGAATAGAGGACCAGCCGGTAGCCGTCCGGGTCGGCGACCGTCACGCCGCACTCGTCCCAATACGGGTTGTGGGCCTCGACCCGAGTGCCGCCGGCCTCTTCCAGCCGGGCGACCAGGGCTTCGCCGACCGGAACGCCGAGTTAGACCACGAACAGGTCGTCCACCGTCGGGGTGGGCTCCAGCGGCCGCTCAGGGTCGTGCGTCAGCTCGAAGTGCCAGCTGCCGCCGGGCGGGCCGACCATCAGCAGGTCGTGCTTGCCGGACACCCGCTCGGTGCTGCGCCACTGCACGGCGAGGCCGAGGCCGTCGACGTAGAAGCGCTCGGCCGCCGCGAGGTCGCGTGAGGGGCGGGCGATCCGGACCCGCATGGTGGAATCGATCACGCTGGCGACCATAGCCGATGCCACTGACGGCGAACCATGCTGTGCGGCTGGGCTGTGGACCGGCCGTCAGATCCGTCGCAGGCGCTCCTCGCCGGAGGTCCGCGAGCCGGACGGCCATGGCGGCGACGGAGGCACTGACAGATGACAGATAACAGATGACAGATTTCGAAATCTGTCATCTGTCGGCTGTTGGCCGTCATCTGAAATCCGTCGGCTGAACCCCGTTCGCCGCCCGCCGTCGATCGTCCGCCTCCGGCCGTGCACCCACCGTCCACCACCCGGTCCGCCGCCGCCCCCTTACTCCACTCGTGGGAGAGTGGTTGCAGCGAAGGGAGCGCGAAAGTGCTGATGGACAAGGTGGCGGAGATACTCGCCGAGGCGTCGGCCGAGGCGGTGGAGCCGCGCTTCCGGGCGCTGGCCGCCGGCGAGGTGATGGAGAAGGCTCCCGGCGAGGTCGTGACTGTCGCCGACCGCGAGGCCGAGGCGATCATCGCCCGCCGGCTGCACGAGCTGCTGCCCGTCCCCGTGGTCGGCGAGGAGGCGGTCGCCGCCGACCCGTCGCTCGCCCGGGCCCTCCACGACGAGCCCGCCGTCTGGCTGGTCGACCCGGTGGACGGCACCGCCAACTTCGTCGCCGGCCGACCCGAGTACGCCGTGATGTGCTCCCTGGTCCGCTCCGGCCGGACCGTCGCCTCCTGGATCTGGCAGCCCGCCACCGCCACCACCTACTGCGCCGAACTGGGCTCCGGCGCCTGGCGCGACGGTGTACGCCTGACCCGCCCCCCGGCGCCGAAGGACGCCGCGAAGCTGCGCGGCTCGGTCAAGAGCCGCTACCTCGACGACGAGCACCGCCGCCGGCTCCAGGACAACATCGCGGCCTTCGGCGAGATCTCCCCCGGCCGGCACGCCGCCGGGATCGAGTACCCGGACGTCATCGAGGGCCGCTTCGACTTCATCCTCTACTGGCGCACCCTCCCCTGGGACCACGCCCCCGGTTCCCTGCTGGTCACCGAGGCCGGCGGCGTCTCCGCCCGCCTGGACGGCGCCCCCTACCGCCCGGAGGCCCCCGGCTGCGAGGACGGTCTCCTGGTCGCCGCCGACCCCGACACCTGGGAGCTCACCCGGTCGATCCTCCTGGGCGACTGACCCCGGGGCTCTGCGCGCCGGGAGCCGCCGCACACCTGGCCGCACACCCGTTGCCCTGCCCGCCCTACCCCGCCCGCTCGCCCGCCACCTTGCGGCCGGCGCCCACCACCTCCCGCAGCAGCGCGCCGACCTCCCCCACCGTGGTGTGGGGGTTCAGCAGCGTGAGCTTCAGCCGGACCCGGCCCGGGCCGTCGCCCGGGAGTTCGGTGCGGCCGATCACCGCCCGGCCGGTGCGCAGCAGCAGGCGCCGCAGGCGACCGTTCATCTCGTCCAGCACCGCCTCGTCCGTCGCACCGGGCGGCCGGTAGCGGAAGAGGACGGCAGTGAGCACGGGCTCGGCGTGGAGTTCGAGCGCCGGGTCGGTGCGGACGGCGTCCGCGGCGGCGCGGGCGAGGTCGTGGCAGCTGTCGACCAGCCGGCCGAGTCCGTCGCGTCCGAGGGTGCGCAGGGTGACGGCGAGTTTGAAGGCGTCGGCCCGGCGGGTGGTGCGCAGCGAGCGGCCGAGCAGGCTGGGGTAGCCGGCCTGCTCGTCGTCGACCGGGTTGAGGTACTCGGCGCGGCGGGCGAGCGACGCATAGGTCTCGGCGCGGCGCACCAGGAAGACCCCTGCCGCGGCCGGCTGCCAGCCGATCTTGTGCCAGTCGAGGGAGACCGAGTCGGCGCGGGCGATGCCGTCGAGCAGTGGGGCGAGCCGGTCGGAGAGCAGCGCCCCGCCGCCGTACGCGGCGTCCACGTGCAACCAGGCGCCGTAGCGTCCGGCGAGGTCGGCGGTGGCGGGTAGCGGGTCGATGGCTCCGGTGTCGGTGGTGCCGGCGGTGGCGACCACGGCGATCGGGGTCCGTCCGGCCCGGCCGGCCTCGGCCATCGCCCGTTCCAGTTCGTCCTCCCGCATCCGCAGTCCGCGGTCGACCGGGACGGGGATGACGGCCCGCTCGCCGAGGCCGAGCAGGGCGGCGGCGCGCTGGACGGAGAAGTGCGCGGCCTCGGAGGCGAGGATGCACGGCCGGACGCCGGCCGGGATGCCGTCCAACTCCACGATGCCGTCGAGCTTCTGGTCGCGCGCCAGCATGAGCCCCATGAGGTTGGACTCGGTGCCGCCGGAGGTGAGGACGCCGGCGGAGCGCTCCGGGTCGTAGCCGACCAGCCCGGCGATCTCGGCGAGCAGTGCGCTCTCCAGGGCGGTGGCGGCGGGGGCCTGGTCCCAGGAGTCCTGGGAGGGGTTGAGGGCGCTGACCGCGAGGTCGGCCGCGGCGGCGACGGCGAGCGGCGGGCAGTGCAGGTGCGCGGCGCAGGCCGGGTCGGCGGGGTCGGCGGCGCCGTAGGCGAGCAGTTCGGTGAGCCGGGCGAGCGCGCCGGGTCCTTCACTGGTGGCCAGCGCGTCGTCGACGAGTGCGGCGATCTCGGCCGGGCTGCCCGCCGGAAGAGGTCCGGAGCGCATGGCGGTGCCCGTCTCCAGCGAGTCGAGGACGGTGGCCAGCAGTGGTCCGAGCGCGCCCGGCCCGGCCGCGCCGCCCGCCAGGGCGTCCGCGGCGAAGCCGTCCCCGGGGAGCCGGGCGAAGCCGTCCCCGGGGAGCCGGGCGGTGCCGTCCCCCGGGAGCCCCGCGGGGCCGGGGCCGGGCGCGCTCACCGCTGCCCCCGAACCGCCGACGGACTCGTCGGACCCTGCGCCGCCCCACTCGCTGCCCCACCTGCCGGCCCGCGCGCGGAGGCCGCTGCGATCGCCTCCGCCAGCCGCTCCAGTACCGCCGCCACCTGCTCGTCGGTGATGGTCAGCGGCGGGAGCAGCCGCAGCACCGCGTCGTGGCGCCCGCCGAGCTCGACGATCAGCCCCCGCGCCAGGCACTCCTCCCGGACGCGCACCGCGAGCGCCGGGTCGGCCGGTCGGGCGCCGCACGCGTCGGGCTCGGCCGCCGGGTCGACCAGTTCGACCCCGAGCATCAGTCCCCGGCCGCGCACGTCGCCGATCACCGGCAGTTCGGCCGCGAGCCCGCGCAGCCGGGCCGCCATCCGCTCGCCGACGACGGCGGCCCGCCCGGCCAGTCCGTTGGCCGCGACGTGGCGCAGCGTCGCGGCCCCGGCGGCCATGGCGAGGGTGTTGCCGCGGAAGGTGCCGGTGTGGGCGCCGGGTCGCCAGCCGTCGTAGTCCTCGCGGTAGACGACGACGGCGAGCGGCAGGCTGCCGCCGATGGCCTTGGAGAGGACCATGGCGTCCGGGACGATGCCACTGTGCTCGATCGCCCACATCGCGCCGGTCCGGCCGACTCCGGTCTGCACCTCGTCGACGATCAGCGGAATGCCGCGCTCGGCGGTGATCCGGCGCATCGCGCGCAGCCAGCCGTCCGGCGCGGGGACGACCCCGCCCTCGCCCTGGACGGCCTCCAGGATCATCGCGGCGGGCGCCACCACGCCGCCCGAGGGGTCGTCCAGCAGCCGCTCCACGTAGGTCGCGGCGAGGTCGGCGCCCGCCTCGCCGCCGACCCCGAACGGGCAGCGATAGCCGTACGGGTAGGGCAGCCGGGCGACCTCACCGCCGCTCGGCAGCGGCTCCTTGACGGCGATGTTGCCGGTGAGCGCGAGGGCACCGGCGGTCATGCCGTGGTACGCGCCGGTGAAGGCGAGCGCGCCGGAGCGGCCGGTGGCGGTCTGCATCAGCTTGAGCGCGGCCTCGACGGCGTCCGTCCCGGCCGGTCCGCAGAAGTGCACCCGCGCGCGGGCGGCGAACTCCGCCGGCAGGCTCTCGAACAGCGCGCTGGTGAAGTCGTCCTTCTCGGCGGTGGCGAGGTCGAGCAGGTGCAGCGGGGCGCCGCTGTCGAGGGTGCGGCGGATCGCCTCCAGCACCACCGGGTGGTTGTGGCCGAGGGCGAGCGTGCCGGCACCGGAGAGGCAGTCCAGGTAGCGCCGTCCGTCGGCGCCCTCGACGGTCATGCCGTTGGCACGGACCGGGACGATCGGGAAGGAACGGGCGTACGTTCTGGCGGCGGACTCGCGGACGCGCTGACGGCGCAGGATGGCCTCACCGGCGGCCGGGGCTCCGGAGGCGGCCTGGACGGGTACGGCGGCGAGCGACACGAGAGACCCCCAGGGGAAGTTAGGTAAGCCTAACTTTACTGATCCCGACCTGGCGGAATGTTCTCGGGGCCCCGAAACCACCCGAGCGAGTGAACCTCCCGCGGTTCCTCCAACGAGCGCCGCGCGGAGAGGTCACGGCGCGGGGCCCCGAAACCCCGCCGACCGCCCCGGCCCGACCCCGCCCCGCCGACCGCCCCGGCCCGGCCCCGCCCCGCCGACCGTCAGCCCTGCCCCCGCCACCGGTAACAGAGCTCCGGCCGCCCGACGCTCCCGTACTGCGGCTCCCGCACCGCGCACCCGGTCTCCACCAGGTGCTCCAGGTAGCGCCGCGCGGTGATCCGTGAGACCCCGGCGGCGGCGCCCGCGGCCGCCGCCGACAGCCCGGTGGCCGCCTCGCGCAGCACCGAGGCGACGGCGTCCAGGGTGGGCGCGCTCAGCCCCTTGGGCAGGGTGGTGCGCTCCGGAGTGCGGAGCAGGGCGAACGCCTGGTCGACCTCCTCCTGTCCGGTCGCCTCGCCGGTGCGCCCGAGGCTGTCACGGTAGCGGGCGTAGCGCTCCAGGCGGTCGTGCAGGGCGGCCGCACTGAACGGCTTCAGCAGGTACTGCACGACCCCCGCGGAGACCGCCTGCCGGACCATGGCGAGGTCGCGGGCCGAGGTCACCGCGATGACGTCGGCGCCGTGGCCGGTCGCGCGCAACGTGCGGCAGAGCTGGAGCCCGTGGCCGTCCGGCAGGTAGAGGTCCAGCAGGATGAGGTCGACGGGCGTCCCGGCGGCGCGGGCCCGGTCCAGGAAGCGCAGCGCGTCGGCGCAGCTGTGGACCGCCCCCGCGGCGTGGAAGCCGGGCTCCCGCCGGACGTACAGGGTGTGCGCAGCGGCGGCCACCGGGTCGTCCTCGACCACCAGGACGGAGATCCCCGCCGCGGCGGCGGTGTCGGCGGCGCCGCTCACACCAGGGCCCCTTCCTGCTCCCGGCCGGTGGTCTCCCGCGGCTCGCCGGCGGATTCCCCCGCCCCGCCGGCGGGCCCTGCCGTCTGCCCGCCCAGCGGCAGCCGCACGGTGAGCACCGCGCCGCGCTCCCGCCCGACCTCGACGGTGCCGCCGTTGCGCCGGGCGGTCTGGGCGACCAGCGCCAGCCCGAGCCCGTGCCCGCGACCGTCCTGCTTGGTGCTCCAGCCTCGCCGGAACACGTCCTCGACCGCGCCCGGGGCGATCCCCGCACCGGTGTCGGCGACCCGCAGCAGCAGGCAGTCACCGTCCGCCCCCGCACCATCGCCGCCGCAGTCCCGACCGCCGCAGTCCCGACGGCTGGCGATCCGCGCCGTGACGGTGACCTCCGGCGGGACGGCGCTCCCGGCCGCACCGGCGATGGCGGCGTCCACGGCGTTGTCGATCAGGTTGCCGAGCACGGTGATCAGGTCCCGCGCGGAGAGCCCGGGCGGCAGCACCCCGTCGTCGATCCGGCTGTCCTCGGTGAGGGTCAACTCCACGCCCCGTTCGGCGGCTTGGGCCGCCTTGCCGAGCAGCAGCGCGGCCAGCACCGGCTCACTCACCGCCGCGACCACCCGATCGGTGAGCTGCTGGGCGAGTTCGAGCTCGGCGGTGGCGAACTCCACCGCCTGCTCGTGGCGGCCGAGTTCGATCAGTGAGACCACCGCGTGCAAGCGGTTGGCGGCCTCGTGCGCCTGAGCGCCGAGCGCCTCGGTGAAGCCGCGAACGGAGTCCAGCTCGCCGCTGAGCGCCTGGAGTTCGGTGTGGTCCCGGAGGGTGACCACCCGGCCGAGCCCGGTTCCGGTGCCGATGGTGGAGGTGTTCAGCACCACGACCCGCTCGGCGGTCAGGTGCACCTCGTCCCGGACCGGCTCCTCCCCCAGCACGGCCGCTACCAGCGCCTCCGGCAGGCCCAGCCCGGCCACCGGACTGCCTTCCAAGTCGCCTGCCAGACAGAGCAGTTCACGGGCGGCGTCATTGCACAGCACCACCCGGTGCGAGCGGTCCAGCAGGACCAGCCCCTCGCGCACCGCGTGCAGGGTGGCCTGGTGGTACTCGTAGAGGTGGCTCAACTCGTCCGGCCCCATCCCGTGGGTGTGCCGCCGCAGCCGGGAGTTGGCGAGGTAGGTGCCGACACCGCCGACCGCGAGCGCGGCCACCGCCACCCCGACCAGGGCGAGCAGCGGACCGCTCAGCTGCGCGGAGATCGACTCCACCGTGAGGCCCGCACTGACCAGCGCGACCACCCGGTGCCGGTCGTCCCACACCGGGGTGACCACCCGCACCGACGGGCCGAGCGTGCCGGTGTACGTCTCGCTGCGGGTCTGCCCGGCGAGCGCCCAGTCGATGTGCCCGAGGTAGGTCCGACCGATCTGCTCGGGCAGCGGGTGGGTCCAGCGCACGCCGTCGGTGTCCATGACGGTGATGAAGGAGACCCCGGTGTCGGCCCGCACCTGCTCGACGTACGGCTGGAGCACCGCGGTCGGGTCCGGACCGGCGACCGCGGCCCGGACGGACGGCGAGTCCGCGACGGCGTGCGCGACCGCGGTGACCTGACGACGGGCGGCATCCTCGGTACGGCCGGCGGTGAAGAGGTACGCGAGCACCGCGCCGCCGGCGACCACGGCGGCGACGATCACCACCTGGACCACGAACAGCTGCCCGGCCAGGCTCCGGACGAGCCGCCGGGGGAGGCATCGGGGCAGGCGGTGGGGCAGGCCCCGGGGCAACCGCCGGGGCGCACGGCCCGGCGGCCGGCGCGAGCGGCGGCGCGGGGCGGTGGGGGCGGCGTGCTGGGACATGCCTGCCAGTGTGCACCACGCTCCCGGGCGATCACAGAGCCCGTCCGGCCCGCATCGTTCGCGAGCCCGCCATCCGGACCACCCGCACCGTTCATGAACTCTATGAACGCAAACGTGGCCTGCGTCACCTCGGGGCCCATAGTTCGGAGCGGCCCATCCCCCGGGGCCGCCAGGACTGCACGGCAAGGGAGCCGCAGATGTCGATCACTGGAGCCGCCAAGGCGGCGGGACCCAGACCCAAGGACAGGACCCACTACCTCTACATCGCGGTGATCGCCGCGGTGATCGCGGGTGTGGTGGTCGGTCTGGCCGCCCCCGGCTTCGCCGTGGAGCTGAAGCCGGTCGGCACGGGCTTCGTCAACCTGATCAAGATGATGATCAGCCCGGTGATCTTCTGCACCATCGTCCTGGGCATCGGCTCGGTGACCAAGGCCGCGAAGGTCGGCAAGGTCGGCGGCCTCGCCATCGGCTACTTCCTCGCCATGTCGACCGTCGCGCTGGCCATCGGCATGGTCGTCGGCAACCTCCTGGAGCCCGGCGGCGGCCTCCACCTGACCGCCGCGCTCGCCAAGTCCGGCCACGCCCAGGCGGCCGCCGGCGGCGCCCAGTCGACCACCGACTTCCTGCTCGGGATGATCCCCGAGACCCTGCTCTCCGCCCTCACCCAGGGCAAGGTGCTCCAGACCCTGCTGGTCGCCCTGCTCATCGGCTTCGCACTCCAGGCGATGGGCCAGGCCGGCGCGCCGGTGCTGCGCGGGATCGAGCACGTGCAGCGGCTGGTCTTCCGGGTCATGTCGATGATCATGTGGGTCGCGCCGATCGGCGCCTTCGGGGCGATGGCCGCCGTGGTCGGGGCCACCGGCACCGCCGCGCTGAAGAGCCTGGCCGTCATCATGATCGGCTTCTACGTCACCTGCGCGCTGTTCGTCGTCGTGGTGCTGGGCACGCTGCTGCGCCTGGTCGCCGGGGTCAACGTGTTCACGCTGCTGAAGTACCTCGGCCGCGAGTTCCTGCTGATCCTCTCCACCTCCTCATCCGAGAGTGCGCTGCCCCGGCTGATCGCCAAGATGGAGCACCTGGGCGTCAGCCGCCCGGTCGTCGGCATCACCGTGCCGACCGGCTACAGCTTCAACCTCGACGGCACCGCCATCTACCTGACCATGGCCTCGATCTTCATCTCCGAGGCGATGGACAAGCCGATGTCGCTCGCCGAGCAGCTCTCGCTGCTGGTCTTCATGGTGATCGCGAGCAAGGGCGCGGCCGGTGTCACCGGCGCCGGACTGGCCACGCTCGCAGGCGGACTCCAGTCGCACAAGCCCGCGCTGGTGGACGGCGTCGGCCTGATCGTCGGCATCGACCGCTTCATGTCGGAGGCCCGCGCGCTCACCAACTTCGCGGGCAACGCCGTCGCGACCTTGCTGATCGGACACTGGACCGGCGAGCTCGACGCCGAGCGCGCCCGGCGGGTGCTGGCCGGCGAGCTGCCGTTCGACGAGCTGACGCTGGTCGACGCCCACGGCGGGCCCGCCTCCGTCTCTGACGACTCCACGGCCGCCGCCCCCGAGGCCGTCCCCACCCAGGGCGTCGCCCCCGCCGGCGTCTGAGCCCGGCAGCGACCCTCGCACTCCCCCGGTCCGGCGCCTCCCACCAACCCCCGGAAAGGCGCCGGACCGGGGGTCTTCGTCTTCCCGTCCGGTCGCCTTCCCGTCCGGACGGGCTCTTTCACCCGACCGGGCTCCGGACCCGTCACAGCTCCTGGGAGCCGCTGACCACCCAGGCCACCCCGCTCACGGGGTCCTCCAGTGCGACATGCAGATGGTGCAGCCCGGCCGACGGCTCCTGCCAGGTGAAGCAGCGCATGCGGGCCACCAGCGCATTCACCTCGCCCCGGTCCACCTCGCCCGCCCCGTCCGGACCGTCCGTTCCGGCCATGGCGGCCATCGCGGCCAGGGCCCGCCACAGCCCCAGCCGCCCGTGCGCGCATCCCTGCGTCCGCCCCACGGCGCCGGCCCGCACCAGCGCCGGGTAGGCGAGCGCGAACGGCAGGTGGCCGCCGACCACCCGCCGGTCGCGGGCCACCAGGGCGGCCGCCGCCAGGGCCTGACCGCGGACGCAGGCCGTCTGCGCCCACGGCGCGAGCGCGCCCAGCCCGGACAGTGCCCGGGTGACCCGCGGCCCGCCCGGCCGCCCACCCCATCGCCCCGCCGGGGGAAGTTCCACCTCGCCCAGGCCCTCCCGGCTGGCCGGCAGAGTCAGTAGCGCGCTGCGCGCGCCCCCGCCGGGCAGGTACTCGCGCACCCGGGCCGCCTCGTCCCAGCCCGCCGCCTCCCACGACTCCAAGCACAGCGGCACGCCCTCCGGATCGGGCTCGGCCTCGTGCGAGAGGTCCTCGCCGAGCAGTGCCCGGGTGTGCGCGACCAGCCGTCGCACCCGGGCCGGGCCGAGCAGCGGGGACAGCCGCAACCAGGAGTGCCGGGTCGCCAGCACCTCCCAGAGCGGGCCGGCGTCGTGGTCGGCCACCCCGGCAGCCGTTCCCGCACCGCCGTCCCTGTCGAAGAGCCGGACGGCCAGCTCGGGCGGCGCCGCGTAGGCGATCAGGTGGCCGAGCGGCGCCGTCAGCACGGCCGCGGCTTCCTCCCCCGCCTCCGCCACGGCCGCCGCCCGGCCCTGCCGGTAGGCGGTGAGCAGCTCGGGCCAGCGGCCGTCGTCGGCCAGTGCGCGCAGGCGGCCGTCCTCGTACGTGATCACGATTCGCAGGGTACGGGCCGGGGTGGCGCATCAGATGACTTGCCGTCAGTTCGGTGCGTCGGAGCGGTGACCCCCTCCACCGCCGCGCCCTCAGCTCCGCTCGCGCTCGCGCTCCCGTTCGCGCCCCGCCTGCCGCTCCCATTCGCGTTCCCGCTGGAGGACGGCGCGCAGCCTGCCGTGGGCGCGGCGCCGGGTGACGGCCAGCGTGCTGCGGTGCAGCCCGAGCAGTTCGGCGGCCTCGTCGACGCTGTAGCCGTCGAGGTCCACCAGGACCACCGCACGGGCCTGCTTGACGGTGAGGAAGCCCAGCAGCCGGAGCACCTCCCAGCGCGCCTGCAACTCGGCCATCCCGCCGGCCCGCGGATCGGGCGCCCCCCGGCCCCGCTCGCCGGCGCCGCCCGCCTCCGGCACCTCGGGCATCGACACCTGCCGGCGCTCCCGGCGCCACTGGTCGCGCAGGATGTTCACCATCGTGGTGAACGCGTAGGCGTACGGCTGCGGATGGCCGAGGAAGCGCTCCGGCCGGCGGGCGATCCGGAGGTACGCGTCGTGGACAACGTCCCCGGCGCCGACCGGACCGCCGGCGAGGGAGGCTGCCGCCTGGTGGAGCCTGGGCAGCAGATCCATGAACACCCGGTTGAATTCGGCCGATTGACCGCCGCTCCCACTCGGACCGAAGTCCGTTTCCCGTCCGCCGCCCACATTCCGACCGCTGCAGTCCGCCATGCCGCTCTCCCCGGAAATCGGCACCCCGAGCACCCGGTCCGGCCGCAGGGGCCGCGAGCCAACCGGACGACTTGTGACACAGGTCACATCATAGTTCGTCGTCTCACCATGCGCAGTCATTCGTGCGCAATACGTCACCAGTCGTGCGGGGGGCGGGACTTGACCCCCCGTACGGACGTCCCGGCAGGCGGGACACTCCACCCGACGAGAAACCCTCAGCAAGGAGAACGACCGTGCGAGGTTGCATCGCCAGGAAGATCGCCACACTCGGACTGGCCACCGCGGCCGCTCTGGGCGTGCTCGGGACCACCACCCAGCCGGCCGCGGCGGCGGCGATCCGGGACCAGACCGTCACCCCCGGAACTGCCGCGACCTGGAACACCATCGCGGCCGAGGCCTACCGCTGCGCCATCACCGCCGACTACGGCTGGCGCTGGGAGGGCTACTGCTACGTCTACTCCGGGCGACTGCGCACCATCACCTACTGCGCCGACGGCTCGCACACCACCGGCCTGTGGATCGGCGCGCGACCGCAGGCCTGGTCGGCCTGGGGCAAGTGCCCCGGATCCACCTGGACGAAGATCGCGTTCCAGTGGCACAGCTGAGCCGCTGACCGAGCCGCAGGTGCACCCCCCGACCGAACCCCTGACCGAACCCCCGACGCACCCAGCCGCCGAACGGGGCGGGTGACGAGCAACAGGCAGCAGACGGCAGCCGACGATCGACGCCCGACAGATGACAACTGACAGCTGACAGATTTTGAAATCTGTCAGCTGTCAGTTGTCAGCCGCAAGCTGTCCGCCCGGTCGGCCCTCCCGGCGCCACCTCAGCCCACCGGCGAGGCGTCCGCGAGCAACCGGGCGGCGTGCACCCGACCCGCGTGCTCGACCAGGTTGATCAGCACCTCCTTGCCCGAGGCCCGGCGACGCGCGTCGCACAACAGCACGGGCGTGCCGGCGTCCAGGTCCAGCGCGCGGGCGACCTCCTCCGGGCCGAACTCCCGCGTCCCGGCGAAACGATTCACCGCCACCACGAACGGAATGCCCCGGTGCTCGAAGAAGTCGACGGCCGGGAAGCAATCGGTCAGCCGGCGGGTGTCGGCGAGCACCACCGCGCCGAGCGCCCCCTGGGCCAGCTCGTCCCAGAGGAACCAGAACCGGTCCTGCCCCGGGGTGCCGAACAGGTAGACCGCCAGTCCCTCGCGGATGGTGATCCGGCCGAAGTCCATCGCCACCGTGGTGGTGGTCTTCCGCTCCACTCCGTCCAGGTCGTCCACGTCGCGTCCGGCCTCGGTCAGCCTCTCCTCGGTGCGCAGCGGGCGGATCTCGCTGACCGCGCCGACCAGCGTCGTCTTGCCGACCCCGAAGCCGCCCGCCACCAGGATCTTGAGCGCGAGCACGGTGCCGTCGGGATCCTCGGCATCGAACGGATCCGGCGCGCTGCACGGATCGGACGGGCCGAAGGGACCGGGCGGTTCGGACAGCCCGGACGGTACGGACGGGTGGTCAGAGTGCACGGAGTCCACGGATGACCTCCTGGAGGATGCGCTCGTCGGGGAGCAGGGCGGGCGGGACGGGACGGCGGACCCGGATGAGCCCGGCCGCCAGCAGGTCACCGAGCAACACCCGCACGACGCCCACCGGCAGGTCGAGCTCGGCGGCCAGCTCGGCCACGGACAGCGCGGTGCCCCGGCACAGCGCGAGGATGCGCGCCTGTTCCGGGCCGACCGGCGGCTCGGGCGCGTCCGGCACGAGTGCCGGGTCGGGCAGCTCGGCGAGCACCACGGCGATCAGGTCGAACTGCTGGTCCCCGGCCCCGGTGCGCCCCCGGGTCATCGCGTACGGGCGGACCAGCGGCCCGGCCTCGTCGTCGTACCAGCGGGCCCGGTGGGCGGCGGCGAGCGGGTTGCGGGGCCGCTCGTCGGGTTCGGCCCTCGGGTGCTCCGGATGTCGCCCCCGGTACGGGCGGGGCACCGGACTCACCGGCCGCCCACCGCCCGCGGCGGGGTGCCCAGGTGCTCCCCGACCCGGCGGACCAGTCTGGCCATCTCGTAGGCGATCAGGCCGAGGTCGGCCCGGGCGGTGGCGAACACGGCGAGGCAGGTGCCTTCCCCGGCCGCCGCGACCAGCAGGTAGCCGCCCTCCAACTCGACCATGGTCTGGCGGACTTCGCCTGCGTCGAAGTGCCGGCCTGCGCCCTTGGCCAGGCTGTGGAAGCCGGAGGCGACGGCCGCCAGATGCTCTCCGTCCTCGCGTGCCAGTCCGGCCGAGGTGCCCATGGCCAGGCCGTCGGCGGAGAGCATCACGGCGAAGCGGAGCTCGGGGGCGCGCTGGACCAGCTCGTCGAGGAGCCAGTTCATCTCCCCCGCGCGGTAAGTGGTGGCGATCACGGACGCTCTCCTTCGGGTCGGGACGAGGGTTGGGGGTGACGCGCCCGCGGCGGCTGCGGGGGGCCGGCGGGCTGTCCGTCCCGCCGGCCCTCCGGGTACAGGCCGCGTGCCCATCCGCTCTGGAAGGCGGACATTGCCGCCCGCGCCTCCTCGGGGCTGCGGCCCGCGGCGCCGAATCCGTCGCCGGAGCCGGGCTCAGCGGAGCCGGAACCAGAACCGGAAGCGAAGGCGGCGGCAGCCGTACGACGGCTGTGCGCGGTCGGACGGGCCGGGGCCTCGCGCAGCTGGGGCACAAGGCTCGCCTGACGGGTCCGGCGCGGCAACTCGTCGGGGCCCGGGTCGGCTCGGTGACCGTCCGATCGGTGACCATCCGATCGGTGACCGTCCGATCGGTGACCGTCCGAACCCGGCCCGGGCACCGGCTCCGAACGGGGTTCCGTACGGTGCGAGACCGCGCCGTACGGCTGCGGCGGTCCGGACTGCGGACGGGCGGCCGCACCCGCGCCCCCGTCCGCAGCCGGACCGGCCGCCCGGGCGCCGGAGGCCCGGAAGGGGGCGCGGCGCACCGGCCCGGGGTCACTGCCCCGGGCGCCGAACGGCAGCAGTGCCCCGCCCTCCGGCGGCGGCCCACCCGCCGCCGGAAGCCCGTCGTCTCCCCTGCCCCGCAGGTGCTCCCGGTACCTCGGATCGCCGGTCAGGCCGCCGGTCGGATCGCCACTCGGGCCGCTGCCCGAACCGCCCGTCGGGCCCTTCGCATGACCGTGCACCGGCGCGAACTCCCGCTCCGGGTCGTCCTGCTGCGCCTGCTCGGTGAACACCGGCTCAGCCGGCCCCGCCCCGACTGCCGCGCCACCCGGCATCGCTGCCGGCGGTGGAGGCGCGAGCGGTTCGAAGCCGTACCGCAGGTCCTCCGGATCCACCGCCGCCGCTTCGTCGGCCAGCAGCATGGTCGGCAGCAGGACCACCGCCGTGGTGCCGCCGTACGCGGAGGTCACCAGCGAGACCTTGACGTCCTGCCGTCGGGCGAGCCGGCTGACCACGAACAGGCCGAGCCGGTCGCTGTCGAAGAGGTCGGCCTGCTCGGCCGCGGTGATCCGGCGATTGGCCGAGGCCAGCACCTCCGGGCCCATGCCGAGGCCGCGGTCCTCGATCTCCAGCGCGAAGCCGTTGCCGACCCGTTCGCCCCGGATGTGCACCCGGGTGTGCGGCGGGGAGAACCCGGTGGCATTCTCGACGAGTTCGGCCACCAGGTGGGTGAGGTCGGCGACGGCTTGGCCGACCACGGCGGCGCGCGGCAGCGGGTGCACCTCGACCCGGGCGTACTCCTCGACCTCCGAGACGGCCGCGCGCACCACGTCCACCAGCGGGACGGGCCGGCGCCAACCCCGGCCGGGGGCCGCCCCGGAGAGGATGATCAGGCCCTCGGCGTGCCGGCGCATCCGGGTGGTGAGGTGGTCCAGCCGGAACAGGTCGGCCAGCTCGGACGGGTCGTCGGTGCGGCGCTCCATCGCGTCCAGCAGCGTGAGTTGGCGGTGCACCAGGACCTGGCTGCGGCGCGCGAGGTTGACGAACACACCGGAGACCCCGGAGAGCACCTCGGCCCGTTCGACCGCCGCCGTGACGGCCGCCCGCTGGACGGTGCCCAGCGCCCGGTGCACCTGGCCGATCTCGTCGCCCCGCTCCACCGGCCTGGGCGCCTCGGCCTCGATGTCCACCTCCTCGCCCGCGCGCAACTTCCGCATGGTCGCAGGGAGTTTGCGGCCGGCGAGCTCAAGTGCGGAGTTGCGCAGGCCGATCAGCTCGGTGACCAGCCCGCGCCCGATCTGCACCGAGATCACCAGTGAGGCCACCACGCCGACCAGACCGAGCAGCACGGCCGTCCCGGCCGGGGTGAACAGGCCCAGGGCGTAGGGGTCCTGGCGCTCGGCGGCGATCCGTCCGGCCTGGTCCTCGACGGTCCGCAGGGCGCCGGCCACATTGCCCGCGACCATCGCCCAGCGGTCGGCCGGCACCGCCGCGACCGCCGCCCGGCCGTCGGCGGCCGTCCGCACCTTGTCCTCGTACCCGGCCAGCTCGCGGTGGTCCTGGCCGCCGGTGACGGCGAGCAGCGCCTCCCGGTCGACGGGCCCGAGGTCGGCGGCGGCGCCCCGCTCGAACTCGCGCCGGGCGAAGGCCGCGCCGGCGAACTCCCGCAGCCGGTCGTCGCCGAGCCCGCCGGACAGCTGGGCGGCGCGCAGCAGCGCGTCCTCGCGGGCGAGCAGCTCGCGGGACCGGGCCAACTCCAGCAGCACCCGCGCGTCGGCGGCCACCTGGCGGTCCTGGAAGGGCGTGACGGCACCGGCGGCGGCGAGCGCCCGGTCCACCGCTTCGCCGTACGCGGCGTACGCCTCGGGCCAGCCGACGCTCCTGGCCAGGACCCGGTCGCGCAGGACGGGCAGGGCGGCGAGCGAGCTGCCGAGGGCGTCCAGCCGGGCGGCCGCGTCACCGGCCAGGCCTTGGGCGTCGGCACGGTTGTAGCCCCGGTCGGGGTGGCGGGCGTCCGGGAACAGCGGAGTGAGCGCCCGGTCGGTGACCGCCGCCGCCTCGCGCAGGGCGCTCTCCCGGGCGGCGGTGGGGGCGGTCGCCGGGACGGCCAGCAGCTGACCGACGGCGGTGCGTTCGGCCTGCAGCCCGGCGACCGTCTCGGCGACGGGGGTGAGCAGCGTGCGCTGGGCGTCGCGCTGGCGCAGCAGGTCCCAGACGCCCCGGGCGGTGGTGACGGTGGCGAACCCCCACAGGGCGATGACGGAGACGACCGGGACCATCAGCAGGGCGATGATCCTGGCGCGGACGGTCCGGGGGCGCAGCCCGCGCAGCCACGGGCCGGGGCGCGGCGCACGGGCGGGCGGCCCGGCATGGGCACCCCGACGGATACCGGGGGCGGTACCGCGGTCATCTCGCATGGGTGAGGAGCCTTTCGGGCGGGGAGAGCGGGCGGGTGGAGGCGCGGGCGGGGTGGGCGGAGGCGCAGTGGGACGGAGGCCGGGAAGGCGCCGCCGGGGTGGGTGCGGCTCGGGCGGCCTGGGATGCGGCTCAGGCCGCGTGGTCGCGCCACTCCGCGTCGTGGTGCCCGGCCACGGCCGGGGCGGGCTCGGGCCGGGTGGGTTCGGGGTGCGGGGGCGCGCCGGGGAGGTCCTCGATGGCCGGCTCGCCCGCCTCCCGGTAGCCGACCCGCTCCTGGGCGGTCGGCGAGAGCGCCACGAACGCCGAGGCGAGGAAGAGGAACGAGCCGAGGCCTACGGCGAGCGGAAAGACGAACTCCATCGGGCTGGCCCCGCCGAGACCGGTCCGGGTCGGCACCAGCTGGACGTGGACGGCGGCCATGCCGGTGTAGTGCATGCAGCTGACGGCGAGGCCCATGGCCATCGCGGCGGCCGCGGCCGCGTACACGTTGCGGATGGTGACGGCGGCCCAGAGCGCGGCGGTGGCGGCACCGACCGCGACCAGCACGGACAGCGCGACCGTCGCGGCGTCGTAGTGCAGCCCACCGTGCATCCGGACGGCGGCCATGCCCAGGTAGTGCATCGCGGCAACGCCGAGGCCGGTGGTGACGCCACCGGCCAGCAGGGAGAGACCGCGGTGCCGGCCGTAGCAGACCACGGTCAGGCCGAGGCCGGTGACCAGCACCGCGACCACGAGGCTGAGGACGGTCAGCGGGACGTTGTAGCGCAGCTCGGTGCCGTCGACGGCGAAGCCGAACATGGCGACGAAGTGCATGGTCCAGATGCCGGAGCCGATCGCGGCGGCGGCCGTCATCAGCCAGTTCCGCCGGGCCGGGCCGCTCGCGGCCAGGCCTCGCAGCGTGCAGCGCAGCCCCAGGGCGGCGCCGGCGCAGGCCATCAGGTACGAGAGGGCAGGCGTCAGCCAGCCGAGGCTGAGATGGTTCAGGGTGCCCATGGGACCTCCGGTCGACCGGTCGGGCCCGGGGCGGTAAGCGGTGCGCCCGGGCTCCCCGGGCCGGGCGGACTGCATACGAATGGCATATGCCAACCGCATGTGCGCTTCCGGTCTGGGGTGCCTGGGACGCTATCGAGGGGCCGGAATCGGTCAGACAAAGATCTGAAAAGCTGCCCGCAGGACGGGGGTGGTGTGTTCGAATGGCCCTGTCGTATGCCCAGCGGGCGGCGAACGGCGAACAACTCACAGGCGACGGCACACGAACGACAGCGGACAGATAACAGAGTCTGAAATCTGTTATCTGTCCGCTGAACTCTGTCCGCCGAACTCCGTCGCCCGTCGGCTGCCCGCCGAACCGCCGCCCGTCTGCCGTCTGCCTGCTGTCAGCCGCCCGCCGTCACCCGGATCCGCATCGGGCTCGCCGCCCGCAGCGTGATCCCCTGGGCGAGCGCCACCCGCCGGTCCACCGCCTCCACCTCGAAGTCCCGCAGCAGCACCCCCAGCGTCAGCACCGCCTCCAGCATCGAGAAGTGCTGCCCGATACAGGCCCGCGGCCCGCCGCCGAACGGGAACCAGGCGTAGCGGTGCCGGGCCTGCTCGGCCTCCGGCAGGAAGCGGTCCGGGTCGAACCGCTCCGGGTCCGCCCAGTGGTCCGGGTGCCGGTGGGTGACCAGCGGCGCGACGACGACCTGCGCCCCGGCCGGGATCACGTACCCGTCGATGACGGTCTCCGCGACCGCCCGCCGCCCGCCCAGGGCCGCCGAGGGGTAGAGCCGCATCGCCTCCTTCAGCACCCGGGTGATGTACGGCAGCGCGTCCAGGTCCGCCGCCGTCGGCGCCCGCCCGGCCAGGACGGTCCGCGCCTCCTCCCGGGCGAGCCGCCGCTGCTCGGGGTGGATCGCCAGCAGGTGCAGCGCGAAGGCCAGTGCGGTGGCCGTGGTCTCGTGCCCGGCGAGCAGGAACACCAGGACCTGGTCGCGAAGTTCGCCCGGGTCCAGGCGGTCGCCGTTGTCGTCGCGGGCCCGCCCGAGCAGGGTGAGCAGGTCGTCCACGTACTCGTCGCCGCCGCCGCGCGCGGCCCGTTCGGCGATGATCCGGTCGCAGACCCCATACAGCGCCCGCTGGGCCTCGGCACCGCGCCGGTTGGCCGGGGTCGGCCAGGTGCGCGGGAGGCGGACCGGAGCGTAGCCGCGCTCCGCCACGTACTCGCCGAGCACCGGGAAGCTGCGGTGCACCACCGCCACCGCCTTCTCCACGTCGGCGCCGAAGAGGATGCGCGCGACCGCCCGCAACGCGAACCGGGACATCTCATCGGCGGCGTCCACCACCCCGCCGGGCACCGCCCGCCAGCGCTCGGTGAGCGACTGCGCCTCCTGCGCGAGCGCGCCCGCGTAGCCGTCCACCCGGCGCCGGGTGAACAGCGGCTGCACCATGCGGCGCTGGCGCTGGTAGTCGGCGTCCTGGCTGGTCAGCAGCCCGTTGCCGACGCTGGTCCGCAGCTCGTCGTAGAAGGAGTCCTCCTTGCGGAAGTTGGCCGCCTCGCCGGCCAGCACCTGGCGGACGCCGTCCGGCGAGAACACTCCGTAGAAGTCGGACCGAAGCCCGGGCGGCCCGGCCTGGAAACGCACCACGTCGCCGTGGTCGCGGCGGGCCGCGAGGTAGCTGCGCAGCGGGCGGCGGGTGAGGTCGAACAGCGATCCGACCAGGCGGTTCCCGGCCGGGACGGGTATCGCGGAGGTGGGGGCGGGCACGAGGCCGCGGACGGGAACGGGGACGACTTCGGTGGCCATCGGCACTCCTTCTGTCCAGGGATGCGCCCGCCGGCCCTACCGGCGGGCAGCCGGCACCCGAAAGGAGCCGCGCCCGGACCCGCCCGACCGGGCAGGCCGGCCCGGTCGGATCCGGACCCGTCTCACTCGTATTCGGTGCCCCCCTTGCGGGTCAGGTAAGCGTCGCCGACCACCTTGGCGATCGCCCGCCCGCCGAGCACCGGGCTCCAGCGCTCCGTGACCGGCCGCACCACCACGCCCTCCCGCAGGTGCAGTCCACGTCCTGAGACGGTCTCCTTGCCCCGGGCGAACCCCAGCACGGTCTCCGGGTCGAACGGCCCGCGCCACAGCTCGGGCACCAACGGCAGCTCCCCGTCCAGCAGTTCGGCTGCCGACAGCCAGTTCAGCTGTCCGTCCACCAGGACCGACACGTCGAAGGCCGCGTAGCCGGGCCGCTCGGTGCGCGCCGAGGCGCCGTAGCCCAGGTCCTGCACGCCTTCGCCGAACACCTCGCCGAAGATGCCGACCCGCTCGGCCCCGAGGCGCTCCGCCAGCCGGGCCGCCACCGCCGGGACGTCGTACCCGCGCACCGCCCGCCAGTACAGGTTGCGCGCGTCCTCGGCCAGCGCCAGCCCCTGCGCGCCGATGCCCTTGGACGACACCTGCACCTCGCCGGTGGTGGCGAAGTACGTGACCAGGCAGCAGCTGCCGTGCAGCTTCTCGGTCAGCACCACCGGCTCGCCCGGCTCGAAGGCGTCGGGGTAGCGCTCGAGGTTCTCGATGTCCACCCAGGGCAGCAGGTCCGGCGCGCTGACCACGTCACCGCTCATCGACGTCGGCACCGGCGGCTGCCACTTGACGACCCCGAGCAGCTCGGCGAAGTCCTCGCCCCGCTCGGCCGCGGCGGCCAGGTCGGTGCCGGCGAGCGCGTCGGGCCGGCAGACGATGCCCTGGGACAGCTCGCCGCGCAGCCGTACGGCCTTCACCCGGTTCGCCCGGGCACCGGCCAGCTTGCCGGTCAGTCCCAGCTCCTCGATCAACTCCTCGGGCAGGAGGGACTGTTCGGGGATGTAGACGGCATGGTCTCCGGTCCGGTACGCACCCTTCGCGACCACCGCCCGGTAGAGGCCGACCTGGGCGAGCTCCAGGGCATCGGCGTTCGGGTGCTCCAGGATGATCAGCTTCTCGGCGGTGACGCGCAGCGTGGACATGGACGGACTCCTCCCCTTGGTTCGGCCGCGGCGGTGCATCCGACCGACCCGGCCGTGTGTACGGACGGCGACCACTCTGGCCGCCCGACCGCCCACGGCGCGACGCAATTTCCGCACGCCCCTGCCGCCCCCATCTGCTGCACCACCCCCGCTGCCCCACGCACTCCGCACGCGCCGGGCCGCCCCCGTCAGACCCGTTCGAGCCATCCCACAGCAGCCCGGAGGCCCGCACCCGCCCCCTCCTGTGCGAACCGACAGGGGATTTATCGCTTGCATTTGCGGCACTATGATCGCCGTAATGGCCGCACCTGCGACCAGTCCCTCGCGCCCCTTCCGGCGCGCACCCCGGAGGGGAAGCACCGATGAGCACCCGTACGCCCGCCACCCGCAGACTCGCCGTCGCCGCCGCTGCGGCCCTCGCCCTCGGCCTCGGGGTCACCGCCTGCGGCAGCGACGGCGGCAAGTCCTCCGGTTCCACGGCCTCCTCGGACGCCTCCGCCGCCGGCAGCGGCGTCCCGAAGGCCTCCGGCACCATCACCGTCTTCGCCGCCGCCTCGCTCAAGGAGACCTTCACCGAGCTCGGCAAGAAGTTCGAGGCCGCCAATCCGGGCACCAAGGTCACCTTCAACTTCGGCGGCAGCTCCAGCCTCGCCACCAGCATCAACTCCGGCGCCCCGGCAGACGTGTTCGCCGCCGCCAGCCCGGCCACCATGAAGACCGTGACGGACGCGGGCGGCGCCGCCGGACAGCCGACGACCTTCGTCAGGAACACGCTCACCATCGCCGTCCCCAAGGGCAACCCCAAGCACGTCGCGGGCCTCAAGGACCTCACCGCCTCCGGCGTGAAGGTCGCCCTGTGCGCCAAGGAGGTGCCGTGCGGCGCCGCCGCCCAGACCGCGCTCAAGGCGGCCGGCCTCGACCTCACCCCGGTCACCCTGGAGCAGGACGTCAAGGGCGCGCTCACCAAGGTCGAACTCGGCGAGGTCGACGCCTCGCTGGTGTACCGGACCGATGTGCAGGCCGATGCCGCGAAGATCGACGGTGTGGACTTCCCCGAGGCCGACAAGGCCGTGAACGACTACCCGATCGCCGCGCTCGCCAAGGCGCCGAACAAGGACGGCGGCGCCGCCTTCGTCGCGTACGTCCGGTCGCCCGAGGCCAAGCAGGTGCTGACCGCGGCGGGCTTCCAGGCGCCGTGAGCGATCGCACCGCCGGCCTCGGGGACAACCGCCCGGGCCGGGACCACCAGTCGCGGACCGCCGACAGCGGCCCGGCAGGACCCGCGCAGACCCTGCCGCGCCGCCGCCCGCGCCGTCGCCCGGGCACGCACCGCGTCCCGGTCACCCTGCTGCTCCCGGCGCTTCTCGGACTGGCGTTCCTGATCCTGCCGCTGGTCGGGCTGCTGATCCGGGCGCCGTGGAGCGGCCTGTCCGCGCAGCTCACCAGCACCGCCGTGTGGGACGCGCTGCGCCTGTCACTGATCAGTGCGACCGCGGCCACCGCGGTGTCGCTGGTCCTCGGTGTCCCGCTGGCCTGGCTGCTCGCCCGCACCGAGCTGCCGGGCCGGCGGGTGATCCGGGCTCTGGTCACCCTGCCGCTGGTGCTGCCGCCGGTGGTCGGCGGCGTGGCGCTGCTGCTGGCGCTCGGGCGGCGCGGCATCGTCGGCTCCTGGCTGGACTCGGCCTTCGGCATCACGCTGCCGTTCACCACCACCGGGGTCGTGATCGCCGAGGCGTTCGTGGCGATGCCGTTCCTGGTGATCAGCGTCGAGGGCGCGCTGCGGGCTGCCGACCCCCGCTACGAGGAGGCCGCCGCGACCCTGGGCGCCTCCCGGCTGACCGCGTTCCGGCGGGTCACCCTGCCGCTGATCGCTCCGGGGATCGCGGCCGGGGCCGTGCTGGCCTGGGCCCGGGCGCTCGGCGAGTTCGGTGCGACGATCACCTTCGCGGGCAACTTCCCGGGCCGCACCCAGACCATGCCGCTGGCCGTCTACCTGGCCATGGAGTCCGACCCGCAGGCGGCGATCGCGCTGTCGCTGGTGCTCCTGGTGGTCTCCGTGACCGTCCTGGTCGGCCTGCGCGACCGTTGGCTGTCGACGCCATGACCCCGCCCGCACGCGTCCCCTCAAACGCCGTGTCGGGCGCCACCTCGGGTGCTTTCCCGGGCATCACCTCGGACGCGGTTGCGGTCGCGCCCCCGGCCACTCTCTCGGACACTCCCCCGGACACCTGGATGCTGCCCCGATGAGCACCGAAAACCTCTCCGGCCCCGCCCTGGACGCCCGTCTGCGGGTCGAGCGCGCCGCGTTCGCCCTCGACCTCGCCCTCACCGCCGCCCCCGGCGAGGTGGTGGCGCTGCTCGGCCCCAACGGCGCCGGCAAGTCCACCGCCCTGCGCGCCCTCGCCGGACTGCTCCCGCTCACCGGCGGCCACCTGCGCCTGGACGGCCGCCTCCTGGAGGACCCGGCGCAGCGTGTGCACACCCCGGCCGAGGAACGGCCGGTCGGCGTGGTGTTCCAGGACTACCTGCTGTTCCCGCACCTCAGCGCGCTCGACAACGTCGCCTTCGGCCCGCGCTGCCAGGGCCGCCCCAGGCGCGAGGCACGGGCCGAGGCGGCCGACTGGCTGGAGCGGATGGGCCTGGCCGACCACGCCTCGGTCCGCCCCGGCCGGCTCTCCGGCGGCCAGGCCCAACGGGTGGCGCTCGCCCGCGCCCTCGCCGTACGCCCCCGGCTGCTCCTGCTGGACGAGCCGCTGGCCGCCCTGGACGCGCGCACCCGGCTCGACGTACGGGCCCAACTGCGGCGACACCTGGCCGAGTTCGAGGCGGTGGCGGTGCTGGTGACGCACGACCCGTTGGACGCCATGGTGCTGGCCGACCGGCTGGTGGTGATCGAGGACGGGCAGGAGGTGCAGTCCGGCAGCCCCGCGGAGGTCGCCCGGCGCCCGCGCACCGACTACATCGCCCGGCTGGTCGGGCTGAACCTGTACCAGGGCCGGGCCGAGAGCACCCGGGTCACGCTCCCGGACGGAACGGTCCTGGCCACCACCGAGGAGCTGGACGGGCCGGCCTTCGTCGCCTTCCCGCCCTCCGCCGTGACCCTGTACCGGGAGCGCCCGCAGACCAGCGCGCGCAACCTGTGGAAGGCCGAGGTCACCGGGCTCGACCTGCACGGCGACCAGGTCCGCGCCGAGCTCTCCGGCGAGCTGCCGATGGCCGCCGACCTCACCCCGGCCGCCGTCGCCGAGCTGGAACTGGCGCCAGGCGTCGCGGTCTGGGCCTCGGTCAAAGCCACCCAGACCCACGCCTACCCGGCCTGACAGCCCGTCGGAGGCATCACCTCGGCGGGGCCACTCCGACGGCTCGACGAACCCCGACTCGTACGCAGCGATCACCCCCGCCGCCCGTCAGCCGCCGTCCGCGACGCTCGTCACCGCAGCGCCGGATGCTCCGCGATCACCGTGCAGCTGCCCGGCGCGATCTCGGTGAAGCCCGCGTCCTGGACCACCGGCAGCCCACTGCGGACGAGTTCCTCCCACGCCTCCGGCGAGGCCGTCCGGACCGCCAGCGCGAAGCCGGCCTCGGCCCACTCCTTGCGCTGTGCGTCGTCCAGCCGCCACCAGGCGAGCTGGGCGGCGTGGCCGGTCTGCGCCATCGTCTTTCCCGCGCTCATCTCCAGCTCCGGATTGAGCCACAGCACCGGCAGCCCCGGCTCGGGCGCGCCGGCCTCGGCCGTCTCCTCCAGGTCCGTCCCGGACACCTGGAGCTTGGCCAGGTCCTTCGGCCAGCCGTCCAGCGGGATCGGCGGGAACACCCGCACCTCGGCCTCCCGCCCGTGCACCGTGACGCCCGGCAGCTCGCCCCCGCGACGCCACTCCCCTCCCCGGGCCCGCCGGACCACCTTCCGGATCCGGGCGTCCTCCCAGGCCGCGACCCGCTCCGCCCACTCGCCGTCCGCCTCGGTCACCCGCGGGTCGGCCAGCAGGGTGAGTACCGCCCGCGCCGAGGTCTCCAGCGCGTCCGTCCGGCCCGGCGGAGTGGCCCGCTCCAGCCGGACGACCAGCGGCAGCACGTACTGCGGCCGCTCGTCGCGGCCCTCGCGCTCCGGGGCGTCGCCGGGGTCGGCCACCGGGGAGGGAGACACGGAGCCCGGGGTCGCAGAAGGGGTCGCAGACGCGGAAGTCGGAGCATCGGAAGGAGAAGTCACCCGTCCAGGATGCCAGCCCCGCCCCGCCCGACTCGGCCGGCCCCGTCCACCTCGGCCTTCACCGCCGCAACCACCGCCCCGACCAGTGCGGCGCTCACCGCAGCGTTCGCCTCGGCGCTCACCTCAGCCGCTGCCGCAGCTCGTCCACCGCCGTCCGGATGCTCGCGTTGTACGCACCCTCGGGCAGCGCGTCCAGACTGCGCACGGCCCGTTCGAGCTGGTCGCGGGCGAGGTCCGGCTCGCCGAGCTTGAGGTGGTCCGAGGCCAGGTTGAGGTGCAACGAGGGGTAGAAGGCCCGCACCTGGAGCGCCGACTCGTACGTCTGGGCGCGCCCGGTGCCGAGCGAGTCGGCGGCGGCCAGGGCCCGCCGGTCCCACTCCAGCTCGGCGCGCGGGTCGTCCTGCAGGTCGGCCAGGTAGTGGGCGACGACGCACCGGTGAAAGACGTCCTGATCCCCCAGCGCCTCCCAGAGCGCCTCGAAGCCGACCCGGGCCTCGGCCGTCCGGCCGCGCTGCGCCGCCTGCGCCCCGTCCAGCCCGAGCGCGATCCGGGCCAGCGCCGCCTCCTCCTCACCGCTCGGCGCCCCGTTCGACCTGTTCACGTTCGCCCTGTTCACACCCTCAGGAGCATCGGGGCTTCCGAAAGCATCGCCGGAGCCACCGGTGGACAGATCATGCATTCCGGGCACATCGGACATGCCCGCAGCCTAACCGCCGATTCGCCGGGCCGCCCGGCCCGGGCGTCGGCCACGGAGCCCCGGCGCCCGGCGCCCCGGACAGCCCGACCCGACCCGACCCGGCCCGGCCCGACCCGGCGGCGCAACGTCCCGTCAGCGCCGGTAGCCGCGCTGCGGGTCCCGCTCCTCCGCGTCCTCGTACATCAGGAACCAGCCCTCCGGGTGGGTGGCCGCCAGCAGCGCCTCCGTGCGCTGCTCCGCCCCCAGCTCCGGGTCGCCGTCGTCCGGCCCGTAGACGCCGAACAGCTCGTCGTGGCAGCCGTCCCAGTCGTAGTCGTACAGGTCGGCCGGAAGGTCGCCCATCATGTCCGCCACCGACTCGGGCTGCGCGACGAGCAGGGCCCGGGCGTCCACCAGGGCCATCCGCAGCGCGAGCTCCTCGGCCAGGCAGCGCGGCAGCGGCCACTCGCCGAGCGCGAGGTCGTCGGCGAGGTCGTCGAAGGCGCGGGCCATCGCGCGGCGCCAGCCCCGGTGCATCCGCCAGGTGCGCTGGGGAAGCCGGGCGAAGACCGTCCAGTCCGTGTCCTCGCCGTCGGCGACCGGCTCGTCCCCGTGCTCGTCGAAGTCGTCGTACGCGGCGTCGGCCAGGCCGATCAGTTGGGCGTGGAGCAGGCAGGCTGTGCGCGGGGTGAGCGTCCAGTCCGCGCCCGCGCCGCCCTCCTCCTCGTCGCCCTCCAGCGGGAACAGGTCCGCGAAGTCGGGGGTGAAGTCCTCGGTGACGCTGATCTCCAGCGTGCCGCCGATCGCCTCGACCCCGGGGATGGCGGCCACCAGCCGGTCCGGATGCAGCAGCGCGCCGAGCGCCGCGTTGGCATCCTCGGCGACCTCGCGCAGCAGTTCGCGGCGCTGGCCGGCCGGGTCGATTCCTTCGAAGTCCAGTTCCTCGACGGCCCTGATCGCGGCCGCGCGCAGGGCCGGCCAGTCGGTGATCCGCAGGCCCAGCACCACCGTCGCCTCGATCTCCTGCGCGCCGGAGTCCTCCGCCGCGCCCGGCCCCTGTGGATGATCGCTTCGCTCGCCCATGGGGCTAACGGTACGGCCTTTCGGTCCCCCGATCACCGGTCCGGACCAGCTTCCGGATGCCTTCTCGGCCACCATCCGGCCCCGCCTCGCTCACCCGGACGCAGGAACTTTGGCAGGATGCGTCCCATGGCAGACATCAACGAGTACGGCGGCGGGCAGGGCCCGAACGCCGACGTCCTGGTCGTGACCACCAACGACATCCCCGGTTTCCGGGTCGACCACGTGATCGGCGAGGTCTTCGGGCTGACCGTCCGCAGCCGTCACCTAGGCAGCCAGATCGGCGCCGGTCTGAAGTCACTGATCGGTGGCGAGCTGCGCGGTCTGACGAAGACCCTGGTCGAGAGCCGCAACGAGGCGATGCAGCGGCTGATCGAGCAGACCAAGGCACGCGGCGGCAACGCCGTCCTGATGATGCGCTTCGACGTCACGGAGGCGGCCGACGTCGGCACCGAGGTCTGCGCCTACGGCACCGCCGCGGTGATCTCCCCGGCCGCCTGACACCCCTCCGGCCACGCGCCCCCGTTCACGTCCCACCTGTTCACGTCCCACCGGTTCACGCCCCACCGGTTCACGCCCCACCGGCGGAACCCAGGCGGGAACAGCCGCCGGGGTTCCGATGTTTCACGGGCGTGACTGTTTACGGTGCAACGAACAGCGTTCCGCAACGCGTGGACGTCCTGGTGGTGGGCGCCGGGCAGGCAGGCCTGTCCGCCGCCTACCACCTGCGCCGTCGCGGCTTCGCCCCCTACCGGGTGGGCGTCGGCGGCGGTTTCGTCGTCCTCGACGCCAACGCCGTACCCGGCGGCGCCTGGGCGCACCGCTCGCCGTCCCTGCGGATGGCCACCGTGCACGGCTTCCATGACCTCCCCGACGCCGAACTCCCGCCGCCGGACACCGAGGCCCCCGCGCGCGAGGTGGTTCCGGAGTACTTCGCGGCGTACGAGGCCCGGCACGCGCTCCCGGTCGTACGCCCGGTCACGGTGCACACCGTCCGGGCCGAGTCCGGGAGCCCCGACTCCCGGCTGCTGGTCGAGACCGACCGCGGCACCTGGTCCACCCGCGCGCTGATCAACGCCACCGGCACCTGGACGCGTCCCTTCCTCCCGCACTACCCGGGCCACTTCGCGGGCCGCCGGCTGCACTATGCCGAGTACCGCGGTCCCGAGGAGTTCGCGGGCAAGCGCGTGCTGGTGGTGGGCGGCGGCGCCTCGGCGATCCAGGTGCTGTCGGAGGTGGCGGCGGTCGGCGAGACGGTGTGGGTCACCCGCTCCGAACCCGTCTACCACGAAGGGCCGTTCACCCCCGAGTACGGGCGCGCGGTGGTGGCCAAGGTCGAGGAGCGGGTCCGCCAGGGCCTTCCGGTGCGCAGCGTGGTGAGCGTGACCGGGCTCGGCCCGTCCGTCGCCTACCGGCGCGCCGAGGAGCTGGGCGCGCTGCACCGCCGGCCGATGTTCGACCGCCTGACCGAGCACGGGGTCGCGTGGGGCGACGAGGAGCTGGCGGTGGACGCGATCGTCTGGGCGACCGGCTTCCGGCCCGAGGTCGGGCACCTCGCCCCGCTCGGGCTGCGATCCCCCGGCGGCGGCATCGCGCTCACCGGCACCCGCGCCACCGCAGACCCCCGCGTCCACCTGGTCGGCTACGGCCCGTCCGCCAGCACCGTCGGCGCCAACCGGGCCGGACGCGCGGCCGTCAACGACCTGGTCAGGCTGCTCGGCGACCCGGCACTCGGGAGGCCGACGCCCGAAGGACCGACGCCCGGGGTTCCGGCGCTCGGAGAACCGACGCCCGGGAACCCGGCGATGGAGCCCGCCGTCGTCTGAGGCTCAGCGGTCGTAGTCGACCGTCACCCGGTCGGTGAGCGGGCGGGCCTGGCAGGTGAGAACGTAGCCGGCGGCCAGTTCCTTCTCCTCCAGCGCGAAGTTGCGGCGCATCTCCACCTCACCCTCGGTGACCAGGGCGCGGCAGGTGCCGCACACCCCGCCCTTGCAGGCGAACGGCAGGTCGGGGCGGGAGCGCTGGGCGCCGTCCAGGATCGAGCGGTCGCGCGGGAGGCAGAGCGTGCTGCCGCGGCCGTCGAGGACGACGGTGACCTCGCTCTGCGCGCCCGACGCGCCGTCGGACGAGCCGTCGGTCCGGTCCCAGTCCTCGTCGCGCTCCGGGAGCGGCTCGTCCTCGGCGTGGAACAGCTCCTGGTGCACCCGCTCACCCGGCACGTCCAGTTCGGCGAGCAGCTCCTTCGCCCCGGCGACCATGCCGAACGGGCCGCACAGCCACCAGTGCCCGACGCTCCCGACGTCCACCAGCGCCGCCAGCAGCGCACGCACCCGCTCCGGGTCCAGCCGGCCGCTGAGCAGCTCGGCGTCCCTGGTCTCCCGGGAGAGCACGTGGACCAGCTGGAAGCGGCCGAGGTAGCGGTCCTTCAGGTCGGCCAGCTCGTCCGCGAACATCACGGTGTCGCTGCGCCGGTTGCCGTAGAACAGGGTGACGGTGGAGCTGTGGTCGGCGGCCAGCACGGAGGCGGCGATCGACAGCATCGGGGTGATGCCGGAGCCGGCCGCGAGCAGCACGTGGTCGGCCGGGACGCCGAGCTCGGGAGTGAACAGGCCGGAGGGCGTCAGGACTTCCACCTTCTCGCCCGGCTTCGCCTCGCGCACCAGCCAGCGCGAGAACAGCCCACCGGGCACCTCCCGCACGGCGATCCGCAGCGGCCCGCCGACCGGAGCGCAGATCGAGTACGAGCGGCGCTCGTCGGAACCGTCCACCAGCTTGCGCAGGGTCAGGGTCTGCCCGGGGCGGAAGGCGTACTCCTCCGCCAGCCCGTCCGGCACCGCGAAGGTCACCGCGACGGCGTCCTCGCAGAGCCGCTCGACCCGGTCGATCGACAGCCGGTGGAAGGTCGGACGGCGGGCGGGGCGGACGCCGGGCGCCTCGGCGCCGAGAGCGGACCCGGTGGTGGCCCCGGCGGCGGAAGCGGGAGTGGCGGAGGCGGCAGCGGGGGAAGCGGCGGGCATTCAGATCTCCTTGACGCGTTCGAACGGCTCGCGGCAGGCCCGGCAGCGCCAGAGCGCCTTGCAGGCGGTGGAACCGAAGCGGGACAGTTCCTCCGTGTCGGCGTCACCGCAGTGCGGGCAGGGCACGGGGGACGCGGTCACGGTCGCGGTTCCGGCGCGGGTCGGGCCGAGGGTGAGCGCCACCGGTCCGGCCGCGGCGGCGGCGACGGTCGGGCGCGGTGGGGCGATGCCCGCCTCGGCGAGCTTGCGGCGGCCCTCGGCGGTGATCAGATCGGTGGACCACGGCGGGTCCAGCCGCAGCCGCACCCGGACGTCCGGGTACCCGGCCGCGCGCAGCCGGCGGTCCACGTCGGCGGCCATCTCGGCGACCGCGGGGCAGCCCGAGTAGGTCGGGGTCAGCCAGGCGGTCACGGTGCCGCTGCCGCCTTCCACCTCGACCTCGGCCAGGACGCCCAGGTCGGCCAGGGTGAGCATGGGCAGCTCCGGGTCCGGGACGGCCGCGGCGACCGCCCAGGCCGGGTCGCGGGTCGTCGGGTCCGCCGTGCCCGTCACCGTGTCGCCCGTTGCCGTGCCGCCCGTCACCATGTCGCCCCCGGGTGGGTTCGGGCCAGCACCTGGAGCTCGGCGAGCAGCGGGCCGAGCGCCTCGGTGTGCACGCCGTCCCGGCCGGCCCGGCCGAGGACGGTGGCCAGTGGCGCCACGTCCGGCACGGTCAGTCCGGCCTCGGTGAGGACGGCGGCGAGCGAGCGCAGCACCGGGTCACGCAGGGTCGCGGGGTCGACGCCCGCCCGCAGCTCCACCGGGTGCGCCGTGAACAGTTCCTCCAGCAGCGGCCAGACGGCGTCCAGCCCGGCCTGCATCCGCTCGGCGGAGTACGGCGTGCCGTCACCGAGGCGCAGCGTCCAGGCGGTGGCGTACTCCCGGTGGTACGCCAGTTCCTTGACGCCCCGGGTGGCGACCGCGGCCAGCACCGGGTCGGGGTGCGCGCTCAGCGCCTCGTACAGGGCGCCGCGAGCAGTGGCGAACAGCAGCAGCCGGGCGATCGAGTACGCGAAGTCGCCGTTCGGCGTCTCCACCAGGCGGACGTTGCGGAACTCGTGCTCCTCGCGCCAGTACGCCAGGTCGTCCTCGGTGCGGCCGGTGCCGTCCGCCTGGCCGGCCCGGGTGAGCAGCAGCCGGGCCTGGCCGAGCAGGTCGAGGCCCAGGTTGGCGAGCGCGACCTCCTCCTCGAGTTCGGGTGCCCGGGTGCACCACTCGATCAGCCGCTGCGCGAGGACCAGGGCGTCGTCGCCCAGCATCTGGCAGTAGGCGGCGAGGTCGGTGCCGTCCAGACCGGCGGGCAGCGCGGTGTCCACGCCGAGCAGCGGGTCGGCGAAGCCCGTCCCGTAGGCCCAGCGGCCCTCGCCCTCGGGGCCGGGGGCGGCGTCGGCGAGGCTGAGGTAAACGTGGTCGTCCTCACCGGCGCCGGTGGTGGAGGTGGTGTGGTCGTGCACGATGACTCCCCCGTCAGATGTGCGGGACATCCTCGGGGATGTCGTAGAAGGTCGGGTGGCGGTAGACCTTGTCGCCGCTGGGCTCGAAGAACGGGTCGCGCTCGTCCGGGGTGGAGGCGGTGATCGCGTCGGAGCGGACCACCCAGAGGCTCACGCCCTCGTTGCGACGGGTGTACAGGTCGCGGGCGGCGAGCAGGGCCATCCGGTCGTCGGCGGCGTGCAACGAGCCGACGTGGACGTGGTTCAGCCCGCGCCGGGGGCGCACGAACACCTCGTACAGCGGCCAGCCGGCCTTGGACCCGGCCTTGGACGCTGCCGGGGAGCCAACCTGGGGGTCGGTCACTTTCCGTTCTCCTGTTCGGTGGCTTCGACGGCTTCGGTGGCTTGGGTGCCTTCGGTCGCTTCGGTGACTGCGGCGGCCTCGGCGGCGCGCTTGGCCGCGTAGGCGACGGCCGCCTCGCGCACCCAGGCACCCTCCTCGTGGGCAGCGCGGCGGCGTTCGATCCGCTGGGCGTTGCAGGGGCCCTGGCCGTGGATGACCCTGGTCAGCTCGGACCAGTCAGGCTCACCGAAGTCCCAGCCGCCGCGGTCCTCGTTCCAGCGCAGCTCGGGGTCCGGGAGGGTGACCCCCAGGTGCTCGGCCTGCGGGACGGTCATGTCGACGAAGCGCCGGCGCAGCTCGTCGTTGCTGTGCCGCTTGATCCGCCAGGCCATCGAGCGGGCGCTGTTCGGGGAGTCTGCGTCCGAGGGGCCGAACATCATCAGCGACGGCCACCACCAGCGGTCCACCGCGTCCTGGACCATCCGGCGCTGCGCCTCGGTGCCGCGCATCAGCGTCATCAGGAGCTCGTAGCCCTGGCGCTGGTGGAAGGACTCCTCCTTGCAGATCCGCACCATCGCGCGGGCGTACGGGCCGTAGCTGCACCGGCAGAGCGGCACCTGGTTGCAGATCGCGGCGCCGTCGACCAGCCAGCCGATCACGCCGACGTCGGCGAAGGTGAGGGTCGGGTAGTTGAAGATCGAGGAGTACTTCTGTCGGCCGGAGATCAGCTTCTCGGTCAGCTCGGCACGGTCGACCCCGAGGGTCTCGGCGGCGGCGTAGAGGTAGAGGCCGTGGCCGGCCTCGTCCTGGGCCTTGGCGAGCAGGATGGCCTTGCGGCGCAGGGACGGGGCCCGGGTCAGCCAGTTGCCCTCGGGCTGCATGCCGATGATCTCGGAGTGGGCGTGCTGGGCGATCTGGCGGATCAGGGTGGCCCGGTAGGCGTCGGGCATCCAGTCCCTGGGCTCGATCCGCTGCTCGGCGGCGACGACCGCCTCGAACCGCTCCTCCGGCGTTTGCGCGGGGACCGCCTCGGTCACCTCTGCTGTCACCACGGTCCCCTCTCGTCTCCTGCCCGGCCGGTCGCCTCGACGCCAACCGACCGACTGACCGTTCGGTCGGTACCATTCTGCGTGGCGGGACGGAGGGATGGCAAGGTGCGAAACAGATAACAGCTGACAGATTTCAGAATCTGTCAGCTGTTATCTGTCGGCTGCTCTCTGTTCGCTGTCGCCTGTCTGCAGTCGTCCGTCCGCTGTCTCCTGTTCGCGGCCACACGTTCGCGGCCGCCTGCCCACCGACTGCTGTTGCCACTTGCTGCCGGCTGCCGGCTGTCGACTACCGGCTGCTGACTGCTGACTGCTGACTGCTGACCGTCAGCGGTTCACCGCGGGATCATCCCTCCGCGCGGTCACGCAGTCGCGGCAGCGGCACCGCAAGCAGCGCCGCCAGCAGGGCGATCCGGGGGGCGATCTGGTCGAGCCGGATGTGCTCGTGCCGCGCATGGGCCCCGGCACCCACGGCACCGAAGCCGTCCAGGGTCGGCAGCCCGCGTGAGCCCGGCAGGTTGGTGTCCCCCGCCCCGCCCGCCGGGGCACCGTCCAGCTGCTGCCCGAGCGCCGCGGCCAGCGAACGCACGTGCCGCAGCAGCGGGTTGCCGGTCCGCTCGGGCCAGGCCGGACGGCTGGAGAGCACCTCCGTACGGACGCGGGCCCCCGGACGCAGCGCGGTGAGCCGGGCAAGGTTGTCGAGCGTACGGCGCTGCGCCTCGGCGGTGGAGAAGCGCAGCCCCAGCTCGGCCTCGGCCCGGCCGGCGACCACGTTGGCGCGCGAACCACCACTGATCCGGCCGGCGTTGAGCTCGGTACCGGGCTGGCCGGCGAGGTCACGCACCAGCACGAGCTGGTCCACCAGCTCGTCGACCGCGGACACCCCGTCGTGGGCGTCGTTGCCCGCGTGCGCCTCACGGCCGGTCACGGTGAGCCGCACCCGGGTGCTGCCGCGCCGCGCGGTCTTCAACCGACCGTCGGGGTGCGGCGGTTCGAGCCCCACCACCGCTGCGGCCCCACGCAGCTGGCGCTCGACCAGGCGCCGCCCGTCCGGGCTGCCCACCTCCTCATCGGAGACCACGACCAAGCGGACGGTCCGGTGCGGGCACTCGCCCAGGTCCGCGAGCAGCGCCAACGCACCCTCCAGGATGGCGAGTCCACCCTTCATGTCGACCACGCCGGGACCGGTGAGCCGGCCGTCCTCCTCGGTCACCGGCCAGTCCGCGAGGGTGCCGACCGGCCAGACGGTGTCGTGGTGCCCCACGATCAGCAGGTGCGGCAGGGACTCGTCCCGGCCCTCCCACTCCAGCACGAGGTGGTCACCGGCCGGTCCGGGTTCGCGCCGCGCGGTGGCGCCGGTGGCCCGGAAGCCGGCGGCCAACTCCTCGGCGAGGGCGTCGAGTCGGGGAGCATCTCCGCTGGGTGACTCGATCCGCGCCAGGTCGGCGCAGCGGCGCCGGACGGCTCCGGCAAGGGTCCGGGCACGGGTGCTGAGCGCCTGCGGCACCCCGGGCAGCGCCGTGGGGACGGTGGTGGCCCCAGGGGCGGCGGTCCCAAGGGTGGCGGTCCCAGGAGCGGCGGTCCCGGGGGTGGCGGTGGCGGCCGATCCCGTCGCGGGCTTCGCGACAGCAGGCTTCGCCACCGCGGTCTTCGCGACGACGGTTTTGGTGAGGACGGACTTCGCGAGAGCGGACCTGGCGGCTGCGGTCTTCGCGACGGCCGTCCTGGCCACGGCGGTCTTCGCGGCACCGGACGTGGCTGCGGCGGCCTGAACCGAGGCAGACGGAACCATGGTTGCCTGATCCGCCGCGGTAGTTGCCGTGCCAGCGGCAGTGGCTGGGGTGATGGTGGCGGCTGTGGCGAGGACCTCGCTGTCGGTGGCGGCCGGGACGGCGACCGGGGTCCCGTCGGGTTCCGCTGCGGCGCCCGGCACGGCCGGCGACCCGACGATCTGGGGACTCAACGCTCGCCTCCGCGGCCGCCGTCGGTATTCAGTGGCCGTACCGGCCGACCGCTCCCGCCCGGGTACCAGGCCCGGCCGGATCTCGCCGGTCGGCCGGGATGATGAGCGGCCCACCGAATCGGCCCGTCTGGCCCAAGTACGGTGGAACGGTTGGGCGGCGTGCTTGGCATGTGCGTCCTCCTCGCTCGATCCGGTGGCCCCGGTCCGCCCGGAGCCCCGTGGACGGCGGCCTCCTGGCGGCGGGCGCAGTGGCCGGACCGCCGCAGGGAAGCCGAGATGTGAGCCTAGAAGAACCGTTCGGTTTCCTGCGAGGTGGCCCTGCTCCCAGCGTGCCGGTACCGGGCCCCGCTTCGGAGGCCGCCCGTCCACGATCGGCGCGGGCGCTCGGCGCGCGGGCCTGGATCGGCGCGCGGGCGCGGTCGCCGGATCGCGCCCATCTCCACCATGGACCCGCCGCCCGAGTTCGGCAGCGCAAACGGCCAAGGCACGGCATTTCCACGCCGGATGGGTGACAGCGGCTCAGCATGCGATACGAACCGGGGGCACGCGGCGGCTCAGTGAAGCCCGCTTCGACGCCCGCTCCGACTCCGGGAGAACGTCCGGGGAACACCCGCGTGAACACCGGCCGATGCCGTGCCCCGATGTGCCCCGCCGAGCCCCGACGTCCCTCGGCCGCCACCCCCGGAGCACGACCGGGCGGTATCCGGGAACAGCGGGAGCGCGCTCGGGCACGAACGGGCACGGACGGTCGGAACCCCGGTGCCCGGCCCGGGCGCAGCCGGTCTCAGCCGTCCGTCCTCCGTCCTCAGCCACCGTCGCCCACCAGCCCGGCGTCCCGTGCTAACAGCGCTGCCTGGACCCGGTTGCCGACCCCGAGCCCGGTCAGGATCCGGCTGACGTGCGCCTTGACGGTGCTCTCGCGCATCCCGAGCACGCCCGCGATCTCTGCGTTGGAGAGCCCGTCGGCGAGTTCGCGCAGCACGTCGGTCTCCCGCGGGGTGAGCCCGGCGACCCGGTTGCGGGCGGCCACCGACCGGGGCGCCCCGACCCGGTGGTAGCGGTCGATCAGCCGCCGTGCGGCCGCCGGGTGCAGCATCCCCTGACCGCCCGCGACGACGTGGACGGCCCGGGCGATCTCCGCGGGCGGGGTGTCCTTCAGCAGAAAGCCGTCCGCCCCGGCCGCGAGCGCTTGGTACACGTACTCGTCCAGGTCGAAGGTGGTGAGGGCGATGACCCGCGGGCCGCCGGGGAGTTCACGCAGCCGCCGGGTGGCGGCGATCCCGTCGAGCCGGGGCATCCGGATGTCCATCAGTACGACGTCGATCCGCCGGCTGCCGGCGAGTTCGACGGCCTGCAGCCCGTCGGCGGCCTCGGCGACCACGGTGAGTGCCGGGTCCTGGGTCAGGAGGTCGACCAGGCCGAGGCGCACCAGCGCATCGTCGTCGACCACCATTGTTCGGATCATGCGGCGCCCTTCGGCTGCTTCGGTTTCCGCTCCGGTTCCTGCTCCGGCTCCTGCTCCGATTGCTTCGGTTGCTTCGATGGCGTCGGCGGTTGCGCCCCTCGCGCCCCTTGCACCCCGTCCTGCGATTGCCGTGGCCCTCGTTTCCCCTGGGCCGGCCGCGGCAGCGCTCGCCCCGGATGTGCAGCCGGACCGTCGCCGCGGGCGGGAGCCGGGTCGGGCATCGCCTGCGGCTGGCGGTCCGGCGCGGGTAACCGGGCGGAGAGCCGGAAGCCGCCGCTGCCATCCGGGCCGGCGTCGAGGTGGCCGCCGAGGGCGCCGACCCGTTCGGCCAGCCCCACCAGCCCGTACCCGCCGCCGGTACCCGGCCCGTCCGGCGGCGCCTCGCCCGGGCCGTTGCGGACCTCGACCGTCGTCGCCGGCGCCCCGTAGCCGACCCGGACGGTGACGGGCGCGGAGTGTGCGTACTTGCGGGCGTTGGTCAGTGCCTCCTGGACCAGCCGGTGCACGGCCAGCCGGTGGGTGGTCGGGACGGTCTCCGGGTCTCCGGAGAGGGCGAGTTCGACCCGCTGACCGGCCTGGGTCGCCTCGCCGACGAGTTCGGTCAGGTCGCGCAGGGCGGGCGCCGGGACGCGCCCGGCCTCGGCCGGAACGGACGGCTCGCCTCCCGTGGCAGGCGGTGCCGGTGGATCCGCCCGCAGTGCGCCCAGGACGTCGCGCAGGTCGTCGAGCGAGCGGGCCGCGGTGGTGCGCAGCAGTTCGAGACGGTGGGTGAGCCGGTCGAGGTCGGCGGCGACGGTGCCGGCCCTGGCCTGGTCGCGCAGCACCCCGGCGTGCAGCACCAGGAGGCTGAGCCGATGGGCCAGCACGTCGTGCATCTCCCGGGCGATCCGGGCGCGTTCGGCGGCCCGCGCCTGTTCGGCGCGCAGCTCCCGCTCGCGGCGCAGCACGTCGACCTGCTCGTGCAGGGTGCGGATCAGCACCCGCCTGCCGTGCAGCCACAGGCCGACCGCCAGCGTGGCGGCCTGGACCAGGAGTTGGGACCCGGTGGTGCCGGCCCAGCCGACCAGCGAATCCGCACCCGTCGCGCTGACCACCGCGATGGCCGCGCCACCCGCCATCGCCGGGCCGCTCCGGCCGAGGTAGGCGAGGTGGAAGACACTGAACAGGCCGGGAAAGGCCCGGTTGAACAGCCCGCCGGTGAGCACCGGCAGCACGGCCGAGGCCACCGGGTAGCGGCGGGCGAAGAAGAGCGACAGCGAGGCGAGCGCGGCCACGACCGTACGCGGCAGGCGCAACGGGCCGTCGGAGTGCGCCCACTGGACCAGGGCCTCCTCGGTGGTGAGGCCGAGCAGACCGAGCAGCAGCAACGTGTCGGTCCCGGCCCGGTGGTCCGGCCCGTACCAGCCGAGCACACTTCTGCGCATGATGCTCCTCCTTCCCGTTCCTCTTCCCTCGTTCCGAGGGCCTTCCGTACGTACGGCCTTCCGTACGTGAGGCGTTCGGCATGCCGGGCTCGATGCTAGGGGCGCCCAGCCGCGCAACGCCTCTGTCTTCCGGGTAACCGCACCCTCGACTTTCGTCGGGGGTCGGCGCCGCTGACCGGCCGATTCGCGGCTCCTCCGTCCTGCCTAGCGTCGACGGCATGACCAACGAGCGGCTCCACCACCGTCCCGACTCCCTTTCCCCCCGGTACAGTTCGCCCACCGGCGGGGACCACCTGCTGTTCCTCGCCGAGGCGCTGCGCACCTTCCATGACACCGGCGCGCTGGCCCCGAGCGGCCCGGAGCTGGTGAACGCGCTGGTGGTGCCGGTCACCAGCCGCCCGAACCGTCCGATCTCGGTGCTGGAGGTCGGCGCCGGCACCGGCGTGGTGACTCGTCGGCTGGCCCAAGTGCTGCGCCCGGGCGACCGGTTGCACGTCGTCGAGGCCAACCCGCGGTTCGCCGACCGGCTGCGGGAGGACCCGGTACTGGCCGCGCGCCGCCCCGGTGTCGGGCTGCGGCTGTCGGTCTGCCGGATCGAGGAGCTTCCGGAATGCCACCCACCGACGCCGGCGGGGGCCCGGACGGAGGAGTTCCCGGAGCGGTACGACGTGATCGTGTCCGGGCTGCCGTTCACCAACTTCGAGCCCGCGCAGGTGCGCGACATCCTCGACCTCTACCTGCGGCTGCTGGCGCCCGGCGGGGAGCTGACGTACTTCGGGTACCTCGGCACGACGACGGCGCGCACCCTCACCTCGGGCCCCCGCCGGGGCGCCCGCCACCGGGCGGTGGTGCGGATGCTGCGACGCTTCGAGGCGGCGTACGGCCTCGGCGAGCGCACGGCGTGGCGCAATGTGCCGCCGGCCCGCGCCTACCTGCTGCGGTCGCCGGGCGGACGCGAGGCCTGGGGGGCGGCCGGGAGCCCGGCCGTCGAGCCGACGGACGCGGCGAAGGCGGCCGACGCGGCAACGACGGCGGACCTGACGGAGTCGAGGGACCGGGACGCGACCGGGGCCACGAGCACGAGGGACACGAAGACCACCTCGGCCGAATCGACGGACGGGGCGGCGCCGGTCGCTCGATGATGGACCGGGGCCGGGCCCGGCTCCGACTCTCCGGCAGTGAGGAGCCGCGATGACCCTCTCGGTACGCGACGTGGAAGCCCGGCACCGCTTCGAGGCCTGGGAGGACGACAAGCCGGCGGGCTTCGCCGAGTACCTGCGCAGCGACCAGCTGGTGGTCTACCCGCACACCGTGGTCGAGCCCGCCTTCGAGGGCCGGGGCATCGGCAGCGCGCTGGCCCGGGCCGCCCTGGACGACGCCCGCGCCCGCGGCCTGTCCGTACTGGCCACCTGCCCCTTCATCAAGGGCTGGATGCTCCGCCACCCCGAGTACACCGACCTCGCGTACGAGAACCGCAGTCGGGTCACCGACTGACTAGCTGGCGCTCAGGGCCCGGACAACGGGAAGGGTCGGGGCGAGGACAAGGACGGCGGCGGGCGGACACATCAGGGCGCGGGCATCGCGCTCACCTTCGACGCGGGCGTCCGCCGCCACGCCGCCGAGTGCGTGCACGGGCTTCCGGCGGCGTTCGACACCGGGCGGCGTCCGTGGATCAGCCCGGACGCGGCGGCGCCCCAGGGCGGCCGCCGAAGGCGGGGTGCGCGAGACCCCACGGGCGATGCTGTGCTGCTGCGGGCTCAGCCGCGGGCAGCCGACCTGCGACCGGGCAGCCGACCTGCGACCGGTCGGGCGCCTGCGGGGCCGGCTGACCTGGAGCCGCCAACCCGAACAAATGACAATCGACAGATTTCAACTTTCAGATAACAGACGACAGCGAACAGATTTTGAAATCTGTTCGCTGTCGTGCCATAGTGGCACCCGGGTCACCCTGCCCCTGCCCCTGCCCCCCGGCACCGCATCCGCCCCCTGGAGCACCCGTGTCCACGAACACCCGCCCCACCCGGCGCGCCCTCGGCACCACCGGTCCGGTCACCTCGGCCCTCGGCCTCGGCTGCATGGGCATGTCCGACCTGTACGGCCCGGCCGACGAGGCCGAGAGCATCGCCACCATCCACGCCGCGCTCGACGCCGGGATCACCCTGCTCGACACCGGCGACTTCTACGGCATGGGCCACAACGAGCTGCTGATCCACGAGGCACTGCGCGGCCGCGACCGCGACCGCGTGCAGATCAGCGTGAAGTTCGGCGCCCAGCGCACGCCCGACGGCCAGTGGCTCGGCTACGACGCGAGTCCCGCCGCCACCAAGACCGCGCTCTCCTACACCCTGCGCCGCCTGCGCACCGACCACGTCGACGTCTACCGCCCGGCCCGCCTGGACCCGAACATCCCGGTCGAGGAGACCGTCGGCGCCATCGCCGACCTGGTGCAGGCCGGCTACGTCCGCCACATCGGACTCTCCGAGGTCGGCGCCGACACCCTGCGCCGGGCCGCCGCCGTCCACCCGATCAGCGACCTCCAGATCGAGTACTCGCTGCTCTCCCGTTCGATCGAGGCCGCCGTCCTGCCCACCGCCCGCGAGCTCGGCATCGGCATCACCGCCTACGGGGTGCTCTCCCGCGGCCTGCTCGGCGGCCACTGGGACCGGGACCGCGCCCTCAGCGGCACCGACTTCCGCAGCCACAGCCCGCGCTTCCAGGGCGAGAACCTGGACCACAACCTGGCGCTGGTCGAGGCCCTGCGCGAGATCGCCGCCGCAAGGGGTGCGACCGTCGCCCAGGTCGCCATCGCCTGGGTGGCCTCCCGCGGGCAGGACGTCGTCCCGCTGGTCGGCGCCCGCCGCCGGGACCGGCTGACCGAGGCCCTCGGCGCGCTCGACGTCACCCTGACCAGGGCCGACCTCGCCGCCATCGAGGCCGCCGTACCTGCCGGCTCCGCCGCCGGTGACCGGTACGCTGCCGCACAGATGGCCCACCTGGACAGCGAGCGCTGACCGCACCGGCACCATCGCCGCACGACCCGACCGCACGACCCTAAGGACGGACCTCCCCGTGACCACGGACAGCACACTCACCGCCGAGCAGATCCTGATCGCGGCGGAGGACGTCCTCCGGCGGTTCGGCCCGGCCAAGGCCACCGTCGTGGACGTCGCCCGCATCCTCGGCGTCAGCCACAGCAGCGTCTACCGTCACTTCCCCAGCAAGGCCGCGCTGCGCGAGGCGGTCACCCAGCGCTGGCTCGACCAGGCCCACCACGAGCTGGCGACCATCTCCAACGAGGGCGGCCCCGCCGCCGAACGACTGCACCGCTGGCTGACGACGCTGTTCACGGCCAAGCGGAAGAAGGCGCTGGACGACCCGGAGCTGTTCGCCACCTACATGGTGCTGGTCGAGGAGAACAGCGGCCTGGTGGACACCCACGTCGACACCCTGGTCGACCAGATCGCGCAGATCGTCGAGGAAGGCATGGAGGGCAAGGAGTTCAAGCTCGCCCACATCCGCAACACCGCCCGCGCCGTCTTCGACGCCACCGGCCCCTTCCACGATCCGGCCTACGCGTCCACCTGGTCCGCTCCTGGGGCCGACGACCGGTTCGAGGCCGTCTGGAAGCTCGTCCTCGGCGGCCTGAACACGAAGTGACCAACCGCCGGTTCCCGGCGGGCCGAAGGGCGGGAGGAAATCCGCTCGCCGTCGCCCCGCCCGTCCGGCAGACTGCCGCGCACAGTTGATCTCACCTGGAGGATGACATGCGTGCGGCCGGCCCGGCCCTGGAGAGCCTGGAGAGCCTGGACGGACTCGCCCTCGGCGACGCCTTCGGCGACCGGTGGTTCTCGGTCCCGCCGGACGAGGCACCCGCCGCACTGGCCGCCCGGCTGGTCCGGCCCGCGCCCTGGCACTGGACGGACGACACCGCCATGGCACTCGTGCTGGTCCGCCACCTGCACGGTGCGGGAGAGGTCCGACCGGACGCGCTCGCCCGGGAGTTCGCCGCCGAGTACGCCCGCGAGTACGGGCGCAAGTACGGCCCGTCGATGCACCGGGTGCTGCGCGGGATCGGCGCAGGTGGGGACTGGCGCGCCATCACCGCCGGCCAGTTCGAGGGCCAGGGCTCGTACGGGAACGGCGCCGCGATGCGGGTCGCCCCGCTGGGGGCCTGGTTCGCGGAGGACCTCGACGCGGTGGTCCGGCAGGCCGAACTGCAGGCGCTCACCACCCATTTCCACCCGGAGGCGATCGCCGGGGCGGTGGCGGTCGCGCTCGCGGCGGCGCTGGCGGTCCAGAGCCGAGGCGGAGACCCGCCCGGCCGGGCCGAGTTGCTGACCGAGATCGCCGGACGCCTGCCGGACAGCGAGGTCCGTTCCGGGCTGCGGATCGCCGCCCGGCTGCCCGAGCACACCAGCGTCCGGCACGCGGCCAACGTGCTCGGCTCGGGAGCGCTGATCTCCGCCCCGGACACCGTGCCGTTCGCCCTCTGGTCCGCGGCCGGGCACCTGGACTCGCTGTCCGAGAGCATCTGGCAGACCCTGGGGGGCTGGGGCGACATGGACACCACCTGCGCCATCGCCGCCGGCGTGGTCGCGGCCAGGACCGGGCTCGCGGACGTGCCGCCCGGCTGGGTCGACGCGCGCGAACACCTCCCTGGCTGGGTCGCCGGAGTGTCCCGGCCCGCCGACCGGCGACCGGGAACTCCGGGCGGTCCGGGCGGTCCGGGCGGTCGGCGCCCGCCGATCAGCGCCGCGCGATGAAGCGGAGCACCCGGTAGGCGAGGAGCAGGACCATCGCGCCGCCGATCGCCGACACCCAGGTCGTGACGTCGAGCAGGCCCACCTTCACCGTTCCGTGCATCCAGTGCGAGACGATCCAGGTGCCGATGTAGGAGCCGGTGATGCCGATCAGGGTGCTGCTGATCAGACCCCGCTCACCCCTCGACATCGCCATCCTGGCCAGGGTCCCCGACACCAGGCCCAGCACGATCCACGCCATCCAGCTCATCCGCCGCCCCTTGCGTCATCGGTGTGACGACCCCGCCGAGCCCCCGGGTCCGACCGGAAGGACGTACGAGGACCCCGCACCGTTCCAGCATCCGGCAGGACCGCGTCGAACCGGCCACCCGGGCGCTGCCGCTCAGGGCGGCGAACTCGCCCGCGGCGCGGTCCCGTCGCCGCACGGGAAACCGGGCCGCGGCTGACTCGACCGTCAGCGGCGCGAGTTGCCGAACAGCAGTCGGTAGACGATCAGCAGGACCAGGGCGCCGCCGATCGCCGAAACCCAGGTCGCCGCGTCGAAGAAGTGCGCGGTGACCGAGCGGTGCAGGAAGTGCGACGCGATCCAGCCGCCGACGAAGGACCCGGCGATGCCGATCAGGGTGGTCACGATCAGGCCGCCCGGGTCCTTCCCCGGCAGCAGCAGCTTGGCCAGCCCACCTGCCAGCAGGCCCAGCACGATCCACGCGATGATGCTCATCGGTCAGCCTCTCCCGTCCGAGGCGCGACGGGCCCCGTCCCGTCCGCTCTGCCCGCGAAGACGCCCCCGTCCCGTCCCCCGGTTCCGCACCCGGTTCGCCCGGTTCCGCCACCTGGCAAACCGGCCACCGAGAACGGCGCGGCAAAGGTCCCCACCGCCGTCGAACGGCCGGCGGCAGCGGCCGGGTGACGGACAACAGGCGACGGCGAACGGCGAACAGCTGACAGATTTCGAAATCTGTCAGCTGTTCGCCGTCATCCGTCAGTCCTCCCCCTCCTCCGCAGCGCCCCTCCCGAACACCCCGCTCAGCCCCAGGTGCACCACGGCCGCCGCCGTCAGCCCGACGGCCCAGCCGTAGTCGGCGAGCGGCTTGAGGACGGGGATCAGGCCGTCCGCCGGGAACGGGCCCTGCTTCGCGCCGTTGGCGTCGAGGGTGGAGTACGAGCCGCCGACGGACAGCACGCCACCCACCAGCAGCGCCGTGACGGCCCTCCAGTTCCAGCCCGCCGCGTACCAGTACGCCCCTCCCGGCCGGTACAGCTCGGCGAGCCGGAGGCGGGTGCGCCGCAGCACCCAGTAGTCCGCGATCAGCACTCCGCCGACCGTGCCGAGCAGGCCGCCGACCACGCCCAGCCAGGTGTAGATGTACACGTGCGGGTCGGAGATCAGCCGCCACGGGAAGATCACGATCCCGACCACCCCCGTGACCAGCGCCCCGGTGCGGAAGGTGACGAGGCGCGGCAGGAGGTTGGCGAGGTCGTAGGCGGGTGAGACGACGTTGGCGGCGATGTTCACCGACAACGTCGCGACCAGCACGGTCAGCAGCGCGAACAGGATGCCGACCGGGTTCTCCATCCTGGCGGCCAACTGGATCGGGTCCCACACCGGCACCCCGTAGACCGCTTCGGAGCCCGAGGTGACCAGCACGGACAGGAACGCGAAGAGCGTCATCGTGGTCGGCAGGCCGAGCGCCTGCCCGCGGATCTGGGCCCGCTGGCTGCCGCCGAAGCGGGTGAAGTCGGGGATGTTCAGCGAGAGCGTGGACCAGAACCCGATCATGCCCATCAACGCAGGGAAGAAGACCTTCCAGAAGCCGCCGCCCCACCCCAGCCTGGAGGGCTGGTCGAGCAGCGGCCCGAACCCGCCCGCCTTGACGGTGATCCACGCCAGCAGCGCGAGCGCACCGACGATGACGAACGGCGCCGCCCAGTTCTCGAACCTCCGCAGCGCCTCCATCCCCCGCGCGATGACGGCCATCTCGATCAGCCAGAACAGCAGGAACGAGAGCCACTGCGTCCACGGGTAGCCGCCGAACTCCCCTGCCGTGCGCCAGGATTCGCCGAACAGCTTGCCCGCCAGCAGGAAGATGCCCTCGCCGCCGATCCAGGTCTGGATGCCGAACCAGGCGCAGGCCACCGCCGCCCTCAGCAGGGCGGGCAGGTTGGCGCCGCGCAGCCCGAAGGCGGCGCGGGCGAAGACCGGGAACGGGATGCCGTACTTGGTGCCGGCGTGCCCGGTGAGCAGCATCGGAATCAGCACGATGAGGTTGGCGAGCGCGATGGTCAGCACCGCCTGCTTCCAGTCCATGCCGAGCGCGACCAGGCCCGAAGCCAGGGTCCAGGAGGGGATGTTGTGGGCCATGCCGACCCAGAGCGCGAGGAAGTTGTACGTGGTCCAGGTGCGCCGCGCCACCGGGACCGGCCGCAGGTCGTCGCTGGTGAAGCCGTTGGGGGGCAGTGCCCCGGCGACCGGGTCGAGTTCGACCCGGCCGTCGGGGTGATGCCACTGTCTGCCGCCGCTGGTCTCGGTGTCGGTCATGGACAACTCCCGTCCACCGCGGGCGAGTCCGCGGCTCAGCTCAGAGGGGGTTCACAGTCGGGTCCACGGGCAGGTTCTCAGGCGGGCTCTCAGTCGGGTTCTCAGGCTGGTGCACGATCGGTGGAACTCTCGGGGTGTCACGAACAGGGCGCCCCGGGCCGGGCGCCGCAGGTGGGCGTCACAGGTGCGGGATGACGTCCGTCCCGTACGCGTCGATGGTGGTCTCGATGGCGTCGTGCATGGCGTAGACGGCGAACTGGTCGACGCCGAGCGAGCGGAGCTCCGCCAACCGGGCCCGCTGCAGGTCCGCCGGGCCGATCAGGCAGAAGCGGTCGACGATCTCGTCCGGGACGAAGGCGGTGTCCGGATTCCCGGCCCGGCCGTGGTGGCTGTAGTCGTACCCCTGGCGGCCCTTGATGTAGTCGGTGAGCGCCTCCGGTACCAGGTCGGAGTGCTCGCCGTAGTGGCTGACCAGATCGGCCACGTGGTTGCCGACCATCCCGCCGAACCAGCGACACTGCTCCCGGGCGTGGGCGAGCGCCTCGGGCGAGTCGTCGGCAGTGACGTAGGCCGGGGCGGCGACGCAGATGGTGAGCGAGTCCGGGTCCCGTCCAGCCTCCACGGCGGCGGCCCGCACCGCCTTGATCATGAACTCGGTGAGGTACGGATCAGCCAGCTGGAGGATGAAGCCGTCGGCCTGATGTCCCGTCAAATTCAGCGCCTTCGGCCCGTACGCACCCATCCAGATCGGCAGGGACGCGCCGGCTCGAACCCACGGCAGGTGCATCTCGGTGCCGTCCACCTCGGCGGTACGCCCCTCGGCCAACTCCTTGATGGCGTGCATGGCTTCGGAGAGGCGGGCGAGGGTGGCGGGGCGCCGCCCGGCGACCCGCATGGCGGAGTCGCCTCGGCCGATGCCGCAGACGGTCCGGTTGCCGTACATGTCGTTGAGCGTGGCGAACAGGGAGGCGGTCACCTCCCAGGTGCGGGTGGAGGGGTTGGTGACCATCGGGCCGACGGTCATCCGCTCGGTCTCGGCGAGGATCCGGCTGTGGATGACGAAGGGCTCCTGCCACAGCACGCAGGAGTCGAAGGTCCAGCCGTGGGTGAACCCGGCCTGCTCGGCACGGATCATCCGGTCGATGACCAGTCGGGCGGGCGGGTCGGTCTGAAGGACGAGGCCGATGTCCATGAGGGTCTCCAGGAAGAGGGGTCGGCCCGCCGCCCGGCCCGCCGGCCGGATCGATCCGGCGGGCGGACGGGCGGACGGGCGGACAGCGAAGCGCGAAGGGCGGACGGCGAAGGGCGGATGTCGAAAGCGCGGGATGGCGGTAGCGGGGGGACTCAGACCAGGTACTGGCAGGTGTCCCGGCGCAGGAAGGTGCCGTGGCCGACCCGGCCGAGCCACTCCCCGTCGTCCAGCACCACGGTGCCGCGGGACAGCACCGTCCGTGCCCGGCCGGTGAGCCGGCGGCCCTCGTAGGCCGAGTAGTCCACGTTCATGTGGTGGCTCGCGGCGGAGACGGTCTGCACCGCGGCGGGGTCGTAGACCACCAGGTCGGCGTCGGCGCCCGGGGCGATGGTGCCCTTGCGCGGATGCAGGCCGAACATCCGGGCCGGGGTGGTGCAGGCGATCTCGACCCAGCGGCGCCGGCTGATGTGCCCGTCCACCACGGCCTGGTGGAGCAGGTCCATCCGGTTCTCCACGCCGGGAAGGCCGTTGGGGATCTTCGAGAAGTCCCCCCGGCCCAACTCCTTCTGGCCGACGAAGCAGAACGGACAGTGGTCGGTGGAGACCACCTGGAGGTCGTTGGTGCGCAGCCCGCGCCAGAGTGCCTCCTGGTGCTCGCGGGGCCGAAGCGGCGTGCTGCACACGTACTTGGCGCCCTCGAAGCCGTCGGCGCCCTCTTCGGCGAGGTTGTCGGTGGAGAGGAAGAGGTACTGGGGGCAGGTCTCGCCGAAGACGTTGAGGCCGGTGTCCCGGGCCCGGGCGAGTTCGGCGAGCGCGGCGGCGGCGGAGACGTGCACCACGTAGAGCGGGCTGCCGGCCACCTGGGCGAGCTTGATCGCCCGGTGGGTCGCCTCGGCCTCCAGCAGTTCGCGGCGGACCTCGCCGTGGTAGCGGGGGGCGGTCCTCCCGGCCGCGAGGGCCTGTTCGACCAGGACGTCGATGGCGATGCCGTTCTCCGCGTGCATCATGATCAGCCCGCCGTTGACGGCGCCGCGCTGCATGGCGCGCAGGATGCGGCCGTCGTCGCTGTAGAAGACGCCGGGGTAGGCCATGAAGAGCTTGAAGGAGGTGGACTCGCCGGAGTCGACGAGCGCATCCATCTCCTTGAGGACGGCGTCGTTGACGTCGGAGACGATGGTGTGGAAGGCGTAGTCGATCGCGCAGTTGCCCTCGGCCTTGGCGTGCCAGGTGTCCAGGCCCTCGCGCAGCGAGCCGCCGACCGGCTGGACGGCGAAGTCCACGATGGTGGTGGTGCCGCCCCAGGCTGCGGCCCGGGTGCCGGTCTCGAAGGTGTCGGAGGCAGCGGTGCCGCCGAACGGCAGCTCCATGTGGGTGTGGGCGTCGACGCCGCCCGGGATGACGTAGTGGCCGGTGGCGTCGATGACGGTGTCGGCGGTCCAGGCCTCGGCGGCGGAGCTGCCGGTGGCGGCGAGGGCGGCGATGCGCTCGCCCTCGACCAGGACGTCGGCGTGGAGTTCCTCGGTGGCGGTGATGACGAGGCCGCCGCGGACGACGGTGCGCCGGTGCGGGTCGCGGGTGGTCATCGTGCTGCTCCTCACGCCTCGGCGAGCGGTCCGTAGGCGTCGGGTCGGCGGTCGCGGTAGAACGCCCACTGCTGGCGGACCTGTTCGATCAGGCCGAGGTCGAGGTCGCGGACGACGAGTTCCTCCTCCTTGTCGGAGGCGGCGTCGCCGACGAACTGGCCGCGCGGGTCCACGAAGTAGGAGGTGCCGTAGAAGTCGTTGTCGCCGTACTCCTCGGTGCCGACGCGGTTGATCGCGGCGACGAAGTACTCGTTGGCGACGGCGGCGGCGGGCTGTTCGAGCTGCCAGAGGTAGGCGGACAGACCGCGGCTGGTGGCGGAGGGGTTGTAGACGATCTGCGCGCCGGCCAGGCCCAGGGCGCGCCAGCCCTCGGGGAAGTGGCGGTCGTAGCAGATGTACACGCCGACCTTGCCGACGGCGGTGTCGAACACGGGCCAGCCGAGGTTGCCGGGCTTGAAGTAGTACTTCTCCCAGAAGCCCCTGACCTGCGGGATGTGGTGCTTGCGGTACTTGCCGAGGTAGCTGCCGTCGGCGTCGATGACGGCGGCGGTGTTGTAGTAGACGCCGGTCTGCTCCTCCTCGTAGACCGGGACGACCATCACCAGCCCGAGTTCGCGGGCGAGGTCCTGCATCCGGCGTACGGTCGGGCCGTCGGGGACGGCTTCGGCCCAGCGGTAGTGCTCGGCCTCCTGGACCTGGCAGAAGTACGGGGAGTTGAAGACCTCCTGGAATCCGATGATCTTCGCGCCCTGGGCGGCGGCCTCCCGGGCGTACCGCTCATGGAGCGCGATCATGCTCTCCTGGTCCCCGGTCCAGCGGGTCTGGACGAGCGCGGCACGGACGATCTGCGACATGGGTACCTCCGCAACTCCGCGGTCCGGCCGTGCGGTCGGACGCGCGGTCTGAGGGTTGACGGGGCGGGTCTCCCCTGCGGGTCCGCTCGGGGAACCGCAGGGTCTACGTGCGTAGAAAGCGATCTGTAGACGGTAGGCCTGGCCTCGGTGGCCTGACAATACGTTGGCGGAAACGCGTCTGGGGCGATCCTGTTGCGCGGACACGCGGGCGGTCCCGGGTGGGGTGAAAAGCTGATCTACCCAGGGAGTTGCCTTCTTACTCGTTCGAGTGAAACCGAACGCCTGGGGTACGCAATCTGCGGTGGCGGGGTAAGACCCGCGTGGACATCGCTGTGGATCACGACGGATCGTCAGTCCGGCGTGGTTCCATACGAGTTCGGCGGCTCGGTCACGGGGGATCGGGGCGACCAAGCGGGGGGTGACGACGGTGGCGGTGTCGAAGTCCGCAGCGGAAGCGGCGGAAGCGCCGGGTACGGCGGATACGGCGGCGGGCGGAGGCCCGGCTGCACGGTCGCCCGCCCTGTCCGCCCGGGCCGGCCTGCTGCTCGCCCTCGGCGCACTGCTGCCGGTCGTCCTCGGCGGGCTGCTGTTCCTCCGCCAGGCACCCCGCGTACCGGACGTCGCGCTCCAACTGGCCGGCTCCCGTACCGTCGCCGAGGCGGTGGTCGGCGGGCGCGCCGCGGACCACCTGGCCGCACTGCGCGCCGACGGCTGGCTGATCGGCGGCTACGGGCTGACGCTGGTCGCGGTCGCGCTGCTCGGCGGGTACGTGCTCGGGCCGGTGCGTCGACGGCTGCCGGCGCTCGCGGTCGGCGGCGCCGGGCTGCTCGCGGCCTGCTGCGACCTCGGCGAGGACGCGCTGCTGCGCGCGGGGCTCGACGGCCTCCAGCCGGGCCCGGGCGGGTCCGACACCCCCTTCGCCGCCGCCACCGCGCTCGCCACCGTCAAGTGGCTGCTGCTCCTGCCCGCCGGGGCGGTCGCGGCGGGGCTCCTGCTGGTGACCGTCACCCGGGCCGTGCGCGGGCTCCGGCCGTCGCGGGCGGGCGCGCAGGCCGGCGGCACCGGCTTCCCCGATCGCCCGGCGCTGATCCCGCCCTGGCCGATCGCCACCCGGCACGGCACCTCACCGCCCGCCGCCGCGCCCCCGCTCGCCCCCGAGCCGCCGGACGGCCTGGACGCCCCGGCCCGGCACGCCCACTGGCGCGACGCCGCCCGGGTGCCGCCCGGCCGCGAGCCCGCCGAACTCGGCTTCTGCGCCTCCGGCGGCGGCATCCGCTCGGCCTGCGTCACCCTCGGCGCACTCCAGTCGCTGCGCCCCTGGTTGAAACGGGCCCGCTACCTGGTCTCCGTCTCGGGCGGCGGCTACACCGTCGGCGCGCTCCAGCTCGCACTCAGCGACTCGGCGCCCGGCAGCCCGGTGCACGCCGTCTCGGGCCTGACCGCCAACACCGTGATGGAGCCCGGCTCCCCGGAGGAGGACCACCTCCGCCGGCACGGCAAGTACGTCGCCGACGGCGCGGGCGAGTGGCTGGTCGCACTCGGGACGCTGCTGCGCGGCGTGCTGTCCGCACTCACCCTGCTGCTGGCCGCCGTCCTGGCGCTCGGCCTCGGGCTCAGCCGCTTCTACCGGGCCGTGCCACTCACCGACCTGAGCCGCCTGGCGGCGGCCGGGCTGCGCCACACCGATGCCATACCAGCGCCGCTGGAGTTCCGGGCACCGGCGCTCGCCACCCTCGGTGCACTGCTGGCCGCGGCCGCCGGGTGCTGGCTGCTCTGGCTGCTGGCCTTCCCGTCGCTCGGCTGGCAGTCGCTGCTGCCGCGCGTGCTGCGCCGGGCCAATCTCGGCCTGCTCGGGCTGGCCGCCCTGCTGACGGTCGGAGTCCTGGCCGTGCCGGGGCTGGCCTGGGGCGCCGTGCGGCTCCAGCAGGCGCTGGCGGCAGGGCCGCAGCTGACCGGCGCGGGGCTCGCTCTGACCCTGGCGCTCAGCTACCTGGCGCTGTTGCTCGGCATACTCCGGCGCGACCGCCGGACACCCGGCCGGGGCGCCGCAACGGGCGCGGCAGGCCGTGGCGCGGGCAGCCGCGGTGGCCGCGCCGCCGGCCTCCCCCAGACCCTCGTGGTGTGGGCCGCTCTCCTCGTGCTGACGGCCGGTGCGCTGCTGGCCCTCGGCTGGGCGGTCGCCACCGGGTACGCCTGGCCGACCGCTGTCCAGGTTCTGCTGCCGCTGGTGCTCGGCGCGGTCGGGCTGAACCTCGACCAGACCTGGATGAGCCTGCACCCGTTCTACCGGCTGCGGCTGGCCTCGGCGTTCGCGGTCCGGAGGGCCACCGAGGGCGGCCGGTCACTGGCCCGCCCGTACCACTTCTTCCGGGAGCAGACCTGGCTGAGCCACTACGGCGCCCGGCACCCCGACTTCCCCCAGGTGATCTTCTCGGCGGCGGCCAACCTGTCGGGCAACTCCCGTACGCCACCGGGCCGTCCGGCGGTCTCCTACTCGCTCTCGTACGACTACGTGGGCGGTCCGGACATCGGCTACGCGCGCACCGACCTGCTGGAGCGGCGCACCCGTCCGCACATCGCCCGGGACCTCACCGTGCAGTCGGCGATGGCCGTATCCGGCGCGGCCTTCTCCTCCGCGATGGGGCGCGAATCCCGCGTCTACCAGCGGCTGTTCGCGGTGACCAACGCCCGCCTCGGGACGTGGCTGCCCAACCCGGCGGTGCTCGGCCCGGACTGGTCCGGTCCACCGGACTGGCGCCGTCCCGCGCAGCCCGCCGTCCGCCGCCTCCCGTACCAACTGCGGGAACTGATCGGGCGGTTCCCGGACGACGACCGCTTCCTGCTCACCACCGACGGCGGGCACTACGAGAACCTCGGGCTGGTCGAGCTGCTGCGGCACCGGGTGCGCACGGCGGTCTGCATCGACGCCAGCGGCGACGCGGGCCACGCCGCCAAGCTGGCCGCCGCGATCACACTGGCCCACGAGGAACTGGGCGTCGTCATCACCCTGCACGAGCCGGAGCTGCTGATCCCGGGCAGCGCCGCCGACCAGCCCGTCGAGGGCGGCACCCCGGACGACGGCGCGGACGGCCACGCGAGCCGTCGGCCACCGCCGCTGCGCGGGCTCGCGGCACAGCTGTCCGCCCGGCTCTCGGCCCGGTCGGTGGTCACCGGGGACATCCGCTACCCGGACCTGGGCGAGGGGCCAGGGGCCGTCCGGCAGGGCCGGCTGATCGTCCTCCAGTCGGTGCTGACCCCGGACATGCCGTACGAGCTGCACGCCTACGCGATGGAGAACCGGGCGTTCCCCAACGACCGCACCAGCGACCAGTGGTTCGACCACCAGCAGTTCGACGCCTACCAGACGCTCGGCCGCCACCTGGGCGAACAGGCCGCACCGCTGGTCGAGCGGGCGCTGGTCGAGCAGGCACTGACCGGCCCGGCGCCGGACACCGCTGGGTCGCTGCCCGCGCAGCCGGCGGGCGGCACCGCGTGGGCCCCGTCCACCACGGCTCCGTCCGCCACGGCTCCACCGGCGCCGCGTCGCCGGGCCGAGGAGTAGCCGGGGGGGGAAGACGAAGAGGAGCCGAAGGGTGCTCGACGGGTAGCCGACGAGCCCGCCCGGCACCGGTGACGGGCGACGGCGGGCCGCCGGCTCGGCTTGACTTCGTCCGGTTCGCTCGGGAAGGATCCGGCGCATGGAATCCGGCGCCACTCTGGTCTGCCGCCTGCACGTCGATCTGCGACGCCAGGCGAGTTCCATCTGTGCCTGTTGACCTTGCTCTCCCCCGCCGGTCCCGCTCTGTGACGTCTGCCAGGGCACGAGCCGCGCACCCGCACCCGCAGTTCTGACACCCGCCCCGCCCCGGCGCACCCGTGCGTGCCGGGCCGCTCCGTCGGCCCGAGCCCGTCCACCGCCGCCGGACAGCAGGCGCTTCCCGCCGACGTTCCCGCCGCATCCGAGGACGCCCTCATGAGCCTGAGCATCAGCCCCGACACCCGCCCGGCCCTCGGCCCCGACACCGGCCCCAACACCTGCTCCGGCACCGGTGCCAGCTCCACGAGGCCGGCCGGCACCCCCGAACCACCACCGACGCCCTCCGCCGGGGACACCCGCTCGCCGCTCACCCCCAGCACCCTGCGGACCGTCGTCCGCGAGCTGGCCGAGCGGCCCGAGGAGTGGATCCACCACGTCCGCCTCTCCACCGAGGAGCGCTGGTACCGGCGCCTGGCCGCCGACGAGGACCACGAGGTGTGGCTGATCAGCTGGCTGCCCGGCCAGTCCACCGGCTTCCACGACCACGGCGGCTCACGCGGCGCCTTCACCGTCGCCCTCGGCGAGTTGGAGGAGCTGTCCCTCGGCGGGCCTGACCAGGGCCTGCTGATCCGCCGGATCCCGGCCGGCACCGCCCGCGCCTTCGGCCCCGAGTACGTGCACGACGTGCGCAACACCGCCGTCGGCCCCGCCGTCACCCTGCACGCCTACTCGCCGCCGCTGAGCTCGATGGCGCACTACGACCTACGGGCCGGCGGGCTCGTCCGCACCTCCGAGGAAGGACCGGAACAGTGGTGACCACGATCGACGACCTGGTGGAGCGGGCCCGGGAGGGCGTCCACCGGCCGCGCGCCCGCGAGGCGTACCAGGCCCAGCTGGACGGCGCGCTGCTGGTGGACATCCGTCCGGCGGCGCAGCGGGCGGCCGAGGGGGAGATCCCCGGCTCGCTGGTCATCGAGCGCAACGTGCTGGAGTGGCGGCTCGACCCGACGGGCAGTCATCGGATTCCCGAGGCCTCGGGCTACGACGTCGAGGTGATCGTGGTCTGCTCCGAGGGCTACGCCTCCAGCCTGGCCGCCGCCTCCCTGCGCGAGCTGGGGCTGCACCGGGCGACCGATCTGGACGGCGGATTCGTCGGCTGGGCGGCCGCGGGCCTGCCGACCCGTCAGGGCGGCTGAGGTCGCAGCCGCACCGCGTGCCGGACGGTAAATCAGAGACAGGAGATGACGCAGGTCATAGTCTGATCCGAGTTTCCGCCGGTCCAAAGCTGGGCAGCCACGCGGGCGGAAGTACGCCCGGGCGCTTGAAACCGCCATCACCGCACGACCCGACCGAACGACCGACCGACCCAGGCGCCGCCTCCCCGGGGCGCCCTGACGAGGAAACTCCACGTGATCAGATTCGAGGGCGCCGGAAAGCGCCACCCCGACGGCACCGTCGCGGTCGAGGGCCTGGACCTGGAGGTCCCGACCGGTCGGATAACCGTCCTGGTCGGACCGTCCGGGTGCGGGAAGACCACCCTGCTGCGCATGGTCAACCGGATGGTCGAGCCCACCTCGGGGCGGGTGCTGCTGGACGACACGGACGTCGCGAAGCTGGAACCCGCCAAGCTGCGCCGTGGCATCGGGTACGTGATCCAGCAGGCCGGGCTCTTCCCGCACCGCAAGGTGATCGACAACATCGCCACCGTCCCGTACCTGCTCGGCTGGGACCGCAAGAAGGCCCGCGCCCGCGCCGCCGAGCTGCTCGAACTGGTGGGGCTCGCACCGGAGACCGCCAAGCGCTACCCGTTCCAGCTGTCCGGCGGCCAGCAGCAGCGGGTCGGCGTGGCACGCGCACTGGCCGCCGACCCGCCGGTGCTGCTGATGGACGAGCCGTTCAGCGCGGTCGACCCGGTGGTGCGGGCCGGTCTCCAGGAGGAGCTGCTGCGGCTCCAGTCCGAGCTGCACAAGACGGTGCTGTTCGTCACCCACGACATCGAGGAGGCCGTCCGGCTCGGCGACCAGGTGGTGGTGCTCCGCGAGCACGGCCGGATCGCCCAGTTGGCCGACCCGCACACCCTGCTCACCACCCCGGCCGACGAGGCCGTGGCCGCCTTCCTCGGTCGCGACCGGGGCCTGCGCGGCCTCGGCCTGCGCCCTGCGAGCACCGTCAAGCTCAGTCCGGTGGGCAACGGACTCCGTTACGGGAGCTGGGAGTTGGCCCTGGACGACGAGCGCCGCCCGATCGGCTGGATCGACCGCGACGCCGTCACCGCCGAGCTGCACCCGGCAGTGGGCTTCCACCCGGACGCCGACACCCTGCGCACCGCGCTGGACGCCGCCGTCCTCTCCCCCGCCGGGGTCGCGGTCGCGCTGGACGCCGACGGCCGGGCCACCGGCACCGCGAGCCGCGAGACCGTCCTCGCCGCGCTGCGGCCCGACACCTCCGGTACGCCGGCCGCCGATGCGCCCGTCCGCACCGACAAGTCCCCGATCGCCGGAAGCCGCCCGGACAACACGGGCGGCACGGGCGGCACAACCGGAACGGGCGGCACGGACGAAACCGGCGGTACGGACGGAGCCGACGGTGGACGATGAACCGATCGTCCGCTGGTACTGGATCGGCGACCACCTCGGCTACCTCGGCCACCTGCTCGCCGACCACGCCGTGATCGCCCTCGTCCCCGTGCTCATCGGCCTGCTGCTGGCCGTCCCCCTCGGCCTGGCCTGCGCCCGCTACCCCCGGCTGTACCAGCCGCTGTCCGCCGTGTTCAACATCGTCTACGCGCTGCCCTCGCTGGCCGTGTTCGTGGTGCTGATCCCGTACACCGGCCTCGCCACCCAGGCGACCGTGATGATCCCGCTCACCTTCTACGCCCTCGCCGTGCTGCTGCCGACCACCGTGGACGGGGTGCGCGCCGTCCCGGACGCCGTCCGGCAGGCCGCCACCGCGATGGGGTACGGCCCGTGGCACCGGCTCACGTCGGTCGAGCTGCCCGCCGCCGTGCCGTATCTGATCGCCGGACTGCGGGTCGCGGCGGTGTCCAGCATCTCGCTGGCCAGCGTCGGCGCGCTGGTCGGTCGCGGCGGGCTCGGCTACCTGTTCGTCGACGGCTTCCAGCGCACCTTCCCGACCCCGATCGTGGCCGGCATCGTGCTGATCGCCGCCCTGGCTCTGGCCGTCGACCTCCTGCTGGTGGCCGCCCGGCGGCTGCTCGCGCCCTGGGCCGTACGGGAGAAGGGAGCGGGCTCGTGAACTGGCTGAACTGGCTGAACGACTTCTTCACCGCCCCGGACCACCGCAGCGGGCCGGATTCGATCGTGCACCGGGTCTTCGAGCACCTGCTGCTCTCCGGCGAGGCCCTGCTGTACGCGTCGCTGATCGCCGTCCCGCTCGGGCTGCTGATCGGCTACACCGGGCGCGGCGTCACCGCGGTGACCGCACTCGCGGGCGCCGCCCGCGCCCTGCCCACCCTCGGCCTGGTGACGCTGGCGGTGCTGCTCGCCGGGGTCGGCGACACCGCCGTCCTGATCCCGCTGGTCGCGCTCGCCGCACCACCGCTGCTGGTGGCCGCCGTCGAGGGGGTGCGCGGCACCGACCCGGACGTCCGGGACGCCGCGCGCGGCATCGGCCTGACCCACCCCCAGGTGCTGTGGCAGGTCTGCCTGCCCTCGGCCGCACCGACCATGCTGGCGGGCTTCCGCACCGCGACCGTGCAGGTGATCGCGACCGCCACGGTGGCCGCCTACGTCGGTCTGGGCGGCCTCGGCCGCTACGTCATCGACGGGCTGGCGACCCGCAAGTACGCCGTGACGGTGGGCGGCGCGCTACTGGTGGTACTGCTCGCGGTCGCCGCCCAGCTGTTCTTCGCCCTGCTCGCCCGGTTCGCGCTCCCGCCCGGGGTGCGCGCCCAGCAGCGGTCCCGCTGACCCCCTTTTCCCCTCCTCTCCCACTCCGGAAGGACATCTGTCACCATGTCGACAATCAACCGTGGCCGCCGTGCCGCCGTCCTCGGCACCCTCGCCGCGCTCGCCCTCGGCGCGACCGCCTGCGGCTCCTCCGGCGGCGACCCGCTCGGCGGGGGTTCGAGCGCCTCGGCCGCGGGCGGCTCAGGGGGAACCGGCGGATCGGGCGCTTCCGGCTCGACCGTGGTGGTCGGCTCGGCCAACTTCCCCGAGAACGTCCTGCTCGGATCGATCTACTCGCAGGCGCTCAGGGCCAAGGGCGTCAAGGTCCAGGAGAAGTTCAACATCGGCAGCCGCGAGGTGCTCTACGGGCAGTTGCAGAGCGGCAACCTGACCGTCCTGCCCGAGTACAACGGCTCGCTGCTCGCCTACCTGGACGCCAAGTCCACCGCCGTCACCACGCAGGACGTGAACGCGGCGCTCACCAAGACGCTGCCCGCCTCGCTGGGCATCCTCGACTCCTCCCCGGCCGAGGACAAGGACTCGCTCAGCGTCACCCAGGAGACGGCCGACAAGTACGGCCTCAAGAGCATCTCCGACCTCGCGGCGAAGGCCGGCGAGTTCACCATCGGGGGGCCGCCGGAGTTCAAGAACCGTCGCGAGCAGCAGCTCAAGGACGTCTACGGACTGACCTTCAAGGAGTGGAAGCCCACCGCCGACACCACCGCGAACGCGCTCAAGGACGGCAGCATCCAGGTCGGCAACGTGTTCACCACCGACCCGAAGATCGCCCAGTACAAGCTCGTCCCGCTGGCCGACCCGAAGAACCTCTTCGGCGCGCAGAACATCACCCCGCTCGTCAACAAGTCGGGCGTGGACGCGACCGCGACGGCGGCGCTCAACGCGGTGTCGGCCAAGCTCGACACGGCCGGGCTGGTGACACTGATGAAGCGCGTGTCGGTGGACAAGGAGGACCCGTCGACGGTCGCCAAGGACTGGCTGGCGTCCAACGGTCTCGGCTGATGCCCAACGGTCTCGGCTGACGGCCGGCGGGAGGGCAGGCAGTCGCGGCTTACCGCCGGCCGACCGGCCCGACGGCGCCCCGGCCCGGACGTCCGAGGACCGTGAACGCGGCGGCCCGAGGAGCTTCCTCCGGGCCGCCGCCCGCCGTTCCGGAGATCGTCTTCCGGCTGCCGGAGGGACCTTCCCTTCTGCGCCGCGAACATGACAGTCTGGGTGCCATGCGCACTCGTCTCCTCGCCGCCACCCTCACGGCACTCGCCGCGGTGAGCCTCGCTGCCTGCTCCAGCTCCGGATCAGGGTCGGGCAAAGCCACCTCCGCGGCCGGCTCCCCCACCGCCCCCGCCGCCTCGACCGCCTCGCCCTCCGGCGCCGTCACCACGCCCGCGGCCCCCGCGCCCGACCCGGCCGCCCCCACGGCCGACGGCGCCACCGGCGCTCCCGCCCCCGACGCCGGCGCCTCGGGAGCCCCCGCGCCGGCCAAGCCAGCCCCGCCCGCCGACGCCGGACTGCCCGCCAAGCCGGGCGCCGACCTGACGGCCAAGCTGGTCTCCGCGCTGGACGCGATCGACCCGGCGATCGTCGGCGGCAAGCCCGACCAGGCCGTGGACCGGGCGCGCAACCAGTGCCAGTCGATGTACCAGTTCCCCAAGGACCAGCAGAAGCTGGTCGAGCTGGCCAACCAGCGCTTCACCTCCACCGACCACCCGCAGGGCTTCGGGCCGGACACCGCAGCGAAGATCAACGAGGCGCTGCTCGCCACGCTCTGCCCGCCGCCCCGCTGATCCGGTCCGCAGACCCGCAGGTCCGCGGGCCCGTCGGTCCGCAGATCCGCAGATCCGCAGATCCGCGCCATCATGAACCGCCCGGTGTCCTGAGCGCCGGGCCGCCGTGGCCGCGCCCCTCACCGGGTGTGCGGCCACGGTCTTCTCGTTTCCGACACCTTTCGCCATCGCCGACTCCGTCGCCGACACCGGCACCGACACCGGCCGCCGACGCCACTGACGCCCCCTCCGGCGAGTCCCGCCGACACCCCACCCGTGCGCGCCGCCCGTCCGCCACCTTCGCCCGTGCGGGCCGTGTGCTGACGAACTGTTAGGTCTCTTGACAGACCAGTGGTCTAGTCCAAACATAAGCATGTCGATCCGACCGGGATGCACTGTGGGGGTGTGACCACCGGCGGCTGAGGCACTGCCCTGCCATGCTCCGCTCCACCCCCGCTCCGTACGGCGCGCGCATTCGCACGCCGCCCGCGTCCACGCGAGTCAGTGGGCCTTCGCACGCCCGCACGCCCGCACTCCCGACATCCGACCCGGTCCCGGGACCGCGGCCGACCCCACACGGCCGCCCTGCCCGGACCGACCGAACCTCCCCAACGTCCTGCCCCACCAAGTCTGTTGGAGAATCCATGCGCCTCCGCCGAACAGTCCAGGCCGTGTTGACGGCCTGCGCCACGCTGGCCGCCTCGGTCGGCCTGGTCGCCGCCGGGACGAGCTCCGCCCAGGCCGCCACCCCGCTTCCCAGCCGGGTCTTCGCCCCCTACTTCGAGGCCTGGACCGGCCAGAGCCCGGCCCAACTGGCCGCACAGTCCGGTGCCAAGCACCTGACCATGGCGTTCCTCCAGGCCGCCACCAAGGGCTCCTGCACGCCGTACTGGAACGGCGACTCCTCCATGCCGGTGTCCTCCTCGACCTTCGGCGCCGACATCGCGACCATCCGCGCCAACGGCGGGGACGTGATCCCGTCGTTCGGCGGCTACACCGCCGACAACACCGGCACCGAGCTGGCCGACAGCTGCACCGATGTGAACCAGATCGCGGCCGCGTTCGAGAACGTGATCACCACCTACGACATCAGCCGGATCGACCTCGACATCGAGGACAACTCGCTGACCAACAGCGGCGGGATCGACCGCCGCAACAAGGCGATCAAGCTCGTGCAGGACTGGGCCGCCGCCAAGGGACGGAACGTCCAGTTCTCCTACACGCTGCCGACCACCACCTCCGGGCTGGCCGACAGCGGCCTCGCGGTGCTGCGGAACGCGGTCAGCAACAACGCGCGGATCGACGTCGTCAACATGATGACCTTCGACTACTACGACAACGCCACCCACGACATGGCGGCCGACACCCAGACCTCCGCGCAGGGCCTCTACAACCAGCTCGCCAAGCTGTACCCGTCCAAGACCCCCGCCCAGCTGTGGGGTTCGATCGGGATCACCGAGATGATCGGTGTCGACGACTTCGGCCCGGCCGAGACCTTCACCCTGGCCAACGCCAACACCGTGTACAACTGGGCGGTCTCCAAGGGCATCAACACGCTGTCCTTCTGGGCGCTCCAGCGTGACAACGGCGGCTGCCCGGGCACGGCCGGGAACGACAACTGCTCCGGGATCGCCCAGAACACCTGGGACTTCACCCACGTCTTCGCGCCGTTCACCAGCGGCTCGACGGTGAACAACGACTTCTCGGTGTCGGTCAGCCCGAACTCCGCCACGGTCACCGCCGGTTCGTCCGCCTCGGCGACCGTCGCGACAGCCGTGACGGCGGGCTCGGCACAGAGCGTCAACCTCACGGTCAGCGGCGCCCCGGCCGGCGTCACCGCCACCGTCACCCCCGGCAGCGTCACCGCCGGCAACAGCGCCACGCTCAACATCTCCACCACCTCCTCGGTCACGCCCGGGAGCTACCCGCTCACGGTCACCGGCGCGGCGGCCTCCGGCAGCCACACCAGCACCTTCACCCTGAACGTCACCGGCACCCAGCCCGGCAACGACTTCTCGGTCGCCGTGAACCCGAACTCCGGCACGGTCGCGGTCGGTTCGTCCACCTCCGCCAACATCGCGACGGCGGTCACCTCGGGCTCGGCGCAGAACGTCAACTTCACGATCGTCAGCGTCCCGATCGTCGGCATCAACGCCACCGTCACCCCCGGCAGTGTCACCACCGGCAACAGCGCCACGCTCAACATCTCCACCACCGCGGCCGCGACTCCGGGCACCTACCTTCTGGGCGTCACCGCCACCGGGGCCTCGGGCAGCCACACCGCGACCTACACCCTGACCGTCACCGGGAGCGGCCCGACGACCGGACTGGTCAACGGTGACCTGGAGAGCGGAAGCCTGGCCCCGTGGACCTGCCAGAGCGGCGGCGCCGTGGTTTCCACCCCGGTCCACTCCGGCGCCAAGGCACTGCAGGCCGCCGCCACCGCGAGCCAGACCGGCGAGTGCTCGCAGACCGTCACGCTGAAGCCCAGCACCAGCTACACCCTGAGCGGTTGGGTGCAGGGCAACTACGCCTACGTCGGCGTCAGCGGTGGTGCCACCGCCAGTGCCTGGACCAGTTCTTCCGGCTGGACCAAGCTGTCCGTCCCCTTCACCACCGGCGCCAACGGCACCGTCACCGTGTACCTGCACGGCTGGTACGGCCAGGGCAACGTGTACGGGGACGACTTCTCCATCGCCTGAGCCGCTTCGGGTGACGCATGACGCATGACGGATGACAGCTGACAGATTTCAACATCTGTCAGCTGTCATCCGTTTTCCGTTCGCTGTCTTCTGTTCGCTGTTATCTGCCCACCGTCACCTGTCACCTGTCAGTTGACCGGCCCCCACCTGCGGCCCGCCACCTGCCGACCGCCCACCCGTCAGCCGCCCGCCTTCCGCATCCGCTCCGGTCGGCACAGCGCCAGGTACACCACCGTCGCCAGCACCCCGCAGACCAGGACCACCAGCGCCATCAGCATCGCCGACGGCCGACCGCCGAGGCTGCTCAGCGGTGCGACCACCGCTCCGCACAGGAAGTTGCCCGTCCCCAGCAGCGCCGACGCCGTACCGGCCACCTGCGGCTCGACCAGGCCGAGCGCCTGGGCAGCGGTGTTCGGCAGGAGCACCCCCAGGCTGCCCATCATCACGAACAGCGGCAGGCAGAACCCGGCCAGCCCGAAGTCCCACACCGTCGTCAGCAGCACCAGCGCCACCCCGGAGGCGACCGTCGCCGCAAGGCTGCCCAGCATCAGCGCCCGCTGCGTGAAGCGCGGTGCCAGCACCCGCCCGTTCACCTGGGTCATCACCACGATCGCGAGCGAGTTCAGCCCGAACAGCAGGCTGTAGGTCTGCGGCGAGACCCGGTACACGTGCTGGAGCACCGTCGACGAACCGCTGATGTACCCGAACAGCGCCCCGAAGGCGAGCGAGCTGGTCAGCGCCAGCCCGAGGAACGGCAGGTTGCGCAACAGCCGCCCCATCGTCCGCAGGGCCGCGCCCACCCCGCCGCCGTCCCGGGTCTCCGGGGGCAGCGTCTCGCGCAGCACGCCGAAGGACACCAGGGTCAGCAGCAGCCCGAGCGCCGTGAGCACGCCGAAGGTGCCACGCCACGAGGTGAACCGCATCAGCTCCGCGCCGATGATCGGGGCGAGGATCGGCGCCAGCCCGGATATCAGGGCGATCGAGGCGAGGAAGCGCAGCAGTGCGACGCCCTGGAAGCGGTCCCGGGAGACGGCGCGCCCGATCACCAGCCCGGCGGAGCCGGCCGCGCCCTGGACGAACCGGGCGGCGATCAGCACCGACAGGTTCGGCGCGAACACGCACACCACGCTGGACAGGGTGTAGAGGACGAGCCCGACGAGCAGCGGCGGGCGGCGCCCGTAGCGGTCGCTGAGCGGCCCGAAGAGCAGCTGCCCGGCCGCGACCCCGAACATCGAGAAGGTCAGCGTGAGCTGGACGGCGGCCGGCTGGGCGACCAGGTCGTCGGCGATCGCGGGCAGGCCCGGGAGGTAGAGGTCGGTGGTGAGCGGGCCGAGCGCGGTGAGACCGCCGAGGGCGGCGATCACGGTCCAGCCCGGACGGGCCTGGCCGGTGGCGGGTGCGGGGGCAGGTGGGCTGGCGGCAGCGGTCGACGTGTCGTCAGTGGGGCCGACGGTCGGGCCGGGCATGGCGCTCCTTACGGACGGGTGACGCGGGGCTCGTTCGCGCTCCGTCCTATCGCAGCCCGGTGCGGTTCCGACAGCGAGGGTACGCGCTGCTCGGCCGCGGGAGTGCGTCCGGCCGATCGTCCACCGCCCGTTCCCGGCCCGCACACGACGACGGCCCGCCCGCACCTTCCGGTGCCCGGCGGGCCGTTCCGTTCCCTGGTCAGGAGTGACGATGAGGGGTCGAGAGGGCTGCTACCCGGTCGACGCGCCCGAGGCGCCCGCCGCACTCAGTGCTTGGCGACGTGCTCGGCACGCAGCGCCGCCTGCACGGCAGCGCCGTCCTGCCACGCGTAGAGCTGGTTGCCGGTCAGCGCCACGTTGTAGTGCCCGCAGGTGCCGCTGGCCTTGGTCGCGACGTTCTCGGGGAACCAGCCGGCCTTGAGCGACTCCGGCACGGGGTGCGCGCTCTTGCCCGGCAGCCCGACGGTGCAGCCGGCGGGCAGCCGGCCCTCCGGGAGGGTAGCGCTCAGCAGACGGTCGTCGCCCCTGGTGGACATCAGGTACTTCACCCCGGAGGCGTTGTCGGGCAGCCAGGCCGGCATCGACCGGCGGTCGGCCTTGGCCTGGGTGCCGGTCTCGTACGAGCCCTGCTGCTGATGGTGCTCGTCGTACCAGTCGGACACCCGCGGGCCGATTGCCACGGCCGCCACGGCGACGGCCATGCCGGTGCCCGCGACTCCCAGCGCGACCTTGCTCACGATGCCTTTCATGCCCGACTGCCCTCTCCGTGTCGTGACCGGTGCGGCCGCTGCCGCTCGTCTGAGCTGCCGGTGGCCGCTCAGGTCCGCACCACCGGCGCGGTCGGCGTGCTCCGTCGGCCGGTGCAACCATCGTGGCCCGTCCGAACCCGTCGGATCGTCACCACCAGGTCGCGACCTTGTCTCCAACCCACGGGGTACCTTCTCCACCTTCAGGCGTATGCCATTCGACAGGGACCCTGAGGCCCGAGGGTTCCGGGCCCCGCAGGACCCGGCTACGTGCCGCTCCGACGCTCGGGTCGGCACGCCCGGGTCGGGCACGGCCCGAGCCCCGATCGAGCCTCGCCCGAGCCCGGAACCGCCGCAGCTCGGCCTGCTGCGCCCGGAGCAACGGCGGCCCCCAGCGCCTCGACCACCGTGCCTCAGACCGCCGCCGGTACCGGCCTGGTGACCGGGAACGGGCGACCGTCGAGGGTCCAGTGCGGGTCGATCGGGCGCAGCAGCGAGGCGTACACCTGGGCGGCGACGTCCGGGTGGCGGATCTCGCCGGTGGGCGGGCCGGCCGGGATGTCGTGCCCGGCGCAGGCGACCCAGGCCGTCCGCTCCTCGACCGTACGGCCGCCGTGGCCGCCGGCGTCCACGTGCCCGTGGTCGGTGACGACGATGACCGTCCACTGTTCCTCGGCGTAGGTCTCCCGGCCGCGGACGGCGTCCAGGAGGCGGCCGAGGCGCTCGTCGGCGGTGCGCATGGACGCGCGGTACTCGTCGCCGCAGCCCAGGAAGTGGGCGGTCTCGTCGACGGCGCCGAGGTAGACGAAGGAGGCCTCGGGGTCGGCGGTGCCGAGGACGTGGACGGCTTCCCGGGCGACCTCCTCGTCCACCGCCTCCCAGGCCTCGGGGGTGTCCTCGGCGGGGGCGACGTAGGAGAGCCGGCCGGGCGCGCGGAACAGCGGGCCGCCGGCCTCGTTGATCATCAGCGGGTCCCAGCCGGCGGCCACGAAGGTACGGCGACGGTCGGCCCGGTTGAGTCGGGTGGCGAAGTCGGGGAACACGTCGAGCCGGTTGCCGCCCAGGTGGTTGCCCCAGACTCCGTGCTTGGCGGGCTCGACCCCGGTCACGATGGTGGCCCAGCACGGCCCGGACATGGTGGGCGTGGTGTCCGCGACGGTGACCGGCACCAGGAACCCGGCCTCGGCGACCTCCTCCAGTCGCGGCATCGGCACCTGTGCCAGGTAGTCGTGGCGGACGCCGTCGATCCCGACGACGAGCACGCGGGGGCGGGGCCACTGGGCAGCGGACATGGCGGGGGTTCCTTTCGGTCGTGCGCACCCGGCCGCACCCACCGAGGGCGCCGCCGACCGCGCCATGTTTCACCGGCCGCCGTACCGGCCGGCGTCCCTCCACCGAACGGCAGGTGTCCGCAAGGTGTCGGAAGCGCACGCCGGGAATCCGCCGGGAGGTCGTCCGCCGCCAGCCGCGCGCAACGAACTGCCCACGGCCCCGCCGCCGGCCGCGCGGACGCGGTCTGTGGCGGGGCCGATCACGGCCGCGGGCTCGGTCAGGGGCCGATCACGGCCGCGGGCTCGGTCAGGGGCCGATCACGGCCGCGGGCTCGGTCAGGGCTGCGGGTTCGGTCAGGGCTGCGGGCGGAACTCGTGGACGAGCTCGATGCGGCCGACGATGTGCCGGTTGAACTCGGCCAACTCTTCGGCCGGCACCCAGAGTTCGAGGATCGTCCGGCCGCCCGCCTGCTGCACGGGGTAGCGGGCGAGGAAGGCGGTGTCGACCTCGAAGCGGGTGACGTAGCCGACGCCCGAGGCGGGGACGTTCCAGTCCCGGGCGATCCGGATCGCGTAGTCCTCGTTGAGGACGGGGTAGAAGATCGGCTGCTCGGGCAGCCGGGGCGGCCAGGCACGCCAGTCGGCGGCCTCGACCAGCGCCAGCTCCTCGGGGCCGGTGGGGCGCCAGAGGGTGGTGGTCGGGGGCGTCTGTGTGGTCGGACCGTTCACGGGAGGGACGGTAGCCGGGCCGCGGCGGGCCCGGCCACCGGTTTTACCTGCTCGAACGGGGCGGCCGGCCCGTCAGCGGTAGGCGGACTCGCCGGTGATGGCCTCACCGAGGACCAGGGTGTGGATCTCGCTGGTGCCCTCGTAGGTGAGCACCGACTCCAGGTTGTTGGCGTGCCGCAGCACCGGGTACTCGGTGGTGATGCCGTTGGCCCCGAGGACGGTCCGGGCGCTGCGGGCGATCTCCAGCGCGGTGCGGACGTTGTTGAGCTTGCCGAAGCTGACGTGCGGCGGGCGGGCCGCGCCCTGCTCCTTGAGCCGACCGATCCGCAGGGCGACCAGGTAGGCCTTCTCCACCTCCAGCATCATCTCGACCAGCTTCTGCTGGGTCAGCTGGAAGCCCGCGATCGGGCGGTCGAACTGGATCCGGCTCTTGGCGTAGTCCAGGGCGGCGGTGTAGCAGTCACGGGCGGCGCCGACGGTGCCCCAGAGGATGCCGTAGCGGGCCTCGTTGAGGGAGGAGAGCGGTCCGCGCAGCCCGACCACCCCGGGCAGCACCGCGTCGGCGGGCAGCACCACGTCGTCGAAGGCCAGCTCGCTGGTGACCGAGGCGCGCAGCGAGAGCTTGCCGTGCACGTCGGTGGCGGTCAGGCCGCGGGTGCCGCGTTCGACCAGGAAGCCGCGCACGCCCTCCTCGGTCTGCGCCCAGACCACGGCCACGTCGGCGATGCTGCCGTTGGTGATCCACATCTTGCTGCCGGACAGCACCCAGTCGCCGCCCTCGCCGCCCTTGCGCACTGCCCGGGTGCGCATGTTGGCCGGGTCGGAACCGAAGTCCGGCTCGGTGAGGCCGAAGCAGCCGATCAGCTGGCCGGCGGCCATGCCGGGCAGCCAGCGCTGCTTCTGCTCCTCCGAGCCGAAGGCGTGGATCGAGCGCATGGCGAGCGAGCCCTGGACGGAGACGAAGCTGCGCAGTCCGGAGTCGGCCGCCTCCAGCTCCATGCAGGCCGCCCCGTACGCCACCGCGTCGGCGCCCGCGCAGCCGTAGCCGTCGAGGTGCATGCCGAGCACGCCCAGGGCGCCGAGCTCGGGGGCGAGTTCACGGGCCGGGAAGACCCCGCGCTCGAACCAGTCGCCGATGTGCGGGCGGATCCGCTCCTCGGTGAACCGGCGGACGGTGTCGCGGATCAGCCGCTCCTCGTCGGAGAGCAGGTCGCCGACGGCGAGCAGGTCGGAAGGGTCGATCCGGGTCGGCTTCGTCATTGAAGCTCCTTGTACTCTCGGCGGAATACCGGCGAGTATTCCGCACCCGGCCGGGCGGCGGGCGGGCGCGAACGAGTGAGGATGGCGACATGTCCGACGGTGCCTACGTGGTCGGCGAGGTGACGGCTCAGGAGCTGGCCGGCTCGGCGGAGGAACTCGCCGACCTGCTGGTGGAGACCGTGCACGGCGGCGCCTCGGTCGGGTTCCTCGCCCCGCTGCACCCGGACGAGGCCGCAGCGTGGTGGCGGGCGCTCGGCCCGGACGTCGCGGCCGGCCGGCTGGTGCTGTGGACCGCCCGCGCCGGGGACGACGGACGGCTCGCCGGAACGGTGCAGCTGCGACCGGCCACCACCGCGAACGGCCGCCACCGGGGTGAGGTGGCCAAGCTGATGGTGCACCCCGCGGACCGCGGGCACCGGTTGGCCGGGCGGCTGCTGGCGGCACTGGAGGAGCGGGCGGTGGAGCTCGGTATCCGGCTGCTGGTGCTGGACACCGAGTCGGGCAGCCCGGCCGAGCGGCTGTACGAGGCGGCGGGCTGGAGCCGGGTCGGCTCGGTGCCGGACTACGCGGCCGACCCTGCGGGCATGCTCCGGCCGACCACCATCTTCTTCAAGTCCCCGACGCGCTAGCGGAACGGGAAGGACCGGGAAGGAACGGGAGCAGGACATGGCACGTTGGGCGCTGGTCGCCGAGGAGACGGTGGGCATCGGCCAGGACCGGACCTGGGGCAGCACGGTGCTCGCCGAGGTCGAGGGCACCCGCGAGGAGGCCGTCGAGGAGCTGAAGCGGCTCGTCCCCTCCTACACCCCGCAGCACCCCTTCAACAGCCGGCGCCGGACGCTGCTCCGCGACGGGGACACCTACCTTCTGATCTCGCGGGGCAGCATGAGGGACTACCACTGCGTCTTCAAGGTGTGGGAGCTGCTGTGGGACAGCGGTCGGCCGGAGGTCCAGGCCGAGCGGCTGGCCGAGGGCTGACGCAGGCGGGGGTTCCCCCGCTCACGCCACCCCGCAGAGCCGCAGCAGCGCCGTGGTCGCCGCGCCCGCGACGACCACCGCCGGGAACGGCGCCCGGCGCAGCGCGAGCACCCCCGCGACCAGCACACCCGCCGGACGGGCCCACCCCGCGAAGCCGTGCCCCTGGGTCAGCGCGCCGGTCGCGATCAGCGCCACCAGCAGCACCGCCGCCGCGACGGCCAGCAGGTGCCGCAGCCGCTCCGAGAGGGTGAGCCGGCCGCCGAGCAACGGCCCGGCGAGCCGGAAGGCGTACGTCCCGACGGCCAGCAGCAGGACCGCGTACAGCGGCATCATCGGACCGCCTCCTTCTTCCCGTTCGCCGCGTTCTGTTCGTCCGCCGCCTCCCGCGCCGCCGCCCCTGCCGTCGGCCGTCCGGCGAACAGCAGCCCGACGAGGGCGAGCAGCACCGGCAGCCCGGCCGGGACGAACGGCGTCGCCGCGACCGCGACCACGGCGCCCACCACCGCCGCCGTACGCGTGCGGCGGTCCGCGAGCGAGGGCAGGACGAGCGCGAGCAGCACCGCGGGGAAGGCCGCGTCCAGACCGAGCGCGTCCGTGTCGCCGATCAGCCCGCCCGCGAGCGCGCCGAGCAGCACCGAGATGTTCCAGACCACGAACAGGGCGATCCCGCAGAGCCAGTACACGGCCCGGCGCCGGCGCGGCTCGCTCTGCTGCAGGGCGAAGGCGGCGGTCTCGTCGGTGAGCAGCTGCGCCCCCACCAGCCGTCGCCACCGTGGGCCGTCGAGCACGTCGGCCACGGTGAAGCCGAAGGGCAGCAGCCGGGCGTTGAGCACCAGTCCGGTGGCGACCGCGGCGAGGGCACCGCCGCCGGAGAGCACCACGCCGACCGCCGCGAACTGGGAGCCGCCGGCGAACACCAGGACGGAGAGGGCGATCGGCACCCAGAGGGGCAGACCGCCGGAGACGCTGATCGCGCCGAAGGAGGCGCCGACGAGGGCGTCGGCCAGGCAGACCAGAGCGACGTCCCGGAGGGTGGCACGCTCCAGTGTTCGAATGAGCGAACGCATGTTCACTAGAGTGAACGGCTCGACCTCGTTCGTCAAGGCGAACAGGCGGGCCGATCGGGCGAACGACGGCCGGCGTCCGGCCGTGGCAGCATGAACGGCGGCATCAGCCGACCGGGAGCCGCAGAAGGGGCCAGGAGGAAGCGTGAGTGGCGAGCATGAGTGACCAGACGTCCCCGGCCATGGGCCCCCGCGGCTCCGGCGGCAGCAACAACGACGGCGGCAGTGCCAGCGTCAGCGGCGCCGAGCTGATCGGACAGATCGCCACCTCGATCCGGCGCGAGCGCGAGCGCAGCGGGCTGTCGATGGCCGAGCTGGCCCGGCGCGCGGGCATCGCCAAGTCCACGCTGTCCCAGCTGGAGTCGGGCGCGGGCAACCCCAGCGTGGAGACGCTCTGGGCACTCGGAGTCGCACTGAACGTTCCGTTCAGCCTGCTGGTGGACCCGCCGCGCCCGGCGGTCAAGGTGATCCGGGCCGGCGAGGGCCCGGTGACCCACTCCGAGCGCGCCGACTACGCCGCCACCGTGCTCTCCTCCTGCCCGCCCAACGCCCGGCGCGACATCTACCGGATCGAGGCGCAGCCGGGCGAGACCAGGGCATCCGATCCCCACATGCCCGGCACCGTCGAGCACGTGCTGATCGGAGCCGGGCGGGCACTGGTCGGGCCGACGGAGGCGCCGGTCGAGCTGGGACCGGGCGACTACGTGAGCTACCCGGGCGACGCTCCGCACGTGTTCCGCGCCCTGGCTCCGGACACCCTCGCGGTGATCGTCATGGAACACATCTGACGGATCGCCGGCCATCGCGGGGTGCGCGTCGGTTACTTCAACAGCCTGTCCAGGAAGGGGTTTCCGAACACCCGGTGCGGGTCGTGGCGGTCCAGGACCGCGACCGCCTCGTCCCAGCCGGGCCCGCCGCCGGCCCGCAGGCTGTCGGGGACGGCCCGGTCGATCAGGTCGGGATCGGACCAGGCGGCGGCGTCGGTGTAGGCCCAGCCCTTGGACCACTCGACCCGCAGGCCCGCCCGGGTGCCGTCGAAGGTGCGCAACAGCCACTGCTCCAGCTCCCGGGCGAAGCGCTCCAGTCCGGGAGTGCCGGGGAAGGCGAGGACGTCCAGCCAGACCGCCGTGTCCCACTCGGGGCGGTCGGCGCGCGGGCGCAGCGCGGACAGCAGCGGGGGCCGGGCGCCGGGGACGCCGGAGGAGGCCGGGTCGTCCAGGCCGGTGACCCGGATCTCCACCGCGCCGTTCACCGGGAACTCACCCCTGGCCTGGTAGGCCGCGAGCAACTCCCGGTAATGAGCGGCGAATTCGCTCACCACCCACTGGAGGTCGGCGCGCTTGGCGAGGACCGCGTAGCCGTTCGCGGTGACCCGCAGGGTGGTCGGGCGGATGTACTGGAGCAGGGTGCGGGAGGGGCCCCAGAGGTCGGAGCGCAGTCCGCCCGCGAGCAGGTGGGTGAGCACCTCGCCACTGAGCAGTCGGCGCAGCAGCTCGCCGGAGAGCAGGACGTCCGTGATGTCTCCGGTGAGCCCCACCTTCGCGACCAGGTACTGGAGTTGGCCGAACAGCGGAGCCGATGCCCAGGCGCCGGTGACGATCTCGTCGGCGAGCCGGGCGACCGGTTCCGGAATGCTGTCCGAGAAGGGGTAGTTGTAGGGGTGGTCGACGGCCAGGGAGGCGAGCGGCTTGTTCGGGGTGACGCTCCAGGTCTTGAGCCAGGGGTACTCGGTGTAGGCGAACCAGATCACCTCGGCCCGGCCGTCGCGCTCCACGAAGTCGGCGAGGGTGCGCGGGCCTCCCCCGCCGCCGAGGACCCCGCCGAGGACTCCGCCCAGCACTCCCCCGAGCACTCCCCCGAGCCCGCCGCCCCCACCGGTATCCGCACCGGCGCCCGTGCCGGTGCCCGCACCGGTGCCTGGGCGGGCGAAGAGCTCGCTCGCCGGGATGTCGAGCCGGCTGACGCAGCGCAGAGGCCGGTCGGCGCCGGCCCGCAGCACCACCTCGGTGAGGAAGGCGCGGCCCAGGTGCACCAGGAAGGCGGCGCTGTCGGCCTCGGAGCGGTCGAAGGTGCGCAGCGCGTAGCGGCCGGTGGCCGGGTCGAGGACGACGGCCGTGAGTCGGACGACCTGGTTGCTGACCGAGCCGTACCCGTGCCCCTCCGGCCGCACCTCCCCGGCCGCCGGGGCAGCGGTGCCGTGGCCGCCGATGGCGAGCACACCACCGACGGTGATCTCGCCGGGGGCCGGGCAGGCGGTCAGGCCGAGGCCGCGGGCGGCCAGGTGCGCGAGCAGGGCCTCCATGGTGGCGCCGGTCTGCACCCGGACGGTGCCGGGCGCGTCGGCACTGATGACGGTGAGGTACCGGCTGGTGTCCACGAGCAGGATCCGGGCGCTCTCCGGGGTCCCGGTGGCGACGGTGAGCGGCGCCCAGGTGTGCCGGTAGCCGGAGGCGCGCAGCCGCCAGCCGTTGGCGTGCGCCCAGTCGGCGAGGGCCGGGACCTCCTCGGGGGTGCGGGGCGCGCAGGTCCACAGCTGGTCGGTGCGGATCTCGCCGGACCAGTTCTGGAAGACCCGCTGGTAGAGCTCGGTGCCGGCGGGCAGTCCGGGCGGTACGGGCGCGGCGGCCTCGGCGCTGTCCGGGCCGATGGTGCCGCGCAGCAGCCAGGCCGCGCCGCCGAGCGCCGCCGACGCGCCCAGCAGCTGCCTGCGGGTGAGGCCGCCGGGGGTGCTCTTCCGGGTGTCCGCCGGGGCATTCGCTCGGGCATTCGTTGGGGTCATCCCCGTCGGTGTCGCCCCGCCACCCGTTCCGCCCATCGGGCCGTGTTCCGTGGTCATCCGTCCGTCCGCCCCCTCGCGCTGGTCCCCCGGGGCCGGGCTACGGCGATCCGGGTCCGGCCGGAGTCCGCCCGGCCCGGTCCGGAGCGTATGGAGGGGCGCACGGCAGTTTGAAGCGTCCGCCCTGGATCTCACTCCTTCGAGTGAGATCCGTTCGATCGGCCCCGGAGCCCGATCCACCTGCCCGGCCCCTCGCCCGAGCTCTGTTGCCCGTGTCCTCGGCGGGCGCATAGGTTGATCACGACCACCCCACCCCGCCCGCCGGAGGCTCCGCCATGCCCTCGTCCGCGTCCTCGTTCGCGAACGCTCCCGTGCCCGCAGCACTGACCGTCGCCGTCGCCCAGCCCGTCTGCGCCGCCGCCGGCCGTCCGGACACCGTGTCCGAGAACGTCGCCCTGCACGCCACGGCGGTGCGGGAGGCCGGCACCCGGCTGGTGGTGTTCCCCGAGCTGTCGCTGACCGGCTACGACCTGGCCGCACCGGCCGTCGACCCGTCGGACGCCCGCCTCGCGCCGCTGGTGGCGGCCTGCGCCGCCACCGGTGCCGTCGCCCTGGTCGGGGCACCGGTCGCCGAGGCCGACGGGCGCGAGTCCATCGCCACGCTGGCGGTCACCGGGGAGGGCGCCGAGGTCGTCTACCGGAAGATGTGCCTGCACGGCGCCGAGGTCGAGCGCTTCGCCCCCGGCGAGAAGCCCGTCGTCCTGGAGCTGGACGGCCTGCGGCTCGGCCTGGCCGTCTGCGCGGACGCCGCCGACCCGGCGCACGCCGAGGAGACCGCCGCACTCGGCATCGACGCCTACGTCGCCTCCACCCTCTACGGGCCCGGCGCCGCCCAGGCCGAGCGCCGGGACGGCCACTTCCGCGACCGGGCGGCCGCCCACGGGGTGTGGTGCGTGCTGGCGACCTGCGCCGGGGCGAGCGGCGAGTACCTGGAGACCTCGGGCGGCTCCGGCGTCTGGGCCCCGGGCGGCGACCTCGTCGTCCAGGCCTCCACCGCCCCGGGCGAGCTGGTCCGCGCCGCGCTGCCCCGGCGGTAGGCGCCGGTTCCGGGCACGGGCCCGGAACCGGTCCGGACCGGACCGGACCGGACCACCCGACCGGAAATACCTGCGCCCCACGCGCGGCTGTGGTGATCGGAGATCCGTTCCGGGCCGGTCGGGCCCGTACAGGAGGTGCAGCGCGCGATGGGTGGCCAGCAGGAGAAGCCGCAGAAGTACCGGATCGAGCACGACTCGATGGGCGAGGTCAGGGTGCCGGCCGACGCGAAGTGGCAGGCGCAGACGCAGCGGGCGGTGGAGAACTTCCCGGTGTCGGGCCAGCGGCTGGAGCGGGCGCACATCGCCGCGCTGGCCCGGATCAAGGCCGCCGCGGCCCGGGTGAACGCCCGGCTCGGGGTGCTGGACGAGGAGACGGCGGAGGCGATCGCGGTTGCGGCCGGGGAGGTCGCGGAGGGGCGCTGGGACGACCAGTTCCCGGTGGACGTGTTCCAGACCGGCTCGGGCACCTCGTCCAACATGAACACCAACGAGGTGATCGCCACCCTGGCCGGTGAGCGGCTGGGCCGGCCGGTCCACCCGAACGACCACGTCAACGCCAGCCAGTCGTCCAACGACGTCTTCCCGTCCTCGATCCACATCGCCGCCACCGCCGCCGTCACGCACGACCTGGTGCCGGCGCTGGAGCACCTCGCGGAGGCGCTGGAGCGCAAGGCCGCCGAGTTCGCCCGGGTGGTCAAGTCGGGCCGCACACACCTGATGGACGCCACGCCCGTCACGCTCGGTCAGGAGTTCGGCGGCTACGCGGCGCAGGTGCGACACGGGCGGGAGCGGCTGCTGGCCACCCTCCCCAGGGTGGCCGAACTCCCGCTCGGCGGGACGGCGGTGGGCACCGGCATCAACACCCCGCCCGGTTTCCCGGCGGCCGTCATCGCGGAGGTCGCCCGCGTGACCGACCTGCCGCTGACCGAGGCCCGGAACCACTTCGAGGCGCAGGGCGCGCGGGACGCCCTGGTCGAGCTGAGCGGTCAACTGCGCACGGTGGCGGTCGGGTTCACGAAGATCGCGAACGACCTGCGGTGGATGGGCTCCGGTCCGCGCACCGGGCTCGGCGAGATCAACCTGCCGGATCTCCAGCCCGGTTCGTCGATCATGCCGGGCAAGGTGAACCCGGTGCTGCCCGAGGTGGTGCTGATGGTCGCCGCCCAGGTGGTGGGCAACGACGCGACGGTCGCGCTGGCGGGCGCGAGCGGCAACTTCGAGCTGAACGTGATGCTCCCGGTGATCGCCCGCAACGTGCTGGAGTCGGTGCGGCTGCTCGCCAACAGCGCCCGGCTGCTGGCCGACCGAACGGTGGACGGCATCACCGCCAACGTCGAACGGGCCCGGGAGTACGCGGAGTCCTCACCCTCGGTGGTGACCCCGCTGAACCGCTACATCGGGTACGAGGAGGCCGCGAAGGTCGCCAAGCAGGCGCTGGCCGAGCGCAAGACGATCCGTCAGGTGGTGGTGGAGCGCGGCTACGTCGAGCAGGGCCGGCTCACCGAGGAGCAGCTGGACGAGGCCCTGGACGTGCTGCGGATGACGCGTCCTTAGTGGGGGCCGTGCAATGGCCGGCGCGCGTCGGGGTACGCCCGCGGACGCGCGCCGGGGCGCGGCGGGCGGTTGCGCCCCCGCGCCCCGGTCACGGGCTGCGGGGAAGATCAGTCCTTGGCACGGCCGGCCCGGCCGCGCCGCATCGACGCTCCGTTCGAGGTCATGGTCGCCATGGAGATCGCCGCGAGGCCGAGCAGGAACATCACGGCACCCACGATGATGCAGGTCACGATGTTCTTGCCGTGCGCGACGGACCCGGAGACGACCCAGGGGGAGATGATCGTCCAGACACCGAGCGCGGCGGCCGCCCAGGCCCGCGCGTGGGTGCGCTCGTAGGCCGATCCGTAGCCGGCCATCAGGACCGTGTAGGCCAGACCCACGATCAGGCAGGTCACGGTCAGGGTGCTGTACGCGGTGAAGCCGACGATCCATGGCGATGCCGCCAGGAAGAGACCGGCCAGGACAGCCAGGGCCTCCACGCCCTGGGCGCGGGGGGTCGTTGTGACCCGCTCGTAACGTTCGCGCAGTTCGACGATGTCCGGATGGTGCTCCATGCCCGTCGTCGGGATATGGGTTGCCACCGATACCACCTCCTGTGGTCGGAACCGGTAAGGCGCTTGCCCCGTACCCATTCTGGCGCTTATCTAGCGTTTTGCACCTGATGGTCCGGAATGGCCGGTAACCATCCGATCACGCCGGTGACCTGCGTCTCAACCATCCGGGTCGCCATTGCCTATGCAACTCGTTGCATAGCAGGATGCGGGCCATGGCACTGGAGCACGCGATCCTCGTCTCGCTGCTGGAGCAGCCCGGCTCCGGCTACGAACTGGCCCGGCGCTTCGACCGCTCGATCGGGCGCTTCTGGACCGCCACCCACCAACAGATCTACCGGGTGCTGCGGCGGATGGAGGCGGACGGCTGGGTGGCCGCGCAGGAGATCCCCCAGGACGGACGTCCGGACAAGAAGGTCTATTCGGCGGCCGAGGCCGGACGGGCCGTGCTGGCCGGCTGGCTGCGCGAACCGGTCGAGCCGGAGACCGTCCGGCACGAGCTCGCGGTCAAGATCCGGGCCGCCGCCTTCGACGACCCGGCCGCGCTGGTCTCCGAGGTCGAACGCCACCGCGAGAGCCACGCCGCCCTGCTCGCCCGGTACCTGCACGGCGAGCAGCGGGACTTCCCCGACGCCGCCGCGCTCGACGCCGGGCAGCAGTTGCAGCACGTGGTGCTGCGCGGCGGCATCGAGTACGAGCGGATGACGCTCGCCTGGCTCGACGACGTGCTCGCCACCCTGCGCCGCCTCACCGCCGACCGGCCGTCCTGACCATCCGTCCTGACCGACCACCCCGCCCTGCCGTCCCGTCCGGACGACAGGCGCCGGACGACGGGCGCCGGACGACAGGCGCCGGACGACGGCGAACAGCCGACAGGCAACGGATGACAGATAACAGATAACAGATTCTGAAATCTGAAACCTGCCATCCGGACCCGGCGGCCCGCCACCCGCCCTCCCCACACCCTCGACCCCTCGGGAGCCCCTCGATGCTCTTCAACCCGCGCAGCTACGACCCCGCACAGTTCGACGAGCCGACCCGCCGGCTGCTGCGCGCGACGGTGGACTGGTTCGAGTCCCGCGGCAAGAAGGCCCTGATCGATACCTACATCGACCGCAGCTGGTACGCCGACTTCCTGGACTTCGCCGCGAAGGAGGGCCTGTTCGCGGAGTTCCTGACCCCCGCCGCGGCCGACCCCGACAAGCGCTGGGACACCGCGCGGATCGCCGAGCTGAACGAGATCCTCGGCTTCTACGGCCTCGGCTACTGGTACACCTGGCAGGTCACCATCCTGGGTCTCGGCCCGGTCTGGCAGAGCGAGAACGAGGCCGTCCGCGCCCGCGCCGCCAAGCTCCTCGCCGACGGCCACGTGATGGCCTTCGGCCTCTCCGAGCGCACCCACGGCGCCGACATCTACTCCACCGACATGATCCTCACCCCGGACGGCGAGGGCGGCTTCACCGCGACCGGCTCCAAGTACTACATCGGCAACGGCAACGTGGCCGGCCTGGTCTCGGTGTTCGGCCGCCGCTCGGACGTCGAGGGCCCGGAGGGTTACGTCTTCTTCGCCGCCGACAGCCGCCACGACGCGTACCACCTGGTCAAGAACGTGGTGAACGCGCAGATGTACGTCAGCGAGTTCCGCCTGGAGGACTACCCGGTGCGCGCCGAGGACGTGCTGCACACCGGCCAGGCCGCCTTCGACGCCGCCCTCAACACCGTCAACGTCGGCAAGTTCAACCTCTGCACCGCCTCGGTCGGCATCTGCGAGCACGCGATGTACGAGGCCGTCACGCATGCCCACAACCGGGTGCTGTACGGCAAGCGGGTCACCGACTTCCCGCACGTCAAGCGGGAGTTGACCGACGCGTACGTCCGCCTGGTGGCGATGAAGCTGTTCAGCGCGCGGGCCGTGGACTACTTCCGCACCGCCTCCCCCGAGGACCGCCGCTACCTGCTGTTCAACCCGATGACCAAGATGAAGGTCACCACCGAGGGCGAGAAGGTCATCGACCTGATGTGGGACGTCATCGCGGCCAAGGGCTTCGAGGCGGACACCTACTTCGACAAGGCCGCGAAGGACATCCGCGGCCTGCCGAAGCTGGAAGGCACCGTCCACGTCAACCTGGCGCTGATCCTCAAGTTCATGGGCAACTACCTGTTCGCCCCGGCCGACTACGCCCCGGTGCCGACCCGCCTGGACGCCGCCGACGACGCCTTCCTGTTCCGGCAGGGCCCGGCCCGCGGCCTCGGCGCGATCCGCTTCCACGACTGGCGCACCGCCTACGACCGCCACGCCGAGCTGCCCAACGTCGCCCGCTTCCGCGAACAGGCCGACGGCTTCTGCGCGCTGCTGCTCGAGAACGCGCCGAGCAAGGAGCAGCAGGCGGACCTGGACTTCCTGCTGGAGATCGGCCAGCTGTTCGCGCTGATCGTCTACGGCCAGCTGGTGCTGGAGCAGGCCGAGCTGACCGGCCTGACCGCCTCCGACCACGGCGGCGACGTGCTGGACCGGATCTTCGACGCGTTGGTCCGCGACTTCTCCGCGCACGCCACCGAGCTGCACGGCAAGGCCTCGGCCACCGAGGAGCAGGCTGCCTGGGCGCTGGCGAACGTGCGCCGCCCGGTCGCCGACCCGGCGCGGGACACCCGGGTGTGGGCGCGGGTCGAGGCGCTCTCCGGCGCGTACGAGATGCAGCCGTAGCGCACGGGCACCAGGACCCCGGGGGTGCAGGTCGGCGGGCCGGCACCCCCGGTTCACCCCTCCGGGGGCTCCGGTCGTCGCCGACCCACCTCGCCGCCGAACACCACCCCGGTCCCGCGCTGGTCCGGACCGGTTACCGACCCCGTGCGCCGCCCTCCGTCCGCACCCCTGGGAGCCATCCGCCCGCACCCCCGGAGCCGCCGCCCGTGACCGCCCCGAGCCGGGCCGGAACGACGTACGGTGGAACCGGAGGCCGTGTCATGCACGTCACCGGAACCCACTTCACCCACTTCGCCGACCGCACCGAGGCGGGCCGTCGGCTGGCCGCCCGACTGGGCCACCTGGCCGGCCCCGACACCGTGATCGTGGCGCTGCCGAGGGGCGGCGTGCCGGTGGCCGCCGAGGTCGCCGCGGCGCTCGGCGCGCCGCTGGACATCTGCGTGATCCGCAAGCTCGGCGTGCCCTACCAGCCCGAGCTCGGCATGGGGGCGATCGGCGAGGGCGGCGTCCGGGTGCTGAACGACGAGGTGATCCGGTTCTCCGCGGTCACCGACGAGCAACTGGCCGAGGTGGAGCGGCGCGAGCGCGCCGAGCTCCAGCGCCGGGCCCGCCGCTACCGGGGCGACCGGCCGGCCGCCGACCTGCGCGGACGCACGGTGGTCGTGGTGGACGACGGCATCGCCACCGGGTCGACCGCCCGGGCGGCCTGCCGGATCGTCCGGGCGCACGGCGCCGCCCGGGTGGTGCTCGCGGTCCCGGTCGCACCCTCGGACTGGACCGAGCGCCTAGGCGAGGTCGCCGACGAGCTGGTCTGCGTCGACACGCCGTCCCCGTTCTACGCGATCGGCGAGTTCTACGCCGACTTCTCGCAGACCGAGGACGAGGAGGTGCTGCGGCTGCTGGCCGAGGCCGGCGGCGACCCGCCCGCGACCTCCACCGGGGTGGACCGCGAGCTGCTGCTGCCCGTCGCCGGGGTCCGCCTGGCGGGCCGGCTGACCGTCCCGGCCGGCGCGCGCGGGATCGTCGTCTTCGCGCACGGCAGCGGCAGCGGCCGGCACAGCCCGCGCAACCGGCACGTCGCCGAGTACCTGAACCGCACCGGTCTGGCCACGCTGCTGTTCGACCTGCTGACCGAGGACGAGGAACCCGACCGGCGGAACGTGTTCGACGTGACGCTGCTGGGCGGCCGGCTGACCGCCGTCGCCCGGCGGCTGGGCGCCGAGGAGGGCGGCCCGGACCCCGTCGTGCCCGAGACCCGGGGCCTGCCGCTCAGCCTGTTCGGCGCCAGTACGGGCGCCGCGGCCGCGCTGTACACCGCCGCCGAGCTGGGCCCGGCCGTGCGCGCCGTGGTCTCCCGGGGCGGTCGCCCGGACCTCGCCGCGCCCGACGCGCTGGCCCGGGTGCGCGCCCCGACGCTGCTCGTCGTCGGCTCCATGGACTCCACCGTGCTCGACCTCAACCGACAGGCCCGGAGCCGGCTGCGCTGCGAGACCGCGTTGGCGGTGGTGCCGCACGCGAGCCACCTGTTCGAGGAACCGGGAACCCTGGACCGGGTCGCCGAGCTGGCCTCGGACTGGTTCCTCCGCCACCTCCCGCGCCCCAGGGGCCGCGGAAGCGCGTGACCGTCCCATTGCGCAGACGTCGTGTATCGCTCCCGGTCAGCAGCGCATTTTGCGCAGCCGACAGCGGGATTTCCTGACCAGCTTGTACACATTGAGCAGTCGAAATCCGACCTGTTGCCCAACCATCCCGACAGTAGCAAGCTCTCCGCAACCACACCGCCCACCCGTTCGCGGTGCGGTCGTGATCCGGCGGGAGCCTCGACGGCGAGGCCCGAAGTGGAGGAACGAGCGATGACCCCGCAGTCCCACGCCCTTGAGTTGACCCCCGAGGAGCGCGAGGCCGGTCTTGACGCCGACCAGCTGCGCCGCCTCGTCGGCCTCGTCGAGCACGACGCGGCCGCCGATCCGTTCCCGGTGACGGCCCAGGACGCGGTCGTCTTCGTGGTCGGCAACGCCACCCAGACGGCCCAGTTCTACCAGGTCGTCTTCGGCATGGAGCTGGTCGCCTACTCCGGCCCGGAGACCGGCCGTCGGGACCGCAAGGCGTACGTGCTCCGCTCCGGTTCCTGCCGCTTCGTGATCAAGGGCGGCGTCCAGCCGGACAGCCCGCTGCTGGGCCACCACCGCCGCCACGGCGACGGCGTCGTCGACCTCGCCCTGGAGGTCCCGGACGTCGACAAGTGCATCGAGCACGCCCGCGCGTCCGGCGCCACCGTGCTGGAGGAGCCGAACGACGTCTCGGACGAGAACGGCACCGTGCGCCGCGCGGCCATCGCCACCTACGGCGAGACCCGCCACACCCTGATCGACCGCTCCCGCTACCACGGCCCGTACCTGCCGGGCTACGTCGTCGCGGAGAGCAAGGTCACCCACCCGGCGGGCTCGCCCAAGCGCCTCTTCCAGGCCCTCGACCACGCCGTCGGCAACGTCGAACTCGGCCGGATGGACGAGTGGGTGGCGTTCTACAACCGCGTCATGGGCTTCGTGAACATGGCCGAGTTCGTCGGCGACGACATCGCCACCGAGTACTCCGCGCTGATGTCCAAGGTCGTCGCCAGCGGCAACCACCGGGTGAAGTTCCCGCTCAACGAGCCGGCCGTCGCCAAGAAGAAGTCCCAGATCGACGAGTACCTGGAGTTCTACACCGGCCCCGGCTGCCAGCACATGGCGCTCGCCACCAACGACATCCTCACCACCGTGGACGTGCTGCGGGCGCGCGGCGTGGAGTTCCTCTCCACCCCGGACGCCTACTACGACGACCCGGAGCTGCGCGAGCGGATCGGCAAGGTCCGGGTGCCGATCGAGGAGCTGAAGAAGCGTGGCATCCTGGTCGACCGCGACGAGGACGGCTACCTGCTGCAGATCTTCACCAAGCCGATCGGCGACCGCCCCACCGTCTTCTACGAGTTCATCGAGCGGCACGGTTCGCTCGGCTTCGGCAAGGGCAACTTCAAGGCGCTCTTCGAGTCCATCGAGCGCGAGCAGGACCGACGCGGCAACCTGTGAGCGTCGACGAGCTCCGACGAACGGGTCTCTGACCGGTTCACCGAACGGATCTCTGCCATACGGTCGAGGAGGACCACGGAGATGGCGTACTACCGGCAGCTGGGCAGCATCCCGCCCAAGCGGCACACCCAGCACCGCACCCCCGAAGGCGGTTTGTACTACGAGGAGTTGATGGGCGAGGAGGGGTTCTCCTCGGACTCCTCACTGCTCTACCACCGGGGCATCCCGTCGGCGGTGGTCAACGCGGTGCCCTGGGAACTGCCGGACCAGTCCACGGTGCCCAACCACCCGCTCCTCCCCCGTCACCTCAAGCTGCACGAGCTGTTCACGGACCAGGACTGGAAGTCCGCGGACGTCGTCGGCAGCCGCCGGCTGGTCCTCGGCAACGGCGACGTGCGGATCTCGTACGTCGCCGCCGGGGCCCCGAGCGAGCTCTACCGCAACGGACTCGGCGACGAGTGCGTGTACGTGGAGTCCGGCTCCGGCACGGTCGAGACGGTGTTCGGCTCGATCGAGGTCGGGCAGGGCGACTACGTGATCATCCCGCGCGCCACCACCCACCGCTGGGTGCCGGCCGGCGACGAGCCGGTGCGCGCGTACTGCATCGAGGCGAACAGCCACATCACCCCGGTCAAGCGCTACCTCTCCAAGTACGGGCAGCTGCTGGAGCACGCGCCGTACTGCGAACGGGACTTCCGCGGACCGGTCGGCCCCCTGGTCGTCGACGCCCCCGGGGACGTCGACGTGCTGGTCAAGCACCGCGGCCCGAACGGGATCGCGGGCACCCGCTACACCGTGCCGCACCACCCCTTCGACGTGGTCGGCTGGGACGGCTGCCTGTACCCGTACGCCTTCAACGTCAAGGACTTCGAGCCGATCACCGGCCGGATCCACCAGCCGCCGCCGGCCCACCAGGTGTTCGAGGGCAACGGCTTCGTGATCTGCAACTTCGTTCCGCGCAAGGTGGACTACCACCCGCTGTCGATCCCGGTGCCGTACTACCACGCCAACGTGGACAGCGACGAGGTCATGTTCTACTGCGGCGGCGACTACGCGGCCCGCAAGGGCTCCGGCATCGGCCAGGGCTCGATCTCGCTGCACCCCGGCGGGCACACCCACGGGCCGCAGCCGGGGGCGTACGAGCGCAGCATCGGCGCGGAGTTCTTCGACGAGCTGGCCGTCATGGTGGACACCTTCCGTCCGCTGGAACTCGGCGAGGGCGGCCGGGCCGGCGAGGACCCCGACTATGCCTGGACCTGGGCCGGTCGGGGGCCCGGGCGATGAACGCGCTGCCTTCGGGGGGAGTGATCCCCGAGCTGTTCCGCGGACTGTTCGACGACGCGGCGGTGTTCCCGCCGGGGAACCTGCCGGTCGTCGACGCGGTGCCCGCGCACCGGGTGCACCGCGCGGCCTGGTACGCCGAGGCGGTCGGCCCCTTCCTCTGCGGGGCGGGCCGGCTGGGCGAACTGGCCGCCGCGGTCGCGAACTCCCCCACGGCCGCAGGCCCTTCCACGGCCGAGGGTTCCGCGGCCGTGGCGGCCGCCGCGGCCGAGAGGGGCACCGCGGGGGCGGACGGCGCGGCGGCGGGCGACCCGCCGCTCAAGGTCGGGCTGGTGCTGCCGGGGGGCAGCACCGAGCTCGCCCCGGCGCTCGCCGCTGCCGCACCGTTCGAGCTGGCCGGCGTCGAACTGGCCACCCGGGACGCCGTCGAGGCGGTGGCCGCGCTGGACCGGCTGCTGCCGCCGGACGTCCCGGCCGCCGTCGAGCTGCCGCGCGAACTCCTGCGCGGGGACGGGCTGGACGCCGCCCTGGACGTGCTGGTGGACAGCCCGTACCGGGCGAAGTTCCGCACCGGCGGGCTGGTCGCCGAGGCGTTCCCGGACGAGGACGAGCTGGCCGCCTTCCTGACCGGCTGCGCGCGGCGCGGACTGCCGTACAAGTGCACGGCCGGGCTGCACAACGCCGTCCGGCACACCGACCCGGAGACCGGCTTCGAGCACCACGGCTTCCTGAACGTGCTGCTGGCCGCGCAGGAGACCGACCGGGCCACGGCCGCGGCGGTGCTGGCGGAGCGCGACGGCGAGGTACTGGCCAAGGCCGTACGTGCACTGACAGACTATCAGGTCACGGTGATCCGCAACTCGTTCACCGCGTTCGGCACCTGTAGCATCGCCGAGCCCCTGGGCGACCTGGCCGCGCTCGGCCTGCTGTCGTCGCCCAGTCCACTGCACCAGGAGGACCGTTGACCACCCCCCGCAGCTGGCTCACCAGCGCCCAGGACTCGCCGTTCGGCGTGCACAACCTGCCGTACGGCGTGTTCACCGCCGCCGACCAGCCCGGGCGGCGCCGGATCGGCGTGCGCGTCGGGGACTTCGTGCTGGACGCCGGGGCGGCCGCCCGCGCGGCCGGCGCGCCCTCGGTGCTGCTGGACGCGGACTCGCTCAACCCGCTGATGGCGGCGGGGCGTCCGGCCTGGACCCGGATGCGGGCCGACCTCACCACCTGGCTCACCGACGAGTCCTTCCGCGAGGCGCTGTCACCGGCGCTGCTGCCGGCCGGCGAGGTCGAGCTGCACCTGCCGTTCGAGGTCGCCGACTACGTCGACTTCTACGCCTCGGAGCACCACGCCACCAACCTGGGCCGGATCTTCCGCCCGGGCTCGGAGCCGCTCACCCCCAACTGGAAGCACCTGCCGATCGGTTACCACGGGCGGGCGGGCACGGTCGTGGTCTCCGGCACGCCGGTGGTACGGCCGCACGGGCAGCGCAAGGCGCCCACCGACGCCGCGCCGACCTTCGGGCCGTCGCGTCGGCTGGACATCGAGGCCGAGGTCGGCTTCGTCGTCGGCGCGCCGTCGGAGCTGGGCCGGCCGGTCCCGCTGGACGACTTCCGCGAGCACGTCTTCGGCGTCTGCCTGCTCAACGACTGGTCGGCGCGTGACATCCAGGCCTGGGAGTACGTGCCGCTCGGTCCGTTCCTCGGCAAGTCCTTCGCGACCTCGGTCTCGCCCTGGATCGTCCCGCTGGAGGCGCTGGAACACGCCCGGGTCGCGCCGCCGGCGCGCGACGTCGAGCCGCTGGCATACCTGGACGACCGGGGCGGCGAGCCGTGGGGCCTGGACCTGGCGATGGAGGTCCGGCTGAACGGGCACCCGGTCTCCCGGCCGCCGTTCGCCACCATGTACTGGACGGCGCAGCAGCAGCTGACCCACATGACGGCCAACGGCGCCTCGCTGCGCACCGGCGACCTGTTCGCCTCCGGGACGGTCAGCGGGCCGGAGCGGGACACCCGGGGTGCGCTGATCGAGCTGACCTGGAACGGCGAGGAGCCGCTGAAGCTCCCGGACGGGACGACCCGGACCTTCCTGGAGGACGGCGACGAGGTGACCATCACCGCCACCGCACCCGGGCCGGACGGCACCGTGGTCGGGTTCGGCGAGGTCTCGGGGCGCGTGCGGGGCTGAGGGATCGCTGGTAGCGGACAGCGAGCAGCGAACAGATAACAGCAAACGGATGACAGCTGACAGATTTCATCATCTGTCAGCTGTCATCCGTTGGCCCGCCTTTGCCCGCATCCCCGCCCCGCGCCTACGGCCCCGACCCGCCCGTGGCGTCGACCACCCGTCCGGTCACCCAGCGCGCGTCGTCGGAGGCGAGGAACGCGACGACGTCCGCGATGTCCTCCGGCTGCCCGACCCGACCGAGCGCGGCCGCCGAGGCCGATCCGGAGGCGCCGGCCGGCTACTTCGGCACGGTGCTCCAGGGCATGTCGCAGCAGGCCCGGGACGGCGCCACCGCCGCCGATCTGGCCCGCACCGCCGAACTCGCCCTGCGCGCCTGGCCCTGAACCGCGGCCGCACGCTCCCGCCCCCGGCCCGGCGATCGGAACCGCCCGCCGCCCCCGGTACGGTGGACGCCGGGGTTCCGGCAGGAACCGGCGAGAACCGCCGGCAACGAACAGCGGACGGCGGCGGGTGCCACCAGGGCCCGGCGGACTCCGCGGAACGTGGACATCACCGAGGGACGGGAGCGGGCCCGATGAGCGCAGAGGTGGCGGAGGTCCAGGCGTTCCTGGACGGCGGCGTCGGACGGCTCGTGCTGAACCGTCCGCGGGCACTCAACTCACTGACCCACGGCATGGTCACCGCCCTGCGCGCCACCCTGGACGACTGGGCCGTCGACGACCGGATACGCGCCGTCGTGCTGACGGGCGCGGGCGAGCGCGGCCTGTGCGCGGGCGGCGACATCCGCGCGATGCACGACGACGCCAAGGCGGGCGGGGCCGGCACCCGGGCGTTCTTCCGCGACGAGTACCGGCTGAACGCGCTGATCGCCCGCTACCCGAAGCCCTACGTCGCGGTGCTGGACGGCATCACCATGGGCGGCGGCGTCGGCGTGTCCGCCCACGGCGCGGTGCGGATCGTCACCGAGCGCTCCACCGTCGCGATGCCCGAGACCCGGATCGGCATCGCCCCGGACGTCGGCGGCAGCCGGCTGCTCGCCCACGCCCCGGGCGAGTTGGGCACCCACCTCGCGCTCACCGCGGCCTCGATGGGCCCGGGCGACGCCCTGCTGTGCGGTTTCGCGGACCACTTCGTGCCCTCCCCGCGCATCCCGGACCTGCTCGACGCCCTGGGCCGGAGGACCGCTGCGGCGACCGGGAGCACCACCGCCGAGGTCGCCGCCCTCGTCTCCGCGCACGCCGAGCCCGCGCCACCCGCCGCACTGGCCGCCCAGCGCAGCTGGATCGACGCCTGCTACGCGGCCGACACGGTCGAGGAGATCGTCGAACGGTTGCTGGACTCCGGTGTCCCCGAGGCGAAGGAGGCTGCCGAAGCCGTCCTGGCGAACTCACCGACCGCCGTCAAGACCACCCTGGCCGCGCTGCGCCGCGCCCGTACGCTCCCCTCGCTGGAGGCCGTGCTCGACCAGGAGTACCGGATCTCCTGCGCCGCGCTGGAGGGGCACGACATGGTCGAGGGCATCCGCGCGCAGGTGATCGACAAGGACCGCAACCCCCGCTGGAGGCCCGGCACGCTCGCCGAGGTGACGGCGGCGGATGTCGCCCGTTTCCTCGCCCCGCGCCAGGGCGACGAGCTGGGCCTGGCGTGACCCCCGCCCGGCTTCGGCCTCTCGGACAGCCGCGCGGCGGCTCGGCGGCGCGGCGGCACTTCGGGGTGGACGCCGAGTCGGTGACGGTCGCGGCGCCGGCCGCTCCGGCCCGCCGGGGCGAGGTCACGGCGGAGACCGTACGGCGCGCGGCGGAGCGCTACGGCGTCCGCTTCTGACCGGCTCGACTTCCGCCCGCCTCCGCGGCCTGGTGACCGGCGTCTCGCATACCAAGACTGGCGCGAGGCGGGGCGCGTCGTAGATCGTTGGGTGGTCAGGGCGCGCCCACGGGCGCCGAGCAGCGGAAATGGGAGTCGACGGCGATGACCGAGACCGAGACCTACGAGACGATCCTGGTCGAGCGCAAGGGCCGGGTGGGGCTGATCACGCTCAACCGGCCCAAGGCGCTCAACGCGCTGAACACCCAGCTGATGAACGAGGTGGTCGCCGCGGCGACCGCCTTCGACCGGGACCCGGAGATCGGCTGTCTGGTGATCACCGGCTCGGAGAAGGCCTTCGCGGCCGGCGCCGACATCAAGGAGATGCAGGGCAACCGGTTCCCGGACGTCTACCTGGACGACTGGCTGGGCCCGTGGGACCGGCTCGGCGCCCTGCGCAAGCCGGTGATCGCGGCGGTGGCCGGGTTCGCGCTGGGCGGCGGCTGCGAGCTGGCGATGCTGTGCGACATCCTGCTGGCGGCGGACACCGCGAAGTTCGGACAGCCGGAGATCAAGCTCGGGGTCATCCCCGGCATCGGCGGCTCGCAGCGGCTGACCCGCGCGGTCGGCAAGGCGAAGGCCATGGAGCTGTGCCTGACCGGCCGGATGATGGGCGCCGAGGAGGCCGAGCGGGCCGGACTGGTCTCCCGGATCGTCCCCGCCGACCAGCTGCTGTCCGAGGCGCTGGCCACCGCCGAGACGGTCGCGGCGATGTCCGCTCCGGCGGCGATCATGATGAAGGAGAGCGTCAACCGGGCCTTCGAGACCACCCTGGCCGAGGGCGTCCGCTTCGAGCGCCGGCTCTTCCACGCGGCCTTCGCCACGGCGGACCAGAAGGAGGGCATGGCGGCCTTCGCCGAGAAGCGCCCGCCGGAGTTCCAGAACCGCTGACGACGGAGGACGGCCGACAGATGACAGCTGACAGATTTCAGATGTTGAAATCTGTCAGCTGAACTCTGTCGGCCGTCGACTGTTCGCCGTCCGCTGTGCGCCGCCGGCTGCCCCGGCCGCCGGCCGACAGTCGCCACCTGCCGTGCGTCGGCCCTCCGCCGCACTCAGCCCTGTTCCTCCTCCACCGCCACCGTGTTCAGCCGGGCGAGCCCGCTTCGGGTGGCGGCGACCACGATCTGGTCGCCCGGGACGAGCCGCCGGGTACGGTCGGGGAAGTTCCACTGCAACTGCCCGCCGTGGGCGAAGCGCACGGCGATCACCCGGACGCCGCCCGGGTCCTCCAGGTCGTGCCGGTTCATCCCGATCAGCCCGCCGCCGTCCTCCACCTTCAGCTCGGCGATCAGCAGCACGTGCCGCAGCACCGACAGCATGCCGCGCACCTCGCGCCCCATCAGCGCCGCCGCGAAGGCGGGCGCGGCCAGGTAGGACACCGACCGGGAGGCCGCGTTGTCCAGGGTCTTGTAGAAGTGGCTCGCGAAGTCGTCCTCGAACAGCCGCACCACCACCCGGACCTCGGGATTGCCGTGGCGCGCCTCCAGGGCCGCCTCCAGGTTGGTGGCGTCGTCCCCGCTGACCGCGACCAGCGCCCGACTGTGCTTCAGCCGGGCCCGGCGCAGCTGCTGCTCGAACGGGCCGTCGCCCATCACCACCGGGATCCCCAGCGCCCGTACGGCGGCGATGCCGCGTGCCTGCGGGTCCCGCTCCATGCAGACCACGGGCACGCCCATGTCGTGCAGTTGGGTCGCGACCCGGGTGCCGACGTTGCCGAGACCGACGACGATCACGTGGTCCCGGGTGCCCGCCCCGGGGTTGCGCGGTTGCCCGCGCCGCCCGGAGCCGAGCACCTCGACCGCGATGGCGGTGGCGACCGGCGCGAAGGTGATCCCGCAGATGGTGATCACCACCTGCGCGACCCGCTGCCAGAACCCTCCGGTGCCCGTCCCGGCGGAGATGTCGGAGAGCTGGTCCGGCTGGGCGGCGCCGGCCAGGTCGAGCAGCGCGATGTAGACGGTCCAGCCGAAGTTCCGGTTGAGGTACCAGAGCACCCCGAAGGCCAGCAGCACCGCCGCGAGGGCGGTGAGCAGCACCAGTCGCATCCGGGCGCTGGTGAAGAAGCGCATGGTGTCGAGCAGCCGCCAGCGCAGCCGTCGCATCCAGTCGGTCGGTTCCCGGGGCTCGATCCGCAGCACCTGGAGCGCCGCCCGGCCGCCCGGTTCCTCCTCCGGAGCGGGGTGGCCCGACGGTACCGGTTCACGCCGTACACCATCGGGCCGGATCGGCCCGCGGTCGCCGAACTCGCTGGCGAGCCGGACGAATTCGGCCGAGTCGCCCTGCTGCTCGGGCAGCAGCCGGATCCTGCCGAGGTCCTGCCGGTCAATGTGGTCGGCGACCACGCAGATCCGGTCGGAGGTGATCTCGTCGTCGAACGCGATGTGCAGGTAACGCCCCTCGATCTCCACCGAGTTGGGCCGCCCGAGCGCCGCGGAGGCGAAGGCCGGAGCGGCGGTGGCGGAGCCGGAGAGCGCGGCACCGTTCTTGAGCAGCCGTTCGATGTTCTCGCCGAGCCGCTGGTTGAACATCCGGAACACGATGCGGATGTCCGGGTTGTGGTTCTGGGCGCTGAGTGCGGCGTGGATGTTCTCCTGGTCGCTCCCCTCGACCAGGGCGAGACCGCGCGCGGTGCCGATGGACACCGCGCGCAGCGCCTCCTCGGTGACGCTGGCGTACTCCACGACCGCTGCGACTCCGGAGAGTTGCTCGATCTGCGGCGCGTGGTCGCGGGTCCGGTCGGCGACCAGGACGACGACCGGGACCTCGTAGTGCTCGACGAGTTCCAGGACCAGTCGGTGCGCCAGCGCGTTGCCCCCGCAGACGATGTAGTGCTGACTGATCGGCTCGACCGGAGGGGTCCCCCACCCTTCAGAAGTCATACCGACGGATGATATCGACGACAAGTGTCCGGAGGGTGACGTTCCGGCGACCGCGGCGGATCCCCCGAACGGCCGAATCCGGCGCGCGGCCCGGCGGCGGCGCGGAGAGGCTGGGCTTCGTTCCCTGCCCGTCAGCCGGCCGATCCGACCTCACCCGTCGTGCGTCACACGACCAGCGTGTCACCCGTCGCCCGGCGTCAGCTCAAGGAGTACGCCACCGTGGCCCCTCCGATCATCACCCCCGACGGTACCCCGGTCCAGGGCCCGCTCGGACTGCTCGCCAAAGCCGCCTGGCAGGTCCTGCTGGTCGCCGGACTCGTCTCGCTCGCACTCGGGATCGTGGTCTTCGTCTGGCCCCGGGAGACGCTCCTGGTGGTGGGCGTGCTGTTCGGCCTCTACCTGCTGGTGATCGGCATCGTTCAGCTGGTCGCCGCGTTCGGCACCCACTCCACCACCGCGCTACGGGTGCTGGCCTTCATCAGCGGCGCGATCTGCGTGCTGCTGGGGCTGCTCTGTTTCCGCAGTGCGGCGCAGTCGCTGCTGCTGCTCGCGCTCTGGATCGGGATCGGCTGGCTGTTCCGCGGCATCACCCAGCTCGCCGCCGCGATCTCCGACCCGCTGATGCCCGCCCGGGGCTGGCAGGCCTTCGCGGGCGTGGCCAACACCCTGGCCGGCGTGCTGCTGATGGTCTGGCCGGCCGGGTCGATCACCGCGCTGACCGTGCTGGCCGGGTGCTGGCTGGTGATCCTGGGCCTGATCGAGATCGTGACGGCGTTCCAGGTCCGTAGCCGGGCCAAGCAGATCCCGTCGGGGGTCTGACCGCACGCCCCGCAGGCCGCCACCTCCCGGAGGCGGCCATCCCGCGGGGACCGTCACCCGCGTTTCGGCAGCACGTCGAAACGGCGCAGCAGCTCGTCGGCCGTGAGCTCCCGGACCTGGGTGAGGCAGCAGGCCTCGCCCAGGCCGGGTAGCGCTCCTCGAACCGGGTGTGGCCGGCGGGGTGTGCGGTCATGAGGGCGATGCTGCCGGACGCCTCGGACAGCGCCCGCCCGAGGCCGTCAGAGCCAGACCGGTTCGTCCGTTCCCCAGCGTCCCGGCGGGCGCGACCAGTCGGCGGGCGCCCCCTCGTACCCGATCGGCGGCAGGGCGTGGCGCAGCCGGCCGCACGCGGAGTCGGTCTCGGCCAGCCACCGGGAGGGGTCGTACGGTCCGGGCGAGGCTCCCTGGGGCGCCTCCGGCTCGATGCCGTGCAGCAGCCAGGAGGCCGTGCCGGCGAGGGAGAACCGCAGGTGGCGGCCGCCGGGGCGGCGGGTGCGCTGGTCGGTGAGGGATCGCAGGACGGCGGCCGCGATGAGGTAGCCGGTGCCGTGGTCGAGGGCCTGGGCGGGCAGCACGCCGGGGCGGCCGTCGGGGGCGGCCTCGTGGGCGGCGATGCCGACGCCCGCCTGGACCAGGCTGTCGAAGCCGCGCCGGTCGGCCCAGGGGCCGGTCCAGCCCCAGGCGCAGAGCTGGACGAGGATCAGGTCCGGGCGGCGGGCGAACAGCGCGTCGGGGCCGAGGCCGTGGGCGTCGAGGGCACCGGGCCGGTAGCCGGTGACGAGGACGTCGGCGGTGGCGAGCAGGTCCTCGAAGACGGCGCGGTCGGCCGGCTCGGCGAGGTCGAGGCGGGTGGAGCGCTTGCCGAAGCCGGTGTCGGCGTGGGCGTCCTCGGCCTCGGGCAGTCGGGGCGAGTCGACGCGCAGGACGTCGGCGCCGAGCAGGGCGAGGGTGCGGGTGGCGACCGGTCCGGCGATCACCCGGGTGAGGTCGAGGACCCGGACCCCGGCGGCGGGCCGGTCCACCGGGGCCTCACCGAGCGGCCGGACCGGCGCGGTCCCGGCAGCGGCACCGATGTCCCGGTGCTCCACGAGGGGGTGCAGGGCAGGGCTCACCGGCGCGACGGCCACCGCGAGCGCCCCCGCCTCGTACGCGCGCTCCTGGATCCGCTCGGCCGGCAGCTTGCCGAGCGTGTCGGCGAGCTGCTCGGGCCCGGCGTCTGCGGCGAGGCCGAGGGCGGAGAGCAGCCGGGTGCGGTGGTGCGGGTAGTTGGCGTGGGTGCGTACCCAGCCGTCGGCGGTGCGCCAGAAGCCGGAGTGCGGGGCGAAGCTGACCGGCGTGCGGCCGTCGATCGTCAGGTACCGCTCGCTGACGAAGGCGGTGCCGACCACGCCCTGGTCCACCCGGACGACGGGGACGGGCGCGCCGCTGCGGCGGGCGGCGAGCTCGGCCGCGGCCAGCGAGCAGACGGCCACGGTGGCCCGGGCGAGCCGGCGTACCGGGAGGCCGGAGGGCAGGACGTCGTCCGGGCCGTGGAAGGCCACCCGGTCCAGCAGTTCGGCCGCTCCGCCCAGGGCCGCCCAGGCGTCGGCGGTGGGGCGGTCGGCGGGTTCGCCGCCCGATCGGCCGCCGTGGCCCAGGGGACCGGCGGTTCCGGTGGTTCGTGCTGCTCCGGTGGTTCCTTCTGGCAACGGACGATCAGTCATGCCCGGCATTGTGCTCCCGTTCTCAGGCGCTCGCTGTGACGCCCGCCACCAGCATCAGCAGCACCGCCGAGACCACGGTCATCCGGCGGGCCGCCTGCGGGGTGCCGCCGAACCGGCCGCCGAGCCGCCCGCTGGCGTGCGCGACCAGCCCGTACACCACCGCGCAGGCCAGGACGTTGAGCGAGCCGAGCGCGAGCACCTGGCCGCTGACCGGCAGCGCGGCGGCCGGGTCGACGAACTGCGGCACCAGGGAGAGGTAGAGCAGCAGCCCCTTGGGGTTGAGCAACGCGGTCAGCATGCTCTGGCGCAGCACGGTCGCGGTGGGCTGCGGCTTGGGCGCGGTCAGGGCGGCGGCGCCCCCGCCCTTGCGCAGCGCCAGCAGCATCATGACGGCCAGTACCAGCAGGTACGCGGCGCCGGTGAGGCGCAGCACGGGCAGGGCGGCCGGGACGGCGCGCAGCGCGGCGGCCAGTCCGGCGCTGGAGAGCAGGGTGTGGACGGCGTACCCGGCGCAGACCCCGCCGACCGCGGTCAGCGCGGCACGGCGTCCCTGGCCGAGGCCTCGGGCGGCTATGTAGAGCCAGTCGGGGCCCGGGGTGCAGACCAGCAGCAGGTCGACTCCGAGGAAGAGGAGGAGGGCGTGGGTGTCCATGGGCGTGGGCGTGGCCTGTCGTGCTCGTCGTGGTGTGGGCCCGGCGGGTCGGCCGGGGCTGTCCCGGCGCTCGGCCGAGGGCTGTCCCGGCGCTCGGCCGAGGGCTGTCCCGGCGGTCGGCCGGCGTGCCCCGGCGGTCGGCCGGGATGTCCCGGTGGCCGGTTCGGTCACTGAAGGTAGCCGGACGGGGCTGGCACGCGATGGCCACTTCACGCTGGTCAGGGCGGTGTTTTGGCAGAATATTGCGCCATGGACCGAATCGATCGCAGAATCCTCCGCGAGCTCCAGCAGGACGGGCGCCTGACCAACGCCGAGCTGGCCTCCCGGGTGGACCTCACCCCTTCCCCCTGCCTGCGCCGGGTACGCCAGCTGGAGCAGGACGGCGTGATCCGCGGCTACCGGGCGATGCTGGACGGCGCGGCGGTCGGCCGCGGCTTCCAACCCTTCGTGACGATCACCATGCGCCACGAGGACCAGGTGACGGTCGCCGAGTTCGAGCGCCGGGTGGCCGAACTGCCGGAGGTGGTGGAGGCGCACCGGCTGTTCGGCGAGCCCGACTACCTGCTGCGGATCGCGGTGGCCGACATCGCCGCGTACGAGCGCTTCATCACCGACGTGCTCTCCGGTCTGCCGGGCATCGCGCAGGTCAACTCACACCTGACGATGAAGCAGGTGAAGGCCGACCGGGGGCTGCCGGTCGGCAGGTAGGGTGCGAACCGGGGGCCTGTGCGGCCGCCCGTACGAGGGCAGAGCGACGCACTGCGACATGGGGGCTGAATTGCGCGTGATCCGCCGTCTCGACCTGGGGTACTTCGTCCGGCCGGCCACCGAGGTGGGCGGCCCGGAGCCGCGCGTGGAGCCGGTGCTCGCGTACCTGGTCCGGCGTCCGGAGGGGTTGCTGCTGTTCGACACCGGGATCGGCGGCGGCGAGCCGGAGACCGAGGCGCACTACCGCCCGGTCCGCCGCCCATTGCCGGAGGCGCTCGCCGCGGCCGGGGTCGCCGTCGCCGACATCGACCTGGTGGTCAACTGCCACCTGCACTTCGACCACTGCGGGGGCAACCCGCTGTTCGCCGGCACGCCCGTCCTGGGCCAGGCGGACGAGCTGGCCACCGCCCGGCGCGGCGGGTACACCATCGACGCGCTGGTCGACTACCCCGGCGCCGAGTACCGCGAGCTCGACGGCGAGACCGAGATCTGGCCGGGCGTGCGGGTGCTGCCCACCCCCGGCCACACTGCGGGCCACCAGTCGCTGCTGGTCGACCGCCCGGGCAGCGGGCCGGTCCTGTTGGCCGGGCAGGCGTACGACTTCGCCTCCGAGTACGGACAGGCGGTCCTCGCCCGGCGGGCAGCGCACGAGGGCGTGGCCGCTCCGCTGCCCGGCTACCGGACCTGGCTCGACCGGGTGGCGGAGCACGGGCCGCACCGGGTGCTGTTCGCACACGACCACGCGGTCTGGGAGCAGACCGACTAGCCGCGGGAACCCCGGCCGACCGGCCACGGGAGCACCGGCTGGGAGGCTCGGGAGGGTTCGGAAGGTCAGAAGGTGAAGCGCAGCGAGCGGACCCGGTGGTCGAAGCTGGACGGGACGAGCTGCGGCTCGCCGACCGACCGCGCCTCGGGGAGTCGGGTGAACAGCTCGCGGAACAGCGCCGTCATCTCCTGCCGGGCCAGGTGCGCGCCGAGGCAGTAGTGCGGACCGCCGCCGCCGAAGCCGAGGTGGGGGTTGGGCGTGCGGGTGATGTCGAAGGTGTCCGGGTCGGGGAAGACCTCCTCGTCGCGGTTGGCCGAGCCGTAGAACAGCGCGACCTTCTCGCCCGCGCGCAGCAGCGGGCCGCCGGGGCCGCCCAGCTCGTGGTCCACGGCGAGGGTCCGGTTGAACTGGATGATCGGCGTGGCGTGGCGGACCATCTCGTCCACCGCGCCACCGAGCCGCCCGTCGAGGTCGGCGAGCAGCAGGGCGCGCTGCTCAGGGTGGACGGTCAGCAGGTGCAGGCCGTGGGCCAGCGCGTTGCGGGTCGTCTCGACCCCGGCGACCAGCAGCAGGCTGAAGAAGGCGCCCAGCTCGCGCCCGGTGAGCCGACGGCCGTCCACGTCCGCGGTGACCAGCGCGGAGATCAGGTCCTCCTCCGGCCGGCGACGGCGTCGGCGGCCGATCCCGGCGACGATGCCCTGCATCCGGGCGAGCGCCCGCAGCCCGCGCCCGGGCGCCCGGAACCGGCGGCGCAGCGGGCGGGCCACCCCGATGTCCTCGGAGGTGCGGTTGACCAGGTCCAGGATTTCGCGGCGCGGCCGCTCCGGGATGCCCATCATGGTGCAGATCACCTGGAACGGAAGCTCGGCGGCGACTGCGGTCACGAAGTCCTCCGGCCGCTCCTTCTCGATCCGGTCGACCAGGTCGGCGCTGATCCGCCGGACGTCCTCCTCGACCCGGTCGAGCAGCCGCGGGGTGAACGCCCGCGAGACGATCCGGCGCAGCTGGGCGTGGCGGGGGTCGTCCAGGTTGACCATCGAGTCGCCGAACAGCAGCCGGACCCAGCGGGCCGGGGCCGGGGTCGTCACGCCGGGGCCGCTGAGGAAGACGGCGGGGGTGCGGCCGGCCTCGACCACGTCGGCGTGGCGGACCAGGGCGTGGAAGCCCCGGCCGGTGGCGCGGTCGCCGAAGAACACCGGGCCGGAACGGCGCCGCAGCTCGGCGAAGGCGGCGGCGCGGGCGGGGGCGGGCAGCTGCCAGAAGCGGGGGTCGGCGAGGTCGACGGACTCGGGCGGGGCGGGGGCTTCGGCGGGGTCTGCGGACGCGGGCGGGCCGGAGGGCTCGGTCGAGTCTGCGGGCCCGGCCGCCTCGGCGGGCTCAGCAGCGTCGGCGAGGTCGGTGGGCTCGGGCGAGTCGACCTGCTCGGCGGCTCCGGGCTGCTCGGCGGGTTCGGCCTGTTCCGCGGCTCCGGGCTGCTCGGCACGTTCGGCCTGCTCCGCCGGTTCGGTCGCCTCCGCGGATGGGGCCGACCCGGCGGGCTCGGCCGACTCGGCGGGCTCCTCGGCCCGGACAGGAGCCGTCGCCTCTACCGCGGCCGTCGCCTGCTGTGGGACGGTCGGCTCGCCGGGGGCAGTGGACTCGGCAATGTCGGCAATGGGCGCCGAGGCATCCGTCGGGGTCTTCAAGGCCGAACCTCCCTGCTTCTGGACGGCACCACTTCGACACGCACCGTACTTGGGTGTGCACATTAAGTGAGCAGAGGATGTCCGCTGTCAAACCGCCCCGATGGTCGGACGAGCGGTTGTTCGGTTCGGCGCGCCGGGCAGGTGCGTCGGGCAGGTGCGTCGGCCAAAGGTGATCCGGTGGGCTGCGGGCCGGGCGGCCGGGCATGGTCTCATGACACAGAACCAGCCATGACCGGAGGGTGCGGTACGGGCCGGGCGGAGCGGGTGCGACGATGAGTGCCATCGTGATGACCGACCGGATCCGCCTGCTGCGCGCCGTGGTCTTCGCCGCGCTGTGCGTGGCAATGGCCGCCACCGCGCACGTCGCCATGGCCGGGTCCGGGGTCACGCCGACGGTGCTGGCCGGCGCGTTCGGGGCGATCCTCGGGCTGACCTGGCTGCTGGCCGGGAAACGGCGCGGGCTCGGCGTGATCAGCCTCTGGATGGTCGTGGCGCAGACCGCGCTGCACCAGCTGTTCGAACAGGCCGGGGCGCTCTCCCGAGGGGGCGGCGGCCTCGGCCGGCTCGCCACCACGGACTGGGCCGCCCTCCTGCTCTGCAACCCCGACCGGGCGCCCGGCGGGCTCTCCCCGGTCGAACTGGCACGGATGGCGGGTATCGACCCGGACGTCCCACCGGCCGCCGACAGCCTGCGGCCGACGGCGGGGACGCACCACGGGGCCGAGGGCACGACGGCCATGGACCCCGGCCCGCCCGGGATGGCCGGGATGACGGGGATGCCCGCCGGGCCGCACCCGATGCCGGACGGAACGTTCCACGGCAGCGGGTCGTACGACACGGCGCAGGACCTGGTGGGCGGACCGGCGCACGACATGGCGCACGGGATGTCCCACGGCATGTCGCCGGGGATGACCGCCGCCCACGTGCTCGCCGCGCTGGCGTGTGCGCTCCTGCTCTGGCGCGGTGACGCGGCGCTGGTCCGGCTCTTCGAGCTGCTCGGCGCGCTCGGCTCGGTGGTCGCCGGGGCTCTGCTGGTCCCACTGCTGGCGCTGTTCGCGCGCCCCTTCGGCTACCGGGCCCCGGCGACGCCCCACCCGGCCGCCGAACGGGCCCGGCCGCCCCGGTCGGCACTGCTGACGCATGCCGTGGTCCGGCGCGGGCCGCCGGCGTTCGCCCTCGCCTGCTGACGCGCCCGCCGCACTCTCCTCCCACCCCGGCCGCCTCCGGTCGCCGGGACGCCCGCGACGGGCAGGTCGCCCTGCCGTACGGCCGCGCCTTGCGCCGTCGTGCCGTCAGGGTGCGGGCCCGCGTCCACCGCCGGCCCCCTCAGGGGGCCGGCGTGCCGCGCGGCTGCCCATGGACGCCGACGGTGCCGCGCTGCGCGGCGCCGCTCCCCGCCTTCCCCTCGGGACCTTCCCATGCCTGACTTCGACGGCGCACCGGCTCCGGCCGGCGCCACCGTCCTGCCGTTCCCACTCCTCCGGGCGCGCCGGCCGCGCCTACCGTTCGACGGCCTGCGGGCCGTCCGGGGCACAGCCTCCCGGCCGGCCCTCGCTCGACTGGTCCTCGTCCAGCCGGGCCAACAGCCGGGCGGACCACTCGGGCGAGGGCCCGTCTGCGGCGCCCTCCCCCACCCGGCCGCGCAGTTGTTCGGCCCGGGCCAGCCACTCCCGGCAGCCGGCGCAGCGCGCGACGTGCTTGTCCAGCCGGACCTCCGGCAGGCCGCCCGGTTCGCCGTCGAGCCGGGCGGACAGAGCGATACGGAACTGCGCGCATCTCATGTGCCCATCGTCCCGCACGGCCGTACCGTCGGGAGCTGCCGGGTGGGGGGCCGCCGTGGATGACGAGCAGCTCACCGCACTGGCCCTGACCGCCCGCTCGGGGAGGGCGGCCGACGTCGAGGCCTTCGTCCGGGCGACCCAGCGGGACGTCTGGCGCTTCGTCGCCCACCTGACCGACGTGCAGTCCGCGGACGACCTCGCGCAGGAGACCTTTCTGCGCGCACTGCGCGGTCTGCCCGCGTTCGCGGGGCGCTCCTCGGCCCGCACCTGGCTGCTGTCGATCGCGCGGCGCACGGTGATCGACCGGTACCGGATGGCCGCCGCCCGGCCGCGCTGCGCGGCACTGCCGGACTGGCAGGAAGCGGCGGAGCGGCAGGGCGGCGCAGCTCCGGCCGGGTTCGAGGACGGCGTCGCGCTCGGCGACCTGCTCGACCGGGTGCCCGCCCAGCGGCGGGAGGCCTTCGTGCTGACACAGGTGGTCGGCCTGAGCTATGCCGAGGCGGCCGAGGTCGCCGGCTGCCCCGTCGGGACCGTCCGCTCCCGGGTCGCCCGGGCTCGGGAGGAACTGGTGGCACGCCTGCGCGCCGCGGAGACCGGGGAACTCGCGACCGCCTGCTGACTGGCGGAGGGGCGGTGGCGAACGGCTGACGGCTGACGGTGGACAACCGGCGGCGAACAGATGACAGATTTCGAAATCTGTCATCTGTTCGTTGAAAGTCGTCGGCCGTCGCCTGCCGACCGTCGACTGTTCGCCGCGCGCGCCACCGCGCCCAGCCTCACCCACCGACCCCGCCCCGCCCCACCCCGGGAAGAAATCCCCCAGGTGTTCGGAACCAGAACCCCTTCGCCCCCGACTGCTGTACCGGACCCCGCCGCCGAGGCGGTGTCCGGTCCGGCAGTACGGGAGACGGAGGGACTTCATGGCAGCGCAACGGACCCCGAACGCGCCATCCCTGACGGAGCATCAGGCACAGCAGCCGGTCGACCGCTGGAGTCTGGTCATAGCCGCCGGCCTGCTGTCGTTCGTCGCGATGCTCGACATGAACGTGGTCAACCTCGCGCTCACCGACATCTCGGCCGGCCTGCACGTCTCCCCCGGAGTCGCCCAGTGGGCCGTCCTCGGCTACCAACTCCCGCTCGTCGCCCTGCTGTTGCCCGCCGGACGATGGCTGGACCAGGTCGGCACCCGCTCGGCCCTGCTGCTCGCGGTCGGCTGCTTCGCCCTGTGCAGCGTGCTGGCCGCCTGCGCCCCGTGGGCCGGCTGGCTGATCGCGGCCCGGCTGTTCCAGGGCGCCTTCGGGGCGGTGCTCTTCGTCCTGATGCCGGTACTCGCCGCCACCTCCGTCCGGCCCGAGCTGCGCGGCCGGGCGATGAGCGTACCCGCGACGCTCGGTCCGCTCGGCGCCGTCACCGGGCCGGTGGTCGGCGGTCTGCTGCTGGACCACCTGGGCTGGCGGGCGATCTTCCTCGTCAAGCTGCCGGTCTGTCTGGCCGCCGTCCTGATCGTGCGGCGCCACGCCCCGCGCCGGGGCGGGCTGCGACCGCCCGACCGGGCCTCGCTCGGCGACGCCGCGCTGATCGGTGCTGCCGTGGCCGCCGTGCTGCTCGGGCTGACCCTGGCTCCGGAGGCGCCGCAGTGGCTGCTGCTCGCACTGCCCGCCGTGCCGCTGGTGCTGCTCTGGCTGCGCCGCCCGGGTGGGCGGCCGGTGGCCGAGGTGCTGCGGGCCGCCGGGACCGCCGGGGTCAACGCCTCGGTGCTGGCACTCGCCGCCGGCTTCGCCGCCTGCCACTACCTGCTCGCCCAGCACCTGCGCGGCCCCCGGGGCGAGAGCGCCACCGCGACCGCGCTCACCATGCTGGCGTTCCCCCTCGGCATGGTGCTGGCCGGCCGGATCGGCGGCCGGCTGGCCGACCGCTGGGGCACCCGGCCCACCGCGCTCACCGGCGCTGCCGTCACCACCCTCGGCCTGGCCCTGCTCGTCCCGCTGGACGCCGGCTGGTCCGCCCCCGACATCGCCGCACGACTCGCCCTCGCCGGTGCCGGGATGGGCCTCAACGGCGGCCCCACCCAGGCCCTGGTGATGTCCGCCTCCCCGCCCGGGAAGCTCGCCACCGCCGGCTCCGCCGTCCAGCTCGCCCGCAGCCTCGGCTTCGCTCTCGGCCCGGCCCTCGCCACCGCCGCCGCCCTCGCCGGGAGCCGCGACACCACCGGGACCCGCGCCGGGATCGCCCTGGCCGCCCTCGTCGCGGCGACGGCGGTCGTCCTGCTCGCCCCGCACCACCGCGGCAACCACAGCGACCGCAGCAGCCGCAGCTGACTCCGGGATCCGACGCGCAGCACCCCCCCGCTCACCGCATCCCGCACCCCGTGACAACCACCCGCCCCGCACCACCGAAGGATCACCCCCAGATGACCGACGCCACGCCCGACGCCCCGCGCTGCCCGTACGGGCACGACCGGCTCCCCTCCCCCGTCCCGCTGTACGGCCCGGAGTACAAGCGCGATCCGTACCCGCTCTACCGGCGGATGCGCGAGGCCGGGCCGGTGCACCGGGTGGAGTTCCCGAGCGGCATCCACGCCTGGCTGGTGACCGGCTACCGGGCCGCCCACTCGGCCCTCAACGACCCTCGTCTCGGCAAGAACCACACCCTGGGCAACGACAATTGGCGCCGACTCGCGTCGATCATGCCCGAGCCGCAGCACTCGCAGCTGCAGGTCCATCTGCTCCACCAGGACCCGCCCAAGCACACCTCGATGCGTCGGCTCGTACTGGACGCCTTCGCCCCGCGCCGGGTGGAGTCGCTGCGCCCCCGGTTCCGGGAACTGGCCGACGCGCTGGTGGACGAGCTGCCCGAGTCCGGCGGCGCGGACCTGGTGGCCGGCTTCGCGGCCCACTACCCCTTCCGGGTGCTCGCCGAAGTCATCGGTCTGCCACCCGAGCTGGCGGAGCGCTTCGACCGGGACTGGGGCAAGGTGGTCCAGCCGGTCGGCCCGCAGGACCCCGGCCGCCCGGCGTACGAGGCGCGGCTGCGCGGCCTCCAGACGTACATCGCCGACGTCGTCGCCCGCAAACGCGCCGACTGCCGGGAACCCGGTTGGGTGGCCCAGGAGGACCTGCTGGGCCGGCTCGTCGCCGCCCATGACGCGGGCGAGTTGAGCCGCGAGGAGCTCGACTCGATGGTGTTCCAACTGCTGGTCGCCGGGCAGGAACCGGTCACCAACCAGATCACCACCATGCTGGTCCCCCTGCTGCGCCACCCCGAGCAGCTCGCCCGGCTGCGCGAGGACGTCGACGATCCCGGCCGGCTCGCCCGGGCGGTGGAGGAACTGCTGCGCCACGACGCCTCGTTCGAGCTCACCACCTGGCGGTTCTTCGCCGAGGACAGCGATCTGTTCGGCACCACCATCCCGGCCGGAGACTCCGTGATCGTCTCGCTCTGCGCCGCCAACCGCGACGACGCGCAGTTCCCCGACCCCGACCACCTCGACCTCGACCGCACCCCCAACACCCACCTGGCCTTCGGCCACGGCATCCACTACTGCCCCGGGGCCGCGCTGGCCCGGGCCGAACTCCAGGTCGCCCTCGCCACCCTGCTCAGCCGACTGCCCGGCCTGCGCCCGGCCGAGGCGCCCGGCGACGGCCTGGCAGACCTGGCCTGGGTTCCCGCCGTCCTGGCGCGCGGGGTGAACCGGCTGCCGGTCGCCTACGACCGCCGCCGCTGACCCCCGGGACAAACGGCACCACCCGGCTCCGCCCGTCCGCAGCCCGCAGTCCCTGAACCGCAGCCCGTACCGCACCACCTTCCGTGGAGGACCCACCATGCCGCCCGTCGGCACCGCCCCTGCCGCCATCACCCCTGTCGCCACCCCCGCCACCCCCGCCACGACCCTCGAAGACCGTCCCTCGGCCGAACGGCTCGCCGCCCGCATCCTCGGCCTGCTGATGCCGCACCGCCGCGCCGCGGACCCGGATTTCGACGCCCGCCCGGAGCACTTCCCGCTCCAGCTCGCGCAGTTGACGGACTTCATCGCCGCCGGCGAACCGATCACCCTGACCCTGCCCGGCTTCCCCTGCAAGTCGCCGAACCCGGCGAAGGTGCTCGGCCACCTGCCCGACGAGGGCGAACGGCTTTCGCTGAGCTTCCTCGACGGGCTCTGCGCCGAGATCGGCCGCCTGCACGCGCCCGGTGCCCGCATCCTGATCTGCTCGGACGGGCATGTCTTCGGCGACCTGATCAACGTCCCGGACGACCACATAGACGCCTATTCGAACGCCCTGACCGCCATGATCGCCCGCGAGGGCCTGACCCACCTCGACACCTTCGACCTGCGGGCCGTCCTCGGCGACCTCCCCTACGACGAGAAGCGCGCCCGGGTGCACACCCAGTACGCGCCGAGCGTCGAGGAGTTGCGCGAACAGGTGCTGACCGAGGAGGAGACCCTGCGGCTCTACCGGGGCATCACCCGCTTCCTCACCGAGGACACCGTCGGCTTCACCGGCACCCGCTCCGCCCTCCAGCGGGAGTGCCGCCGCCGCGCCTACGGCGTGATCCAGCGCAGCCGCGCCTGGGGCGAGCTGATCGCCGAGCACCATCCGCGCGCCGTCCGGCTGTCCATCCACCCGCAGCCGGCCGGAACCGCCAAGTTCGGCATCCGGCTGCTGGAGGCGGCCGACGCATGGATGACGCCCTGGCACTCGGCAGCGCTCCACCGACCCGACGGAACGTGGGAGTTGCTGCGCAACGAGGAGGCCGCCCGGCTCGGCCGCCCGGTGCTGCGCGACGGCCGGCCGAGCCACTACGAGAGCTCAGGACCGTCCGACAAATGATCACCTGGCCGGTTCGTGGCGCCGGAGGGCCGGGGGCTCGGGGAAATTCCGAATTTCCGCCCCCGTAAGCCGCGCCCATTCGTGCCCGCATTTGCTTCTCGAACCACACCCCTATTCAACGGAACGCGTTCACGAGTGGACGGACGGTGACCTGTCGCGCGGATCCTTCTGGCCTGTGCTCTGCTTGAGGAAGCGGTCATCCGTGAAGACTCAGGCATGGGCCCGCAAGGTGGCGCGGCAAAACACCGACCACCGTTCAAAGCGGTTCATTCCCTTCTGTCGAGTCCGGTGGAATCGCCGCTATCCTTCACCAGGAAACGGATCGCTGCCCCCTGTCCGGCCCCGTCAGCGAGGGGGCATCAATCGGAGGGGTCATGCACACAGCTGAAGGGAGTAAAGATGAAGCGAGGAATAGTAGGCCTGGCACTCTCCGGGCTCCTGGCTGTCACGGCGCTGGGAGGAACGGCACATGCCGCCGAAAGCAAAAGTGCAGCACGCAGCGTGAGTGTGTACCTCACCAACGACACGGACTGCGACTGGACCTTGACCGGCCAAGGCATACCTCACGGTGAGTGGACGGTCCATCCTCCGAGCAAAATCATGAAGAACACCAAGAACAACCACATGCGCACCGAATCCAATGGAATCGGGACCGGGACCGAAGCCTGGGTCACCTACAAGGCTTACAACTGCAAGACGAGAACGGCCGAGGGAAAGCAGATCGCCTTCCACTGGGACAACCCGTTCTCCGGGACCAACAGCTACCATTTCGACGGCACGGACCGGGTGTTCGGCACGAACTATTCAGGGGGTAGCGGTGACAACGCCGTGGTGTACCCCAAGGTCTGGATCCAGCCGACGCACTAGTGCCGCATCGGCCGGCATTCGCTCCTCAGTACTGAAGGCCGGCCCGATGCGGTGCTAGGCCGGCGGGGCCTGCGCCGGGGCGCGGTGGTCGAAGGCGATCAACGGGTCGCCGGTGAGGGGGTGTTCGACCACCGCCGCCCGCACCCCGAAGACCTCGGCCAGCAGGTCGGCGGTCAGCACCTCGCGCGGCGCCCCGGAGGCCACCAGGGCGCCGCCGTGCAGGACGTGCAGCCGGTCGCAGACCGAGGCGGCGGCGTTGAGGTCGTGCAGGGCCACCAGGGTGGTGCGGCGCTGCTCCCGGAGCAGGGCGAGCAGTTCGACCTGGTGCCGGACGTCCAGGTGGTTGGTCGGCTCGTCCAGCACCAGGACGTCCGGCTGCTGGGCGAGTGCGCGGGCCAGCAGCACCCGCTGCCGTTCGCCGCCGGACAGTTGGGCGAACCGGCGGTCGGCGGCCTCGGCCATGCCGACCCGGACCAGTGCCTCAGCGGTGATCCGGTGGTCCTCGGCGTCGTCGGGCGCGAAGGCCCGCTTGTAGGGCGTGCGGCCCATCGCGACCACCTCGCGCACGCTCAACTCGAAGTCCCCGCCCCGCTCCTGGGGCAGCGCCCCGATGTGCCGGGCGGACTGCGCGGGTCGCAGCTCCGCCAGGTCCCGCCCGGCCAGCAGCACCCGGCCGGCGCTGGGCCGCAGGTGCCGGTAGACGGTGCGCAGCAGGCTGGACTTGCCGCTGCCGTTGGGCCCGACCAGTCCGGCGATCTCCCCCTCCTCGGCGATCAGATTGGCCCCGGCCAGCACCGTACGGCCGGCCAGGGCGACGCTCAGGTCCTCGACGGCGATCCTCAACTGCGCTCCAGTCGTCGGTCCAGCAGGTAGAGCAGGGTGGGGGCGCCGAGGACGGCGGTGACCACGCCGATCGGCAGTTCCTGGCCGTCCAGGGCGGTGCGGGCCACGGTGTCGACGACGACCAGCAGCAGCGCCCCGGTGAGCGCGGACAGCGGGAGCAGCCGCCGGTGGTCGCCGCCGACCAGCAGCCGGCACACGTGCGGCACCATCAGCCCGACGAAACCGATCGCCCCCGAGACGGCGACCAGCACCCCGGTGAGCACACTGGTGACGACGAAGACCTCGCGGCGCAGCCGGGTGACGTCCACACCGAGCCCGGCGGCCGTCTCGTCGCCCATCAGCATCGCGTTGAGGCCCCGGGCGCGGGCCTGGAGCAGGGCCAGTCCGAGCGCCACGGCGACGGCAGGGACGGCGAGTTGGGCCCAGACGGCGCCGCCGAGACTGCCCATCAGCCAGAACAGCACTCCCCTGGTCTGCTGCTCGTCGCGGGTCTGCAGGACCAGGTAGCTGGTGATGCCGCCGAGGAACTGGGCGATGCCGATACCCGCGAGGACCAGGCGCAGCGGGGAGAATCCGCCGCCGCGCCGGGCCATCAGCCAGACCAGCGAGAACGCGGCGAGCGCGCCGGCGAACGCCGCCAGGGAGACGGTGAGGCCGAGCGCGCTGCCGAAGGAGAGCTGGAGCCCGAGGGTGGTGCCGAGGACGATGGCGGCGACCGCCCCGAGCGAGGCGCCGGAGGAGATGCCGAGCAGGTAGGGGTCGGCGAGCGGGTTGCGGACCAGGGCCTGCACGGCGGTGCCGACCAGGCCGAGTCCGGCGCCCACCACGGCCGCCAACAGGGCGCGCGGGACGCGCAGTTGCCAGACGATGAGGTCACGGGTGCCGGGTTCGGGCGCCTGCCCGGTGAGTCGGCGGGCGACCACCGACCAGACCTCGCCGGGCGGAACGTCGACCGAGCCGAGCGAGACGGCGGCGGTCAGCGCGAGCACCAGGGCGGCGACGAGGGCGGCGGCCAGCGGCCCGGCCCGCAGGGTGCGGGCCGGGCGGGCTTCGCCGCGATCCTTCCGGGCGATGGCCGAAGTCACCGGCTACTGCCCGTTCTTGGCGAGGTCGGGGTTCTTGACGAGGTCCGGGTGGACGGTCGCGGCGATCTGCCGGACGGCGTCCGCGTTGCGCACCCCCGCGATGGTGGTCACCTCGGAGCCGAGCCGGACGAAGTGCCCCTCCTGGACGGCCTTCAGGCCCTGGGTGGCGGGGAAGCCCTTCAGGAAGGCCTCGGCCTCGTCGAAGGCCTTGCGGGTGGCCTCCTCGCTGCCCCGGTTGCGCACGGCCAGCTGGATCCAGTCCGGGTTCTTGGCGACCACGTCCTCCCAGGAGCCCGGCTTGAAGTCGGCGTCGCAGTCGGCGAACACGTTGCGTGCCCCGGCCTGGGTGATCACGGCGTTGGCGACCTGCCGGCCGCAGACCGCCACCGGCTGCTTGGTGCCGGCGTCGAAGTCGAAGACGAAGTAGCTCGGCCGCTGCCCCTCCGGTACGGCGGCGAGCGCGGTGCGAACCTCGCCGAGCTGCTTCTCCATCCCGGCGACCAGTTCCTCCGCCCGTGCGGCGGTGCCGGTGACGGCGCCGAGCCGGCGGACGTCCTCCTCGATCCCCGCGAGGTCGGTGCGCGGCGCCTTGGCGGCCTTCGGCGTGCCGGCGCAGGCGGTGGAGAGCAGGTACACGTGCTGGATGCCGGCCGCCGCGTACTCCTCCTCGCTCGGCCCGGTGGCGCCACCGCCCATCATCGGCATCGCGCCGAAGGTGTCCACGTAGAGGTCGGCACCGGAGCCGAGCAGCTTCTCCTTGGCTATGCCCTTGTCCCCGAGCACCGGCACCTTGGCGCCCTGTTCGGCGAGGGCGGCGGGCAGGGTGCCCTTGCCGGGCGGGAAGCCGGTGCCGATCACCCGCTCCCCGGCACCGAGGTGGAGCAGCAGCTCCAGGCTCGACGCATTGCTGGTGACGATCCTGGCGGGCGCCTTGGCGATGGTGGTCTCCTTGCCCGCGCAGTCCGCGACCTTGACGGGGAATCCACTGCCCGGGTCGGCCTGGGCGGTGACGGAGGCGCTCGGTCCGCCCCCGGTCCCGCTTCCGCAGGCCGTGGCGAACAGGGCGACGGCGGCCGCGATTCCACAGACGACGCGAGGACGCATGACAACTCTCTCCTGGTCGGTGACCGTGCTCGGTGACGGTGCTGGGTGACCGTGTCCGGTAACGGTGACGGTGCTGGTGCTGGTGCTGGTGCTGGGTGATCGTGCTGAGGGCCCGTGCTGCGGACCCGGACCAGGTAGTCGGGCGTCCGGGGCTGCGGGTTCCCGCCCGTTCACGACCGGTTGCCGCTGGTGCGCCCCTGGGCTCGTACGCCGCCGACCGCCCCGGACGTAGGCTGGCCGGATGGCCGACCCCACCGCCCCTCGCGACGACCTCGACCTCCCCGTCCGGCTCGGGCCACGCCCGCCCCGCCGGGTGGTCTCGCTGGTGCCCTCGCTGACCGAGGCGGTCGCCGTCACCGCGCCCGGGCTGCTGGTCGGCGCCACCGACTGGTGCAGCCACCCCGCCGACCTGCCCGTCCCCCGGATCGGCGGCACCAAGAACCCGGACGTCCCGCGCATCCTCGCGCTCGCGCCGGATCTCGTCCTCGCCAACGACGAGGAGAACCGGCGCCCCGACCTGGACGCGCTGCGGGCGGCCGGCGTCCCGGTCTGGGTCACCGACATCCGCACCCTGGACGACGCCTTCCGCTCCCTGGACCGGCTGCTGACCACCGCCTGCGGGCTGCCCCGGCCGGCCTGGCTGGACGAGGCGGAGGCCGCCTGGGCCCCGGTCGGGGGCGGCAGCACCCCTCCGGAGCCCGGCGGCCCGCGAACCGTCGTGCCGATCTGGCGCCGCCCGTGGATGGTCCTCGGCCGCGACACCTTCGCCGGGGATCTGCTCCGCCGCCTGGGCCTGCGGCTCGTCCACGCCGACCACCCCGAGCGCTACCCGGCCATCCCGCTGCCCGAACTGCTCGCCTGCCGAGCGGAGTTGGTGGTCCTGCCGGACGAGCCGTACCGCTTCACCGCCGAGGACGGCCCGGAGGCGTTCCCGGGCACTCCGGCGGCACTGGTCAGCGGACGGCACCTGACCTGGTACGGGCCGTCGTTGGTGACCGCCCCGGCCGTGCTACGGCGGGCCCTCGACCACCCGTCCGGTCCCGGCGGTACGGGCACCTCGTAGGATGACCGCCACTCACCGGCGACCGCCGGTGAGAAGTGGGGGGACCACACATGAGAGTGAGCACGACCCGGCGGACACTGGTCCTGGTGTCCGCCGTCGCCGTCTCGACCGCCGTCCTCGCCGGCTGCGGGACCGAGCACGCCGGCCGGCACCAGGACGCGTCGGCCGACAGCACCCCGGTGGCCGCGAGCGCCTCGGCCGTCACGACACCGACCGGGAGCCCGTCCACGGACACCACTCCGAGCCCGACCGCCCCGGCGAGCACGAGCCCCGGCGCCACCCAGAGCCCGAGCGCCGGCCCGGGCAAGTCCGGAAAGCCCGCCCCGACCACCCCGTCGGGCGGCGCCGCCAAGGCGGGGGCCGGTGCCGGCGGCCTGCCCGCGGGGGTGCCCACCCAGCCGCCGGTCGCCAAGCCCGTCGTCGTGGCCCCGGTGCCGAGCGCCAAGCCCGGCCCGGTCGCGCCCCCGCCGCCCGCGCCCGCGACCCCGCACGTGCCCCCGGCACAGAGCGGCTGCACACCCAGCAAACCCCGGCCGGACGAAGCCAGGGAGACCGTCGGTACGGCGCTCGCGGCGGCGGCCGGCCAGTCCCGGACGCTCAAGCTCGGCACCGGCGGCACCGACCAGCTCCCGCCGCTGCCCGTCAACCTGGTCAAGGCGATCGCCTGGCAGGAGAGCGGCTGGCAGTCCGGCATCGTCGCCTGCGACGGCGGGATCGGCACCATGCAGGTCATGCCGAACACCGTCAGCTGGATGAACGGCAAGTTCGGCACCACCTCGGACCCCGCCACCCTCACCGGGAACGTCCAGCTCGGCACCCAACTGCTCGACTGGCTCGTCGCCTACTACGGCGACTCCTCCTTCGGCGGCAAGTACGACCTCTCGCCCGACCCGGCCACCGGCAAGACGCCGCTGCTCGACCTGGTCGTCTCCGCGTACAACGCGGGCGCGGGCAACGTGCACTACAACGCCGTCACCGACCCGGCCACCGGCGAGGTCGTCGGCAGCCTGGCCATCCCCAACCCGGGGTACGTCGCCAACGTGAAGGCCCTGATGTCCAGCCAGCCGTGGAACAAGGCCGGCTGACGGAGGACACCCCCGGAACACGACAGGGCCCGGGACGCATGACCGCGTCCCGGGCCCTCCGCCTTTCTGCCGTACGCCGTCAGCCCCGTGCGGCGGCGACGGCGGTGCCCAGCGCCTCCTTGATCCGGGGGCCGAGGCGGGCAAAGCCCAGCTCCTTCATGGCCGCCCGCAGCAGCTCCTCGTCCGTCCGCTCGACACCGTCGCCGTTCACCCACCGCACGACGGCGAGCAGCTCGTCGGCGGAGTAGGCGGTCACGGGACGACCGGGCGTGAAGTCCGGCTTCGCGGGACGGGCGTCGGTCTCCGGCTCGGCGACGGTCTCCTCGGCAACGGCAGCGATGGGCTCGGGCTCGGGCTCGCCGGCGGGCTCCTCGGCCTCGACCGCAGGCGCCTGGGCGGCAGCCTCGGCCACCGACTCCGTCACCTTTACCGCGACAGCCTCGGACTCGGCGACGGTCTCGGGCTCGACCTCGGCAACGGTCTCGGACTCGACCTCGGCAGCGACCTCGACCACCTCAGCCTCAGCCACCTCCGCCTCGACGGCAGGCGCGTCAACCTCCGCAACCGGCTCCTCGACAGCGGGCTCCGCCACGACGGCCTCAGGCTCACTCTCAGCCACCGGCTCGGCCTCGACCTCAACCAGCGGCTCCGTCACCTCGACGGCAACAGCCTCGGACTCGGCGACGGTCTCCTCGACAACGACCTCGGCAGCGACCTCGACCACCTCGGCCTCAGCCACCTCCGCCTCGACGGCAGACGCGTCAACCTCCGCAACCGGCTCCTCGACGGCAGGCTCCGCCACGACGGCCTCAGGCTCACTCTCAGCCACCGGCTCGGCCTCGACCTCAACCAGCGGCTCCGTCACCTCGGCCGCAGACTCGTCGGCCTCGACCACCGGCTCCACAACCGCGACCTCGGCGACGGGCTCCTCGACAGCGACCTCCTCGGCGACCGGGGCGGCCTCCGGCTCCACCGCCGCCGTCTCGTCCGCAGTCTCCGCCTCGGCCTCGACCAGGGCGGCAGTCGCGGCGGCCACCAGGTCGTCGGCCGCCGGGGAGGGCGCCGGGAGGGAGACCGCAGCAGCCGGGGTCTCCTCCGCGGCCTGCGCCACCGCCGGCTCACCGTCAGCGACACCCACGTCCGACACCGCCTCGGCCTCGACCTCAACCTCGGTCTCAGCCTTGGTCTCGGCCTCTGCCTCGGCGGCCGCAGCGGCCTCGTCGGCCTCCTCCGCCGGAGCCGTCACCGGGACCGGGGCCGCCTCGACAAGCCCGTCCCGCTGCCCACCGGCCAGCGCCTGCAGGGCAGCCGCCTCGGCGTCAGCCCGGTCGGCCGATTCCTCCGCACCGGCCTCCGCACCGGCCTCACCCCCTGCCTCACCATCGGACTCGACGGCGGTCTCAGCCACGGCCTCGGCCGCCACCTCGGCACCCGGCTCCTCGACCGCCGTCTCCTCGGCGGCAGCGGCCTGCTCCGCCAGCCCGTCCCGCTGCCCGGCCACCAGCGCCTGGCGGGCCGTGTACGCGGCCTCGGCGGCGCGGCGGTCGGCCTTGGCGGCGGCGAGTTCGGCGAGCAGGTCGGCGAGGCCGGCCTCCTCCAGGCCGACGCGCAGGCCGCGGATGGTGGGCAGGCGGTAGAGGGTGCCCTCGTCGGCGGCGAGCCGCTCGACCAGGTCGATCAGCTCGGCGAAGGGCAGCCCGTCCAGGTCGTGGTCGGGCAGCAGTCGGGCGAGGCCGCGCAGGCCGGTGTTGATCGCCTCGAAGGCCTGGGCGGTGCGGTCGACCAGGGCACCGTCGGCGGGCACCCGCGGGAGGGTGCCGACCGGGGCCAGTGCGGCCCAGACGCGGCGCTCGACCTCGGCGGAGGCGAGGGCCTCGTGCAGGTCCTCCCGGCGGATGCGGCGGTCGGTGGCGAGCGCAACGGCCTGCTTGCGCAGCGAGCGGCCGCGCAGCCAGGAGAGCTTGACGCCGTTCTCGCGGCGCCAGGCGCTGTCGGCGGTGGCGGCGGTGAGGGCGCCGAGGTCGGCGTCGTACACGGCGGGGAAGAGGGTCGCGGAGGTGCGGTGCACCCGCTGGAGCATCTCGACCAGCAGCGCGGTCTTGGCGACGGTGTCGGGCTCGTCCAGCTTGGCCTCGGCGGCGAGGGCGGTGACGGCCTCCCAGGTCTGCTGGAGGTCGCTGCCGCGCAGTTCGGCGAGGGCCGTGGAGGCGGCGCGGGCGTCCTCGGGGGTGGCGACGGTGTCGACGGCCGCGTACCAGGCATGGGTCTCGGCGGTGAGCGTGAAGGCCCCGAGCTCGGCGTAGCGGCCGAGGTCCCCGCGGAGGCTGGGCTCCGCGGCGGCGTCCTGGGGGTCCTTGACGTCTGCGGCGTCGGCGACGTCCGCCGGGTCGGCTGCGTCGGCGTTGCGCGAGTGAAGCACTGTCATGTGAGGTCCGGTTCTGGGCGACGGCGGCGGGGCTGGCGGCGAGGGGGCGGCGGACCGGTTGCGCGGGGTCGCCCCTGGGCGGGGCCGGGGAGCGCGCGGTCGGGCTGCCGGTTGTGGAGGCCCAGAATACGGGTGCCCGTTCGAGCCTTGCACGCACCCACCGCCCCGACGGGCGGGTGTCGCGTGCCATACCGCCCGCCTGGCCGCCACTCGGGCGGTCCGACCGGGTGGTCCGGCGTTGCTCCGGACAGGTGTCTCCGCTACTCACGGCTCCTCCCGGCGGCCCCTCACCGCGGCTCCTCGCGCTGCTCTCCGGCGGACGGACCGGACCGGCGGTCGGGCCGGGGGCCGGTCCGGCGCCCGTGCCGGCGGAACCGCTCCAGCGGCACCTCCCGGACACCGCGTCCCTGCGCCGGGCCGCGTCGGCCGAGCGGCGGCCGGAAGCCGGCCCGGCCGAGGGCCTGCAGATCAACCGGCGCGAGGTACTCGCTGAGCGCGATGCGGTGCCACCACGCACCGGTTTCCCGCAGTTCGCGCCAATCGGTGAACCGGTAGAGGTAGAGGGTCGCCCGGACGTGGGTCGGCGGGGCGTCCGGGAAGGGGTTGTGGCGCAGCAGGCGCAGGGTGGCGCGGTCGCCGGACAGCAGTCGGGCGACGAAGGGCAGGAACCACGGGCGGGCGTAGGCGGGCGAGATGCCGGCGAACCACATCAGCCAGTCGAGCCGCAGGTGGTAGGGCGCGAACTGGCGCGGGAGGCGGCGCACGTCTCCGGGCTTGCCCTTGAATCCGTACTCGCGCCAGACGGTGTGCGGGGTGAGCACCGCCTCGTCGGTGCCCTCCACCACCACCTCCTGGCGGAGCCGGTTGATGCTGCCGAAGGCGCCGTAGGTGTTGACGAGGTGCAGCCGGTTGAAGGAGCGGTTCATGGCCTGGCCCCGGGAGATCATGTTGCGCACCGGCCAGTAGCTGAGCACCACGACGGCGACGGTCAGCGCGATCACCAGCGCCTCGTACCAGACCGGGGTGCCGGGGTAGTCGCGGGCGTGGACGGGCAGGCCGAGTCGGGCCGGCTCCACGGCGGCGAGGACGAGGACGATGGTCAGCCAGTTGAGCCAGGCGAAGTTGCCGGAGGCGACCAGCCAGAGCTGGGTGACGAGGACAGCGCAGGCCGCGTAGCTCGCGACCGGCTGCGGCAGCAGCAGACAGACTGGTACGACGAGTTGGACGAAATGATTTGCGGCGACCTCCACCCGGTGCAGCGGATCGGGCAGGTGGTGGAAGAACCAGCTGAGCGGTCCGGGCATCGGCTGGGTCTCGTGGTGGTACCGGAGGCAGGTCAGATCGCGCCAGCAGCTGTCTCCGCGCAGCTTGATCAGCCCGGCGCCGAACTCGACCCGGAAGACCAGCCAGCGCATCAGCCACAGCACCGGGGCGGGCGGGGCGGTGTCGGCGTTGCCCAGGAACGCGGCGAGGAAACCCGCTTCGAGCAGCAGCGACTCCCACCCGAAGGAGTACCAGGTCTGCCCGACGTTGACGATGGAGAGGTAGAGGACCCAGAGCACCGCCCACAGCGGGATCGACGCCCAGAGCGGAACGGCGTCGCCGAGCCCGGCCGCGACGGCGGCGGCGAGGGCGGCACCGCTCCAGGCGACGGCGGCGAAGAACCGGTCGCTGTAGTGGAGGTGGAACAGGCCGGGCGCCCGGCGGAACGGGACCCTGGCGGTGAACCGGGGCACCGGCAGCATGCCGTCGGTCCCGATCAGGGCGCGGAACTGCGCGGCGGCGGCCAGGAATCCGATCAGGTAGAGGGCTGCGAGCAGGCGTTGGACGAGCAGCCGGCTCAGCCAGTAGTCGGGGGCGGCGAACCAGTCCATGCGGCCCATGCCTACCACCCGGCGGCCCCGGCACGGGCCCGGCCGGGGCGGCGGAGCGGGAACGGTTCACCCACTCGGCCCGGGGGGCGGCCCCGGGAGGACACCGGAACGCAAGCGCCGGACCCCGGCGAACTGCCGGTCCCGGACGGCACCGTGGCGGGGTCCTCTCCACGGGGGTGAGAGGCGCCCCGCCACGGTGGTGGACGGTCCGCACCGGCCGGGGTTCAGCCGGGCAGGACGGAACCGGCCCCGCCGGGGATCGCCGAACGGCCGGGCACGGAGGCGCCGCTCTGCTGGAGCCGGTCGACGAGCAGGGCGGCCAGCGTGCCGAGCTCCTCCTCGGTGCGGGACTGGGCGGTGATGTCCATGCCGACGGTGAGGACGCCGTTGATCCGGCCGGTGAGCGCGGCCCGCAACGGGGTGCAGGTGAAGCTGAAGACCTGTCGGCCGCGCTGGGTGTCCGGACGGGCGGACTGGATCCGGACGTTGTCGAGGACGGCGGTGCGACCGGTGTGGTACGCCTCGACGACGGCCTGTTCGAGGCCCGCAGCACCCAGCTGCGGGTACGCGGCGCCGATCGTGCCGTACGCCGAGGGTGCGCCGAAGGTATCGGCGTGCTGGGCGTTGGCGTACCGGATCTCCTGGCCCGGCCCCTCGGTCAGCATGATGGGGAACGGCGAGCCGTCGAAGGCGGCGAACATCTCCTGGCGCTGGGTGAGCAGGCTGTCGCGCAGCCGGATCTCGGAGAGCAGCGCCTCGGCGAGGTGCTGGATGTCGCGCAGCCGCTCACGCCCCCACTGCCGGGGTTCCCGGTCGAGCACGCAGACGGTGCCGATGACGGTGTTGGTGTCGTCGACGAGCGGGGCGCCGAGGTAGGCGCGGACGCCGAGTTCGTCCACCACCGGGTTCCCGGCGAACCGGGGGTAGGCGAGGATGTCGTCGAGGGCGAGCGGGGAACGCTGGGCGACCACGTGCGGGCAGAAGCCGTGACTCAGCGGCATCTCGCGGGTGGGGAGGTCGAAGGCGATGCCGCGGTCCGCCCAGGACGATCCGTCCTCGGCCGCGATGTCGGCCGAACTTGGCGGAATGTAGAGCCCGCGAAACATCTGACGCTCGTCGTTGATGAAGTTGACCATCGCGATGGGAGCGCGCGTGATACTGGCTGCCAGGTGGGCGAAGCGGTCGAAGGCCTCGTCCGCGGACGGGTCGTTGAGCCCAAGGCCGCGCAGCCTGCGGGTTCGCGCGGACTCCCCGGAGGCACCCGGGAACTGGCCTTGAGTGCTCATCACATCAGTCATGGCGGACATGTAACCAGACATCAGAACGACCGGCCGGTTCCGATCGACCGTTCCTCGGCCCTGCCGACGACCGGCCAGAACCACATGTGGACGACCGATCGACGGACCGTCACGGAAGCGGAGATCGATTCCCTTCCCCGCCCGGAACGAAACCCCTCTCGGTGAAGACGGGCCGAATCACGCCAATCCAAGATCGACTCTGGGATGCCCCGGCACCCCATACAACAATGAGCCCTGCCGAAGACACGGACGGCGCCCGCCACCGGGACACCGCCCGGTGACGCATGCGCCGATCGCACCGGGGCGACCGGCCGACACTCCCGCACACCCATCGCCCCCTTGGGGGTTGCCGGAGCGGCATCGACGGCACGGACGGAGGCACGGCACCACACGCATCGAGAGGACCGGAGCATGGCGATGGACTACTTCACCGACGACCGTCACGAGGGCCTTCGCGCCGAAGTCCGTGACTTCGCGGAGAAGGAGGTGCGTCCGCGGGTGGCCAGGATGGAGGCCGAGCGGAAGGTCGAGTTCGAGCTGGCCCGGGAGATCGCCCGCCAGGGCTGGATCGGCGTGACGATCCCGCAGGAGTTCGGCGGCCTCGGCCTGGGGCACGTCGCCAAGACCGTGATCATCGAGGAGCTGGCCCGGGTCAGCGGGGCCGCGGGCTCGATCGCGCAGGCCTCCCAGCTGGGCGTGGCCAAGGTCCTCCACTACGGCTCCCAGGCCCAACGCCGCAAGTGGCTGCCGAAGTTCGCCTCCGGGGAGTGCCTGCCGACCATCGCCGTCACCGAGCCGGAGTCCGGCGGGCACGTGCTCGGGATGACCGGCACCGCAGCCCGCGACGGCGACGAGTACGTCCTCAACGGGCGCAAGTGGTTCGTCGGCAACTCCCACATCGGAGACGTGCACGGCGTGGTCCTGCGCACCGGCGAGGGCAGTCGGGGCCTGTCCGCCTTCCTGGTCGAGAGCGACCGTCCCGGGTTCCGCACCGGCTCCCCCGGGTCGCAGAGCGGGCTGCACGGTTTCAGCTTCGGCGAGATCCTCCTGGAGGACTGCCGCATTCCGGTCGGCAACCGGCTCGGCCGGGAGGGGCAGGGGCTGGACGTCGCCTACTCCTCCTCCACCCTCTACGGCCGGATCAACCTCGCCGCCGTCGCGCTCGGCATCCACACCGCGATCGTCGAGGACACCGTCCGGTTCGCCGAGGGACGCGTCCTGTACGGCCAGCCGATCAACCAACTGCCGAACATCATGCTGAAGTTGGGTGAGATGCAGTCGCGGCTGATGACCGCCAGGCTCGCCGCCTACCACGCCTCCCACCTGCTCGACCACGGCCGCGCCTGCGACGCCGAGCTGATGAACGCCAAGCTCATCAACACCGAGTACGCGCTGGACTCCGCGCGCAACGCGATGGAGATCCACGCCGCCCGGGGCCTCCAGCCCGAGTTCGGCATCGAGCGCTACCTGCGGGACGCCACCCACGTCTACCCGCCGGCCGGCACCTCGGACGTCCAGCGGCTGCGACTCGGACAGGTCGCCTCGGGCACGTACGGCAAGCAGTGGTCCGCGGAGCTGTCCGACCTGACCAGCTGGGCCTGGAACGAACTCACCGCCCAGCGGGAGGCCCCGGTGGAGAAACCGCCGGGACTCGGCAGACGGGTGCTGCCGATGCCGCTGGCGGGCTGAGACCCGGAGGCAGGGTGGCGGCAGGACGGCGGCCGGAAGCCGGAGAGGACGTGGCGGACGTCCGCCACACCAGCGCTTGACCTGTGCCTGACGAATTCTCCGGGGCGCGCCCTCGGCCTCCCGGGGCCGTCGGCCCGATCCTGCCGACGTCCACGACCTGCTGCGTTGCGCCGGCGAACCATCCGGACCGAAGTCCGCTCCGACGCCACCGTCCCCGCGTGCGCGGCCAGTTGATATTGCGTCGGCGGCGCCCCGGGCTGATAGCGTTCCGTGCCGTCGGCGGCCGTGCTGCACCCCGCCGGGCCAGTGGCAGCACGTCACCGGCTCCGGCAACCCCCGGCTTCGACGCCCTGAAGCCCGGCCGCGCCGTACGGAATCGACCCGCCGCTCGGACCCACCGGTCCGAACCCGGCGTCCCGGTCCCGCGGCTCGGCCCTGCAGCAAGGAATCAGATGCCAGGCATATCGGCCCACCGCACGGGCCACCGCGCCGGCCGGTCCGGCTCCCTCCGCAGCCCGCTCCTCTCCCTCGTGCTGGTCCCCAGCCTGGGCCTCGCCGCCGCCTGGGGCTACGCCGTCTACCTGCTGCGCGGCTCCGGGGAGCGCACCGCGCTGCTGACCGGCAGTGCGGTCGTCGCTCTGGTGGTGCTGATCAGCCTGTTCCGCGGCGTCCGGGCCGCCTGGACACTGTCCGCGCGGCTGTCCCAACTGCGGGCCGACACCATCGCGCTCGCCGAGCAGGAGATCCCCGAGGTCGTCGACCGGTTGCGCGCCGGGGAGCAGGTGCCCGCCCCGACCGCCTGGGCGCCGTCCCGGCGGACCGGCGACGACGTCCAGCAGACCTCGGACGGCCTCACCGCCGTCCGCCGGGCCGCCGTCGCCGCCATCGTCCACCAGGCCCAGGGCCGCGAGGGGACGAAGAAGGTCTTCCTCAACATCGCCCGGCGCACCCAGATCCTGATCCACCGGCAGATCAGCATGCTGGACGCACTGGAGCGCGAACACGAGGACCCGGAGCTGCTGCGCGAACTGTTCGCGGTCGACCACCTGGCCACCCGGATGCGGCGCAACGCCGAGAACCTGGTCATCCTGGGCGGCGCCCTGCCCGCCCGGCGCTGGCGCAACGCCGTGCCCATGGTCAACGTGCTGCGCAGCGCCGTCTCGGAGACCGAGAGCTACTCCCGGGTCGTCGTCCAGGGCGTACCGCGGGTCTCACTCGACGGGCAGGCCGTCGCCGACGTCATCCACTTGGTCGCCGAGCTGATCGAGAACGGCACCACCTTCTCCCCGCCGTACACCCAGGTGCAGGTCTCCGCGCAGGAGGTCCCCGAGGGCCTGTCGGTCGAGGTCGAGGACCGCGGGCTCGGCATGACCGAGGAGGAGTACGAGCGGCTCAACGCGTACCTGGCCAACCCGCCCGAGCTGGACGTCTCCGCACTCGGCGACGACCTGCGGCTCGGCCTGTTCGTCGTCGCGCGCCTGGCCGCCCGGCACGACGTCCAGGTCTCCCTGCGCCCCTCCCCGTACGGCGGCACCCGGGCCGTGGTACTGGTGCCCTCGGCCCTGCTGGAGCAGGCCGGGCAGTCGGCCACGGTGCCCGGGCTGCCGTCGGGTGCCCGGATCACCCGGGCCCCGGCGTCCGACCCACAGCCAGGGGCAGGGGCCGGTCCGGGTTCCGGTTCCGCGCTCGGGTCCGGGCCCGACGCCTTCGGACAGGCGCCGGCGGGCGCGACGGCCGCGGGGTTGGGCGGACTGCCGGGCGGTGGCCAAGGGGCTCCGGGGCCCTTCGGCGCCCCGGGGGCTCCTGCCGTCCCCTACGTCCCGGTCACGCCCCAGGCCCCGGCGGCGCGCACCACGGACGGCGTCCGTCCGGGCGCCCCGGGGGTCGGCGGCGCCGTCGACCACGCCGCCGCACCTGCCGACGGGGGCCTTCCGGCCGGTGCCGAGATCCCCGGACTGCCCGGCGCGGTGGTCGTGCCCCGGCCCGTCCTGCCGCGCATGTACGAGCTGTCGGGCAGTCCCACGGTGGACCACGGCGCCGCGGGACTGCCCGACAACGGCCCTGGCAGCGGCCCCGACGGCAAACTGCCCACCCCGCGGGTCCGGCCGCGGCGGGCCCGCGACGTCGTCCAGGGGGCCGAGGAACAGCAGTGACGGCGCGGCACGCCGAGCCCCGGCGCGACCTCGACCGGCTGCCGGAGCAGTCGGGCCGGGGCAGAGCCTGCGCGGGCAGGCCGCATCGGGCTCAGGCGCCGGTCCGGGCTCAGGCGTTGGCGTGCGCGTGGGCGTTGGCTCAGGCGTTGGCTCAGGCGTTGGCTCAGGCGTTGGCTCAGGCGTTGGCTCAGGCGTTGGCCGGGTGGAGCTCGGCGAGCGACCCGACCAGCGGGGCCAGCTCGGGGACCTCGGTGGCCTCGGCCAGCGTCGCCTCCAGGGCGGCGTCGTGCACCGGGCGGGCGGCCGTCAGCAGGTCGCGGCCCTCGGGCGTCAGCTCGGTGTAGATGCCGCGCCGGTCGTCCGCGCAGAGGAAGCGGCTGAGCAGGCCCCGGTCCTCCAGGCGGCTCACCAGCCGGGTGGTCGCGCTGCTGCTCAGCGCCGCCGCGCGGGCCAGCTGCTGCATCCGCATGTGCCAGCCGTCCTGACGGGAGAGCGCCTCCAGCACCGTGTACTCGACCACCGAGAGCTTGAACTCGGCCTGAAGCGCCTTCTCCAGCGCGGTGTCGATCATGCCGTGCAGCGCGGCGAGCGTCCGCCAGCCGCGGGCCCGGACCTCGGCCGCATCGTCGCGGATTCCCATGGCTCGCCTACCCTTCCGTCGCGCTGGGCGTACCGTGTGCCGGACGAGGCCCTGTACGAGAGCTCCTCCGGTGTCTTCCTGAGACAAGTATGCCAGTTGGCGCGGGATATCGGTCTGTGCAAATAGTTCAGCTTATACCCCGGCCGGGTCCTCGCGCCGACGACCGCTGCTCCGTGCCCGCTCGGTTCCGGTCCGACTCCGGTGAAACCCTGCCCGGCCGACGCTCAGGGCGCCGACCGGAGCACGGAGCCGCACTCCCCCTGCCTTCCCCGGCTGCCCTCACCCCTCCCCGGACCAGGCCGCCGCGCACAGCGCCGTGGCCAGCTCCTCGGTGTAGGAGGCGGCGGTCAGCCAGGCGTTGGCGAAGGCCTCGTGGTCGTCCGTGACGATCCGGCCGAAGACGTCACGGTCCCGGTTGACCGCGGCGGCCCGCAGGCCGTCGAGGAGCTCGGCGGCGGTGGCCAGCCCCGCGGCGCGCAGCAGACCCCGGTCGGCCGCCGCCGAGGCCTCGCTCGGGGCCAGGGCGTGCCGGCCGCTGGTGACCGTCTGCTCGACCCGGCGGCCGAGCACATGGACGGGCGGGCCGTACGGCGCAGGGGCCGTCGGCTCGTCCGCCGGGCCGGGCCCGGGGGCAGAGGCCGCGGGCTCGGGGGCCGCGGGCACGGGCGCTGCGAGGTCGGCGGTCTGGAGGCGTTCGAGGCCGAGGTTGACCCGAGCCGCCCGGTCCGCGGGCAGGGTGAGCGGGTCGGAGGCGTCCGGCGGCGTGCCGATCGCGAGCAGGCGCAGCTCCGGACGGTCCGCGCGCTCCAGGCGGCCGATCACCCGCAGCCGCAGGCCGGGCACGGTGGCGAGCAGCGCGAGGTTGGCCCGGAACGGCAGGCCGGGGTGCTCGTGCGCCGGGCGCAGGACGATCACCGGACCGCCGGCCGCCGGATCACCGGTCGGGCCGTCCGTCGTGCAGCGCGCCAGCAGTTGCGGCATCCCGCCCGGGCCGGTGGGGGCGGTGCCCAGCAGGGTGACGTCCAGGAACAGCAGGTCGCTCCCGGCCGGGCGGCTCTCGTAGGGCAGCTCCTGCGCCGCCAGCGCCCGGGCCACCTGGGCGGGTGCCGGTTCGGACCACAGCCGGGAGGCCGGCTCCGCCGTCCACGCCGCGCCCGCCGCGCGGACCGCCCGTACCGAGGCACCGGCGCCCAGCCGACCGCCGGTGGACCTGGTCGCACCCTGGACGGCCAGCCCGGCGCGGCTGAACTCGCGGTGGCTGAGCGCGGTGTCGCCCAGCCGGACCGTCCGGTTGCCCGCCCCGAGCGCCTGCGGGGCGGCGGACACCGCGTCGTCGTGCGGCATCACCTCGGCGATCGTGCTGAGGCGCCCGTCGGCGTCCACCGCCCAGCTGACCGCGCCGGCATGGGTGGCCGTCAGCACCGGCTCGGCGAACAGGCCGTAGAGCCGCAGACCACCCTCCTCCCGGTAGGTCTGGCGCGCGGTGCCGCGCAGCTCGGCGACCGGGGTGGCACCCGCGGCCAGGGCGGTGGTGAGGCCGAGCAGTTCGCGCAGGCCGGCCACCAGGTCCACCAGGCGGTGGTCGGGCGCGCCGGAGCGCGCCGCCCGGACCCGGGTCGCGACGGTGACGGCCGCCGCGGCCGGGCGGTGCAGCCCCGCGAGGCGCGCCCGGTGGGCGGCCCGCAGCAGCTCGGCCTGGGAGACGGCGCCCGCGCCGCTCACCCCGGCGGCCAGCACGGCGGCCGCGGCCCCGTGGAGGTGGCGGACGGCGGCGAGTTCGGCGGCGGTGAGGGGGGCGGGGGCCGGCTGGCCGGCCGACTCCTCGGGAATGTCCCGGGCGCCTTCCCGGCCTGCCGTGGCTTCCGTCCCGGTGCCGCTCCCGGGCTCTGACTCGGACTCGCGTGCGTCCTCGAGCTCTGACTCGGACTCGACCACAGGCTCGGGCTCGGCTTCGGCGAGCGGGCAGAGGGTGACGGCGGCAGCCCGGTGCACACAGGCCGGGGCGAGCAGACAGCCGCAGCGGACATCGGCCTCCCCGGCGATCACCCCGCCCGGGGCGTGCAGCACGAGCACCGTCTCCTCGTCCACCTCCACCCGCCACTCGTCGCCCTCCCGGCCCACCGGACGCTCCGCCAGCTTCGCCGCCGCGCCGTCCAGCCGCTTCTGCAGCCGGGCGCTCAGCCCGGCCACCACCTCGGCGACCACCGCGGGCCGCACGCCCGGCCAGTCGCTCGTCCGCGCCGTCATGCTCATCGCACCTTCTCCCCCACCCAGCGGGCCAGTTCCAGCGGGCTCAACGCCGCCACGGGCATTCCGGCCGCGACCAGTCGGCCCGCGACCGCCTTCGAGTAGCGGGCCGTCCCGGTGTCGTCCAGCGCCGCGCAGCCGAGCAGGTGCACACCGGAGTCCACCAGCGCCCGGGTCTGGGCCAGCAGCCCGCCGACCGGCCCGCCCTCCTCGAAGTCGCTGACCACCGCGATCAGCGTGCGGGACGGCACCGTCACCAGCTCCCGCGCGTAGCGCAGCCCGCTCGCGATGCTGGTGCCGCCGCCGACCCTCACCTCCAGCAGCAGGCTCAGCGGATCGTCCACCCGCTCCGTGAGGTCCAGGACCTCCGTGGAGAAGGCGACGAAGTGGGTGCTCAGCGAGGGCACCCCGGCCAGGATCGAGGCCGTCAGCGCGGCCCACACCGTGGAGGCCTCCATCGAGCCGGAGACGTCCACGACCAGGATCAGCCGCCAGTCGTTGGCCTGCTGCGCCCTGGTCCGGAAGACCGGGCGCTCGGGCACGATCAGGGTGCCGCCGTCCGGCGCGGGACGGGCGGTGGCCAGGTTGGCCCGGATGGTCCGGTCCAGGTCCAGCCCGCCGCCCGGGCGGCGGGACGGGCGCGGCACGGCGATCCCGGTCAGGGCCGGGCGCAGCCTGGTGGCCAGCTCCCGGCTCAGCTCGTCCACCAGGCGCCGCACCAGCGGGCGCAGCCGGGCCACCCTGGCCTCCGGCAGGCCGCCCGCGTGGTCCAGCACGGTGCGCAGCAGGTCGACGGACGGGCGGACGGCGGCCGGGTCGATCGCCTCCAGGACGTCGGTACGGCCCTGCGCGACGGCGGCGGCCAGCACCTCCTCGCGCAGGCCGGGGCCGAACAGCGACTCCAGCTCCTCGGCCCACTCCCGCACCCCGGGGTACGGGGCCTCGCGGCCGCCCTTGCCGCCCCGGCTGTCCAGGCCCGGGCCGGAGCCCTCGCCGTGGCCGCTGCCGTACAACTCGTCCAGGGCGGTGGCGAGTCGGGCACCGCGCCCGGTCAGGCCGCCGTTGCCGGGGCGGCCGAGGAGCAGCCGCCAGCGCTCGGCGGGGGCGAGGGCGTGGGGCGGGCTGGTCGTGCCGAGGAGCCGCTCCGGGGTCGTGGGCCGCGGTGCGGCTTCCATGGCTTCCGTGGGTCCCGTGGCTTCCGAGGGCATCGGGGGTTCCGCGGAGGCCGGAGGGAGGAGGCCGCGACGGGCGAGTGCCGCGCGCGCCGTGAGGTCCGCACGCACCCAGGCGGCGAGCACGGCGGGCCCGGCCTCCTCGGGCAGCGCGGCGAGCCGGGTGCCCAGGCGCTCCTCGACCAGGGCCAGCAGCCGCTCCCGGGCGGCCGGGCTGAGTGTGTCGAACCCTCCGCGCAGCGCGGGCAGCCGGTCCAGGAAGGCATCGTCGGGCAACGAGGTGACCCGCTCCAGCAGCGGTTCCAGCGCCTGCGGTGCGGAGTCGAACAGCCCCTCCGCAGCCGTCAGCAGACCGACCAGCGCCCGTCCGAGCGCCTGTCGCGCCTCGGGACCGGTCGCGCCGTCCACCCAGGAAGCGGCCCGGCCGCCCAGCACGTCGGCCGGCTCCTGCCCGAGCAGCACCCGCACCGCACCGGCCGCACCCCGTACCAACGGGCTCCCCTGCTCGGCGAGTTCGGCCAGCACGTGCGCCAGCCGCACCCCGCCGAGCCGGTCCGCCCGCCGTACCAGCTCCACCAGTGCCCGCGCGTCCTGCGGATCGTCCGACCCGCCCAGCCCCTCCAACTGCCGCACGGCGGCAACGGTGAGCACCTCGCCGGCCGCGGCGAGGACGGGCCGGCCCGTCGGCCCGGAGAGCGGGCCGGGATCGGCATCTCCCCCTGGGGCGAAGCCCGGGAAGTGCCCCGCGGCCAGGCGGTCGAGGAGGGCGAGTGCGTCGAGGAGGTCGGAGAGGGTGGCGGAGGTGGGGAGGACGGTGGTGAGTTGGGTGAGGCGGGTCTCGGCGAGGGCGGGGAGGGCGCAGGAGGCGGCGGCGGTGAGGCCGTCGAGGATCTCGCGCGGGGTCGGCTGGTCGGTCAGGCGGGCGCGCAGGGCGCCTTCGGCGGCCTGGGCGGGGGTGACGCCGCGGGTGCCGGCGACGGTGAGCATGGCGGCGGTGGCGGGCGTCCAGTGCAGGCGCCAGCGGGTGCCGAGGGTTTCGGTGCCGCCGGCGCCGGTGGTGGCGACGGGTTCGGCGTAGGGGACCTCGCAGACGGCGAGGCGGTGCAGCAGGATTTCGCGGCGGCGGTCGAGGTCGCTGCGCAGCGGGTCGAGGCGCAGGTCGCGCGGGCCGGGGTCGGTGGGGCCGGGCAGGCCGAGGTCGGCGAGGAGGGTCTCGGCGGCCGGGGCGAGTCCGCTGCGCGGGGCGGCGGGGGTGGGCCGGCCGGTGCGGGTGCCGACCAGGACCTGTTCGAGGGCGCGGGCGACGGCCCTGCCGCGGCCGAGGGGTTCGCCCTGGGCGAGGACGGTCTGCACCGCTTCGACGAGTTCGCCGCGGCCGGGGGCGGCGTGGCCGCGCAGCCGGGCGAGGTCGCCGGCCAGGCGGACGATCTCGCGGGCGTCGGCCGGGCCGCTGGGGTGGTCCTGGGCGCGCAGGGCGGCGCAGATCCGGACGGCGGTGGTGGTGAGCGCCTCGGCGAGGCGTTCCGGGTCGCCGCCCGCGTCCAGGACGGTGTGCTGCCACTCCGGGTCCCGGATGCCCGCCGGGTAGCCGGAGCGGGCGTCGAGCAGCGGGTAGGTGTACGGGATCAGGGACAGGACGTGCCCGGGGTCGTCCGGGTGCGGCGGCTCCTCGGGGGCGAGGGGGCCGTCCAGCAGGGCGGGTGCGTGGAAGGCGCCGATCACGGCGGCGACCCGGCGCCCGCCGGCCGAAGCGGCCTGGATGCGGGCCCGCATCCAAGCCTCGCGGCGCAGGTCGTACGGGTCGACGCCGGGGCCGGTCTCGGCATCCCGGCGCAGTGCCCAGCCGACCATCAGGGCGGCCCGCCGGACGGCCTCCGGGGTGGAGCCGGGGGCGGCCGTCTCGACCAGGCGGTCCCACAGGTCCTCGTCGGAGCCGCGGCCGGTGAGGCGGTGGCGCAGCGCGTCGGCGACGCCGGGCCGCTCGGCCCGGTCGGTGGCCCCGCCCCGTCCCGTCCCGCCGGCCGCCGTGCGGGCGGCGCGGTGGGCGAGCGGGAGGTCGCAGGCAATGGCCTCCACCCCGTTGCGCCGGGCCCAGCGCAGGGCGGCGAGTTCCGGTGAGAAGTCCGCGAACGGGTAGAAGGCGGGCCCGGCCGTCTCCTCCGGCCCGGCCGGGGCCGCCGCGAGGGCGACCGGGGCCCGGGTTTCCTCGTCGGCGAGCCAGCCGAGCCAGGGCTGGAACTCGGCGGGCAGCTCGACCAGGACGGCCTGCGGCCGGGCCGCGTCGAGCAGCGCGGGGACGACCGCGCTGAGGGACGGCGCGTGGTGGCGCACGCCGATCAGGTGGGGCCCGGGGCGGCCGGTGCCGGAGGCGGCCAGTCGGTCGGCCTCGGCCCGGACCGCCCGGTCCGCGTCGCCCGGGCGGGAGATCTCCGCGCTGCTCATCGGATCAGGCCTCCAGTGCCGAGCGGAGGTCCCAGAGGGTGCGCCAGGTGGCGGCGCCCTGTTCGGCGCGGCGGCGGACCGGGCCGTCCCAGTAGCCGAGCAACCGGGCCGCGTCGGACGGGTCGTCCTTGCGGACCACGCCGAGGAGCTGGCCGGGCAGCCGGCCGAGCAGGTCCCCGCCGTCGGGCAGGTAGGCGGCGCTGACGCCGAGCGAGGTGGCGACGGAGACCGCCTCGGCGGTGCTCATCACGGTGGACGGGCGTTCGACGTCCCAGCCCTCGGTGGAGCGGCCGGTGCGCAGGTCACGGAAGGCGGTGACCAGGGCCTCCAGGACGGCGTCGTCCACCCCGTAGGCGGCGCCGGCCCGGGCCACGGCGGCGGTGGACTGGCGGCGGACCAGGTCGACCTCGGCGGCGAGGCTGCCGATCGGGCCGACCGTCTCGAAGTTGAACCGCCGCTTGAGCGCCGCGGACATCTCGCTGACGCCCTTGTCCCGCAGGTTGGCGGTGGCGATCAGGGTGAAGCCGGCTGTGGCGTGCAGTTGCGCGTCCGGGGTGCCCGCCAGCTCGGGGACGGCGATGCGCCGCTCCGAGAGCAGGGAGACCAGGGCGTCCTGGACCTCGGGCAGGCAGCGGGTGACCTCCTCGACCCGGGCGACCGCGCCGGTGGTCATCGCGGTGAGCACCGGCGAGGGGACGAGGGCCTCGCGGCTGGGGCCCTTGGCGAGCAGCAGGGCGTAGTTCCAGCCGTACTTGAGCTGGTCCTCGGTGGTGCCGGCGGTGCCCTGGACGGTGAGCGCGCTGGTACCGCAGACGGCGGCGGCGAGCAGCTCGGAAAGCATGGACTTGGCGGTGCCGGGCTCGCCGACGAGCAGCAGGCCGCGCTCCCCGGCGAGGGTGACGACGCAGCGCTCGACGAGGGCGCGTTCGCCGACGAACTTCGGCTCGATGACCAGGCCCTTGCGCCCGGCCTTGAGCTTCTCGCCACCGCTGCCCATCACGAAGGTGACCACGGCGCGCGGGGTCAGCCGCCAGCCGGGCGGGCGCGGGCCGCTGTCGTGGGCGGCCAGGAACTCCAGCTCCGCGGCGTACTTCTCCTCGGGCGGGACGGTCTGCCGGTCCGCGGCGGCCGGGGCGGTGCCGGTCGCTCCGGTGGTGGTCTCGGTGGCGGTCATCGGCGGGCCTTCCTGCGCTTGCTGGTCTGGAGCTCTTCGTAGCCGGGGGTGTCGCCCTCGACGGTCCGCTGCCAGGCCCGGGCGAACAGCTCGGGGACGGGCAGCGGAACCACCGCGGGCCGGTGGGTGGGCAGTTCGTACAGGGCGGCCTTCCAGGTCTCGGCCGGCAGGGCGGGCGACTTGGCCTCCTGCCAGCCGCCGGGCAGGAAGAGGCTGCGGCCGGCCCGGGCGCGCTTGGCCTCCAGCACCAGGCCGGTGGCGACGAGTTCGGCGCGGGCCTTCTTCAGCCGGGCGGGCTTCCAACCCGTCCAGCGGGCGGCGTTGCGGTCGGTCGGGTCGGGCAGGGCGAGCAGCTGGAGGTAGAGCGCGGCCGAGTCCTCGCCCAGGCCGTGGGTGCGGGACACCTCGGCGACCAGCTCGGGGACGGACAGCTGCGGGTTCTGCAGCCAGGCGGGGCCGTCGCCGGTGGCCGGCACCTCAGCGGCGGAGGCGGCCAGCCGCTCCGGCTCGCCGCGCAGCACGGACTCGATGGCGCCCCGCTCGGTGGAGAACCAGTAGCTGCCGGAGAGCCCGTCAAGGAGTTCGAGCAGCGGGTCGTCCGGGCCGGTGAGGGCGGCCGGGCGCAGCCAGATCCGCTCGAAGTCCTCGTGGTACGGCGTCAGGACGAGCGCCGGGCCGCAGCGGACCAGGCCGTCCGGGTCGGCGCCGCCCTCGGCGGGCAGGCCGAAGTGGGTGCGCAGGACGGCGGCCAGCGAGGCGCCCTTGACGGTGCGGATCAGGTCGAGGTCGAGCAGCAGCTCCTGGTCGGTCAGGCGGTCGCGCAGCGCGGTGGCGGCGGTGGGCAGCAGCGGGCGCAGCGGGCTGTCGGCGGGCAGGTGGTAGGCGAGCCAGCGCAGCGCGCCGATGGTGGAGCTGAGCGCGCCGCTGTCGGGGACGGCGGAGGCGTCCTCGGGGACCAGCCGCGGGACGGCCCCGCCCTCGTCGGTGAGCCGGAAGCCGGTGCGGCGGGTCAGCCACGGGGTGTGGGCGGGGTTGAGCACCGCCTCGACGGTGTCGATGGACACGCCCTGGACGGTGGACAGCGCCTCCTCGGGGAGGGTGACGAGCCGTCCGAAGCGCCGGATCCACTCCTCGGCCCCGGCGGCGAGGTCGGGGCCGTCCGTCCACAGGGTCTTCGGGTCGGCGGGCAGCAGGGCTCCCCAGACGGCGGCGAGGCCGGTGTCGTCGTGGCCGCGCAGCCAGGCCCGGGCGGCCTTGAACTCGCCGGACTTGAGGCCGAACTCGGCGGGCATGGGGTCGCCGTTCCAGTGCAGCAGCCTGGCCGGCGGGCTGAGCAGCAGGGCGGAGCGGGCGGTGCCGATGCCGGTGAGCGCGCTGAAGGCTTCGGCCCTGGCCTGGTCCCACGGGACGGTGCCGCGCAGCGCGGCGACCCGCCAGAACTTGGCGACCCAGGCCGCGGAGACCAGTTCCTCGGTGCCGCGCTCCTCGACGGTGGTGAAGTGCGCGACGGGCCCGAACTCCCCGCTCGGGTCGTGGTCGACGGCGAGCCAGTGCACCGTGCCGTCGGTGAACTGCCGCTGGTGGCCGAGGATGACGACGGTGCGCTCGCCGTGCCGCAGCACCTCGCCCTGGCGGTGGGCGTCCGGTCGGCCGCTGGTGGCGTCGGCGCCCGCCGGGGCCTGCTCGGCGAGGACGATCTCGCGCAGGGTGGCGCCCCGGTCGGCCAGTGGACCCTTGGTCAGTTCACCGAGCAGCAGGACCAGCGAGGAGCGGTGGGCGGGCCGGGTGAACGGCGCGGCCACCGCGTAGGCCAGGGCGTGGACCTGGCCGAGCAGGTGCAGCCAGCCGTGGTGGGCGTCGCCGCCGCGCAGGGTGACGTTGGCGGGGGTGGTCCAGCCCTCGCCGTTCACAGCGGGCGGGGCGGCCAGCACGGCGCTGACGGTGCGCAGGTTGTTGAGCACCCAGCAGTTCCCGGACGAGCCCCAACCGCCGAAGCCGCCGATCTCGGGCAGCACGGCCTGGACGGCTTCGCGCAGTTCGTCGTCGCGGCCGTGGTCGGGCCGCCACTCGGTGTTCTTCGCCTTCTCGGGGCGCTCGGCCTCGGACTGCGGGACGAACCGGGCGACCTGGCCCAGCAGGTCGGCGGCGGCGCGGGCGAGCCCGGCGACGCCGGCCAGCAGCTGCGGGTGGGCGATGCCGGGCAGGACGGCGCCGACCGCCTGCACGGGCAGGGAGCGGAGGGCCTCGCCGTGCCGGGCGAGCGGGCGGCGCACGCCCTGGACGGTGAGCCAGCGCTGCTCGTCCTCCGGGCCCGGCTCGGTGTCGACCGGCCAGGCGGCGTCGATCAGCCGGGCGGCCTGCTCGGCGGCGACGGCGCGCAGCACCTCGGAGCCGGCCTCGTCGCGCGGGCGCAGGGCGTGCCAGTGCGGGTACGGCGGGATGAGCGGGGTGCCCGCGGCGGAGAGTTCGCCGGAGCGGCCGGGGCGCAGATCGACGGTGCGGTCGGCGCGGCCGGTGAGGTCGGGCAGGTTGAGCGAGAAGTGGTCGCTGGACGTGTGGCTGACCACCGGGGCGGCCGCGCCGGGCAGGGCGAGCCGGCCGACCGGTACGGTGCCCGCCCGGTGCCCGTCCAGTGGCAGCACGATGCGCTGCCCGTCGGCGGTGAAGGTGGTGACGGCCTTGCCGGGCTCGACCCGGGCCCAGCTGCCGAGCACGGTGCCGTCGGTGCCGAGCGGGGTCCGCTCCAGGCCGGGCTGGAGCGGCAGCAGCCAGGTGCTGCCCTGGACCAGTCGGCCGGCCTGGGCGGTGGCGGCGATCACCGGCGGTTCGGCGGTGCGGCCCAGGGTGCCGGTGGCCGGGTCGAGTTCACGCAGGACGGGGCTGCCGTCGGAGGCGTGGCGCAGCGTCCAGTACCCGGTGCCGTCGCCGAGGACGCGGTACTCGTGGGGCATCCGGGTGTCGCCGGCGTGCAGCGGCCGCTCGCCGGTGGTGCGGCCGCCGCCGGGCAGCTGGAGGGACGGCGCCTCGGGCTCGCGGTCGCCGTAGTAGTAGCCGGCGATGGTCTGGCCCTCCAGCTCGAACTGCTCGTCCGGGCGGCTGGACCAGTACGCGAGCTGCTTGCCCTCGTGGGACCGGACGACCAGCAGCTCGCCGTCGACCAGGCGCAGCCTGGTCCGGTCGCGCCGGTGCAGCGGTTCGGGCAGGCGCAGGGTGTGCTCCAGCACGATGCCCTCCGGGCCGACCACGATGGCCCGGTCGAGGCGGGCGAGGATCAGGTACGGCCAGGCGTCCTCGATGATCAGGCCGGTCAGGCCGGTGACGCCCAGGCTGGGAACGGGGTGTTGCGGGGCGTCGGCGGCGGGCGGGTCGGCGAGTTTGCCGAGCGCCTCCTCCAGGGCGGGCCAGCCGAGTTCGTCCAGGATGCCGGCGTTGAGGGCGTCGGTGAGCAGCGCGGTGACGTCGAGGGCGGCGATCCGCTCGGCGACGGCCGGTGAGACCGTCCGGATGGCAGTGCGGTACTGGCTGAGCGAACGGACCAGGTCGGCGGCGCCGGCCAGGCCGCGGGCGGCGGACAGCTCCTCGGCGCGGTCCTCGGCCCACTCCGCGAACAGCTCGTTCAGCAGTGGCAGGACGGGCGCCTGGCGCTTGACGGCCGTCTCCCAGGCGGACGGGGTGGCGCGGCGCAGCAGCGGCCGGAAGCGGTCGTCGGCGCCGACGGCGGCGAGGGCGGGGCTGTCGGCGCCGCACTGCGCGGCCCACTCGCGCAGGTCGAAGCCGAGCCCGTCCGGTGGGTCGGCCACCGGCACGCCCGCGCTCAGCAGCAGGTCCAGCAGGTCGATCCGGGTGTGGCTGGCGCGGATGCCGGTGAAGAGGTCGACCGGGACGGCGTCGGCCCGCAGCCGCTCGACCATCCGGCCGGCCAGGGCGAGGGTGGCCGGGCAGCTGGGCCGGGTACGCCAGCCGCGGCCGTGGTGGTGGCACCAGCGCTGGAGCCAGGCGGCGGCCGGTTCGACGCCCTCGGGGCGGGGGCCGGTGAGCAGTTGCTCGGCGCCGGTCTCGGCGAGGAGTGACAGCCAGGCGGCCTCGTGCGGGGCCGGGTCGGAGGAGGCCGGGTCGGGCAGCAGTTCCAGCAGTCGGGTGCGGACTGCCGCGTCGCCGCGGCCGAGCTCGACCAGAGCGCCGTGCCAGGACTTCCAGAACGCGGCGGGTGCGCGGTTGACCGCCGGGGAGTCCAGCAGTTCGGCGAGCAGCGCCCGTTCGTGCTCGGCGCGGTCCAGCCCGGCGGCCTTGATCAGGGCGCGGGCGTCCTCGGCGACCCCGGCGTACGGGGCCATGCCGGCCGCGGAGCGCTCGGTGCACAGCTGGCGGAAGCGCTGCCAGGCGGTCAGCGGGTCGAGCCGCTGGGCGAGCTCCTTGACGTACTGGCGCAGCGACTTGACGGTGAGCGCGCCGGCCAGGGCGAACTCCAGGAAGACGGAGCGCAGCCGCTCCTCGTCCACGGTCAGGCCGTGGGTGCGTTCGGCCTCGCGGGCCTTGCCGAACCAGGCGGCGGCGTAGGTCTGGTTGCCGTGGCCGAGGAAGATCCGGCCGACCTCCTCGCAGAAGGTCGGCAGGAAGTGCGGGACGGCCCGGCCGAGGCGGACGGCGAGCTCGTCGAAGCCGTCCTTGGCGGCGCCGGGCTTGGAGGTGGCCTGGCGGGCGAGCCGCTCCATCTCCTTGACCAGGGCGAGCGCGTGGTGGCCGTTGGCCGGGTCGTGGACCAGTGCCCAGGCGGGGAAGCCGAGCGCTTCCTGGCGGACCTGGCCGACCTCGGCGGGCGCGGGCTGCGGCGCCAGGCCGAGGAAGTCGAGGGCGAGGTCCTCGGCCTGGCCGAGCGCGCCGGGGACCAGCCGGACGATCCGGCGGCCGTCGAGCGCGGGGTGGGTGTAGGTGCGGGCGGTGAGCACGTCGGCGGCGCTGTCGGGGCGGCCGGCGCCGGGCAGGGTGCCGGACGGAAGCACGGCCCCGGCGTCGAGCAGCTCCTCGGGCGTCGCGGTGCGGTCGGCGCCGGTGCTGCCCGGGCCGGTGGTGGTCGTGGTCAGGCCGGTGGTGGTCATTCGGCTTCCTCCCCCTGGATCGTGCGGCCGGCGTACAGGGCGGCGGCCATCCGCATGCCCTCGGACCAGGCGACCGGTCCGATCTCGGTGAGCGGCAGGGCCCGGCCGTCGGGGCCGGCCCAGCTGAGCGCGCCGGTCTCGCACGCGTCGTACTCGTAGTAGTCGCCGACCCAGACCCGGGCCTCGACGGTGCGGCCGCCCTCGGTGACCGACTGGACGGCGGAGCCTCCGCGGACCCGGCAGCCGAGCCGGTTGCAGCGCCCGACCAGCTCGCGCAGCTCCCGGTAGCGGCCGCCGGCGTAGGTGGTGACCTCGGTGCCGGCCGGCGGCTCCGCGGGCCGGTGCCAGACCTCGCGGTAGAGCTGCTGGACGCGCTGGGAGACGCCGAGCTCGACGGCGAACTCGCGCAGCTCGTCGAGGTCCTGGAGCAGGACGGGGTGCGGTATCAGGACCGCGCCGTCGGTGAGGCGCACGGTGTCGCCGTCGAGGTCGACCAGGCCGAGGCCGCGCTCGGCGTCGGCGCCGCGCAGGAAGCCGGCGACGGAGCCGTCCGTGGCGGTGACCACGAGGTCCTTCAGGACGCCCTGCCAGGCCTCGTCCGGCCAGACGGCGGTGAGCACGGCGGCGGGCACCGGCAGCGAGCGGACCATCCAGCGCTCGACGTCCTCCAGGCAGCCGCGCTCGTGCGCGGCCAGCCACTCGGCGAGCTGCTTGAGCTGGGTGACCACCGGGTCGTCACCGAGCTTCGACGGTACGGACTTGAGGTCGCGGCCCGCCGCGTTGCGGCACACCACCCTGCCCTCCCCGTCGAGCGCGACGCGGTACCCTCCCGCGCCCGTTTCCACCCATGCCACGGCCGTACTCCTCCCACCTGGGAAAAACCTGTCGATCGCCTGCTGACCAGCGATGTGAGGAACGTAGCGAGGCCCACTGACAACGCGACGGGCGGGGTGAATTTGGGTCGTGACATGCAGAGTTCAAACCACTCGAACGAGTGATCGAAGAGGAGAAGAGAACGGGGCGGCCGCCGGAAGGCAGCCGCCCCGTCAGCCCAGCGGCGCCCGGGGAACGATGACCGGAGCGCCGTCGCCCGGCGCCGCGAGCACATGGCTGTCGATGTCGTACAGCGCGCGCACCAGCGGCGCGTCCACCACCTCGCGCGGCGGCCCGCAGGCCACCACCGCACCGCCCCGCAGCGCGACCAGCAGGTCCGCGTAGCGGGCGGCCGCCGCGAGGTCGTGCAGCACCATGACCACCGTCCTCCCGCCCGCCGCGACCCGGCGGACCAGCTCCAGCACCTCCACCGCGTGCCCGAGGTCGAGCGCGCTGGTCGGCTCGTCGAGCAGGACCACCGGGGTGTCCTGGGCGAGCACCATGGCCAGCCAGCAGCGCTGGCGCTGCCCCCCGGAGAGCCGGTCGAGGCGGCGGTCGGCGAGGTCCTCGACGCCGGTGGCGCGCAGGGCCTCGGCGGTCAGCCGCTCGTCCTCCGCCGACCACTGGCGGAACAGCCCCTGGTGCGGGTGGCGGCCGTAGCGGACGAGTCCGGTGACGGTGACGGCCTCCGGGGCCTGCGGGCTCTGCGGCAGCAGCGCGACCCGGTGGGCGGCCTGGCGCGGACGCAACCGCCACACGTCCTCGCCGCCGACCAGGACCCGTCCGGCGTCCGGCCGGTGCAGCCTCGCGACGGACCGCAGCAGGGTGGACTTTCCGCAGCCGTTCGGGCCGACCACCGCCACCACCCGCCCGGCCGGGACGGTGAGGTCGACGCCGCTGAGCACCGGTCGCCCCGGCCCGTAGCCGGCACCGAGCCCCTGGACCGTCAACTCCATGGCATTTCCCCCTGACCGGTGCGGGCTCAGCTGGCGCCGAGCGCCTTGACGATGTCGCCGATGACCACGTCGGCGGCGAGCGGGCCGCCCCGGGTGGACCAGACCGAGCCGTCCACCGTGACGGTGCGGTTGTTCTTCACCGCGCCCAGCTCCTGGTAGGCGGGCTTGGACTGGACCTCCTTGAGCGCGGCCTTGCCGTCGTCGGTGAGGGTGGACAGGAACAGCCAGTCGCCGTCGATCTCGTTGAGCTTCTCCAGGCTGAGCGCCGGGCTGTGCGCGTTGCCGTCCTTGTCCTGCGCGGCCGGGCGGGTCAGGCCCATGTCGAGGGCCACGCCACTGGCGAACTGCTTCTTCTCCATCCAGCTCGGGCCGGTGGGGTTCCAGCGCACGATGGAGACCGCGGCGCCCTTGTTCCCGGCGAGTTCGCCGCCTGCCTTGGCGGCCTTGGCCTCGTAGTCGCCGATCACCTTGTTGGCCTGGTCGAGCTTGTTGACGGCGTTGCCGATGCCCCGGAAGGCGAGCTTCCAGTCGTCGGCGGGCGCCATGGTGACCAGCGTGGCGGGGGTGATCTCGCGCAGCTGCCTGAGCACCTGCTCGTCCTGCATGTCGCCGGCCAGGATCAGGTCGGGCTTGGCGGCGATCACCTTGTCCATCACGGGCTGGAGCAGGTTCCCGACCACCGGGACGCCCTGCACCTTGTCCTTGAGGTACGCGGGCGGCTCGGCCAGCCCCTGGCCGTTGGTGATGCCGACCGGCTTGACGCCGAGGGCGAGCACCGCGTCCAGGTCCTCCTGGGTGAGGGTGAGGATCCGCTTGGGCTCGGCGGGGACCTCGACGGCCTTGCCGGTGGCGTCCTTGACGGTCCGCTTGCCGCCGCCGTCACCGCCGCCCGCCGGGCCCGCCGCCGGGGAGGCGGCCGCAGGCGAGCCCGAGGAGGAGCCGGAGGAGCCGCAGCCGGTGAGCAGGAGCGCGGCCGCCCCGGTGACGGCCAGCGCCTGGGCCGCACGGCGGCGGACGGGGCTGAGCGGGCGACGGGCGAACGGCATGGGTGCCTCCGGGCAACGGTGGTACGGGAGTTGAGCGACGTCCGGGCAGCTCGGCACGGCGGAGGTGCCTCTCGAGGCGGCTCGGTCATTAGGTTAGCCTTACCTTATGACATTGTCGCAAGCCGGCGTCCCCGAAGCGCCCCCCGCCGCCACGCCGGAGCCCCGACGACCCGGGGACCGCACGGAGGGCGCCCGCCCGGCCTGGCCGGCCGTCACGGCGGCGGCGGTGCTCCTGCTCGCCCTGGCCGCGCTCTCCCTGTCGGTCGGCGCCGGCGAGGTCGGACCCGGGCGGGTGCTGGACTACCTGCTGAACCGCGACGGAGCCCGCGCCGACGGCCGGCTCGCCCTGGTCGTCGGCGACCTGCGGCTGCCGCGCACCCTCACCGCCCTGCTGGTCGGCGCCGCGCTCGGCGTCGCCGGGGCGCAGCTGCAGTCCGTCACGCGCAATCCGCTGGCCGAGACCGGCCTGCTCGGCGTCAACGCCGGCGCCTCGCTGGGCGTCGTGCTCGGCATAGCCGTGCTCGGCGTGCAGACCTCCTTCGGTTACCTCGCCTTCGCCTTCGGCGGCGCGGTGCTCGCCAGCACCGTGGTGCTGCTGGTCGCGAGCAGCCGCGGCGGCGGCTCCCCGATGCGGCTGGTGCTCGCCGGCTCCGCCGTCGCCGCGATCTTCCGCGGGCTCACCGACGTGCTGATCGTCAACTCCCCCGAGGCGTACGAGCGGTACCGGGTGTGGGTGCTCGGCTCGCTGGCCGGGGTGGAGGGCTGGACGACCCTGCGCCAACTCGCCCCGATGCTCGGCGCCGGGTTCCTGCTCGCCGCGCTCACCACCCGGCCGCTGACCGCGCTCGCCCTCGGCGACGACCTCGCCCGCGGCCTGGGCCACCGGCCCGGCGCCACCCGGGCCGCCGTCGGCTTCGCGGTCACCCTGCTGACCGCCTCGGCGGTCGCGCTGGCCGGGCCGGTCGCCTTCCTCGGGCTGCTCTCCGGCTTCCTCGCCCGCACCGTCGCCGGCCCGCGGGTCGGCCGGCTCACCCTGCTCGCCGCGCTGTTCGGCGCCACCGTGCTGACCGGTGCGGACGTGCTCGCCCGGGTGGTGGCCCGGCCCTTCGAGGCGCCGGTGTCGGTGATCGTCGCGCTGGTCGGCGCCCCGGCCCTGATCGCGATCGTCCGCTCCCGGCACTCCGCCGCCCTGGCCATGGCCGATCCCGCCGAGTCCGCGCCGTCCGCACGGCGGGGCGAACCCGCACCGCCCAAACCGGACTTGGCACTGCGCTACGGCGCGTGGTCACTGCTGCTGCCGCGCCGGGCGCTGCTGGCCTCGCTCGGCCTGGCCACCGCGCTGCTGGCCGCCGTGGTGGTCTCGGCACACGCCGGGCAGAGCGAACTCGACCTCGCCCGCACCTTCCGGGCGGTGTTCGGCTACGGCGACCGGCTGGACGTGCTGCTGGTGCAGAAGTTCCGGCTCGGCCGGATCGTCGCCGGGCTCGCCGCCGGGGCCGCCCTCGGCCTGGCCGGCTGCCTCACCCAGACCCTCGCCCGCAACCGCCTGGCCACGCCCGAACTGCTCGGCGTCAACGACGGCGCGACCGCCGCCGTGCTGGTCTCCGCCGGCGTCGCGGGCACCTTCGGCGCCTGGTGGGCGGGACCGCTCGGCGCGCTGGTCGCCGTCCTGGTCGTCACCCTGGCTTCCGGCGGGCTCGGCGCGCGCGGCTATCGGGTGCTGGTGGTCGGACTCGCCATGTCGGCGCTCGCCTCTGCCGTCATCCAGGTCGCGATGGCCCGGCGCTCGCTCAACTCGGCCGGCTCGCTGTACATCTGGACCAACGGCAGCCTCAACGGGCGGGACCTCTCCGTCGCCACGCCCGTGCTGATCGGGCTGGCGGTGCTGGTGCCGCTCGCACTGGTGGCGGCCCGGCGGCTGGCGGTGCTGCGCTTCGACGACAGCGTCGCCTCCGCGCTGGGTGTCGACCCGGGCCGGGTCCGGCTCGCCTGCCTGCTGCTGGCCGTCGCGCTGGCCGGGCTGGCGGTCGGCGTCTGCGGGCCGGTCGGCTTCGTGGCGCTGGCCGCACCGGTGATCGCCGGGCGGCTGGCCGGACCCGCGCGGGTGCCGGTGCTCGGCTCGGCGCTGACCGGCGCCCTGCTCGTCGTGCTCGCGGACGCCCTGGGACGGGTGCTGTTCGCCGGGGTGGAGATCCCCGTCGGCATCGTCACCACCGTCCTCGGCGGCCCATTCCTGCTCTGGGTGCTGCTCGGCCGCAAGGGCAGCCCCGCGTGACCACTTCTGGAGACCTCACGGTGAAGACCCCGCTCGTCGTCGCCCCCGACCCCGACGACCCCGCCTACCGCCTGGTCACCTTCGCCCACCGGGACGACGGCTGCGACGGCGTGCTCGCGCTGCTGCACACCGTCACCGACAAGGACCGCCACGCCGGCGACCTGACGCCGCATCTGATGAAGCGTCAGGCCGATGGAACCTGGTCGATCACCTACCGGTTGCGCGCGGACCACCGCGCCTCGTACCAGCTGTACCCGTTCCGCGGCGAGGCCCCCGGCACCACTCGCCCCGACTGGCTGCGCGTCCTCGACCACGCCCGCCCCGACCCGTACGACACCGAGCCCCGGCTGCCCGCCCGCGACGGCCGTCACCCCTCCTCGGTGCTCAGCCTGCCCGCCGCGCCCGCGCAGCCGTACGTGCGGCGGCGCGACGGCGTGCCGCGCGGGCGGACACTCGCCCGTACGGTGGCCGGCCGGCGGGTGGACGTCCACCTCCCGGCCGGGCACCGCGCGGACGGCGGCCCGTACCCGGGCGCGGTACTGCTGGACGGCGAGATGTGGGGTGAGGTGCTGTCCGTCGGCAACAGCCTCGACAACCTGACGGCGGACGGCGCGATCCCGCCCACCGTCGCGCTGCTGGTGCACACCATGGGCCCACAGCGCCCGGACGACCTCAGCTGCAACCCGGCCTTCGTCGACCTCCTCGCCGACCGTCTCCTCCCGTGGGCCGGCGCGGAGTTCGGCGTGAGCGACGACCCGGCCGCCACCGTGATCGCCGGCCAGAGCGCGGGCGGCCTCACCGCCGCCTACGCCGCCTACCGCCGCCCGGAGCGCTTCGGCAACGCGCTGTCCCAGTCCGGTTCCTTCTGGTGGCCCGACGGGACCGAGTTCGACGCGGGCAGCGAATGGCTGACCCGCCGCTTCGCCGCCGAGGAACGGCGTCCGGCCCGCTTCTGGATCGAGGTCGGCCTCCAGGAGTGGATGCTCCTCGCCCAGAACCGCCACCTGCGCGACGTCCTGACGGCCCGCGGCTACGACCTGGCCTACCGCGAGTTCAACGGCGGCCACGACTACGCCTGCTGGCGCGGCGGCCTCGCCGACGGGCTCGCTCACCTGCTCGGATCACCCGTGGGGATGGTTTCGACCGATTCGCACACCCCCGAACCTTCGGGCGCCTGACGTCGGGAGTCCATACCGGATGACCACGGGGGGTCGGCCATGAACGCGTCCATGAGCACCGCACCGGCCTGGTTCAAGTCCAGCCACAGCGGCACCGAAGGCGGCAACTGTGTCGAGGTCGCCCTCACCCCGGGCACCGTCCGCGTGCGGGACTCCAAGGACAAGACCGGCCCCCGGCTCGCCTTCGCTCCCCGGGCTTGGGCCGACTTCGTCGAGTTCGCCCGGAACGCTTCTCCTACAACCGGCTGAGTCCGCCGCCGGCCCGTGCTAGCGTCCCCGGGGCGGCGCAGCGGCGCCGGCCCCGGACGAGACGTGCGCCGTACCCGGCCTGCCAAGACGACGCACCCTGGAGGCGTCATGTCCGCTGCCGGTACTCCCATCACCCGTCCGCTGGACGTGCGATGGATCCACGGCTCCCCGTCCGCGAAGCACAACACCGACCCGGACATCCAGGTCCACGAGTACGACGAGCACACCGTCATCCTGCGCCAGAACAAGGCGGTCCACTACGAGGCGCCGTTCCTGTTCCTGCTGTTCGGGACGGAGCGGGCAGTACTGATCGACACCGGGGCGACCGCCGAGGCCGTGTACTTCCCGCTGCGCGCGACGGTCGACGAGCTGGTGGAGAAGTGGCTCGCCCGCAACCCCCGGCCCGGTGGCGACTATCCGCTGCTGGTCCTGCACACCCACCCGCACGGCGATCACGTCGCCGGCGACGGCCAGTTCGCCGACCGGCCGGCGACCACCCTGGTCGGCGGGGAACTCGCCGCGGCCTGGCCGTACTTCGGCTTCGACCGGGACGAGGAGGCGGTGGCCCCGGTCGACCTCGGCGGCGGGCGGGTGCTGAAGTGCCTGGCCACCCCGGGACACCACGAGGCGTCGGTCACCTACTACGACCCGTGGACCGGCTTCCTGCTCACCGGCGACACGGTCTACCCGGGGCGGCTGTACATCAACGACTGGCCGGCCTTCGGGCGGAGCATCGAGCGGCTGGTCGCCTTCGCCGAGAGCCACCCGGTGACGCACGTGCTCGGCTGCCACATCGAGATGACCCGCGAGCCGGGCGTCGACTACCCGATCCGCACCACCCACCAGCCCGAGGAGCCGCCGCTCCAGCTCACCTCGGCCCACCTGCACCGGATCCGGGCCGCCGTCGCCGAACTCGGCGACCGTCCGCGCCGGTACCCGCTGGACGACCTGATCCTCTGGCCGCACGAGTGAGCGCCCGGGGCCCCGGGGCCGGTCAATCCCGGTAGGGCACCAGCCGGGTCAGGTCCAGCTCGAAGCCGAACGGCTCCGGGATGCCGATCTTCTCGCCGAACTCCCGCTCCGTCCGGGTGTGGTAGCGGTCACGGTTGGGCTCGGAGAACAGCGCTGATGGATCGACGGCGGTGACGCCTGCATGACGATGATGTCGCCCGACAGTTCGACCTTGCAACCATCCGGCAGGCTGCGGCGGGCCTCTTCGAGCAGGCGGTAGTGCTCAGGGTTCATGCGCTCTCCTCCGGTGCTTCCGGCACAGTACCGCGCCCGGCGCCGTAGGCTCGGCGGATCGGTGACGCGTGTGGGAGGGGTGGCCCGGGTGGGGCGTGTGGTGGTGACGGGGTCGGCCGGGTTGGTGGGGTCGGCGGTGGTGCGGCTGCTGCGGGAGTCGGGCCGCACGGTGGTCGGGGTGGACCTGGTGGGGTCCCCCGACACCGACGTGGTGGCGGACCTACGGGACGGCGTGGCATGGCGCGGGGCGCTCGCCGGGGCGGAGGCGGTCGTCCACGCGGCCGCGCTGCACGCGCCGCACGTCGGGGTGCGGCCGGATGCGGAGTTCCACGCCGTGAACGTCGGGGCGACCGGGGAGCTGCTTTCCGCCGCCGAGGCGGCCGGGGTGCGGCGGTTCGTCCTCACGAGCTCGACCTCGGTGTACGGGCACGCGCTGGTGCCGTCCGACGGCGCGGCGGTCTGGGTGACCGAGGACTTGATCGCCCGGCCGCGCGACGTCTACGACGAGACGAAGCTGGCCGCCGAGCGTCTGGTGCTCGAAGCGACCGGCATGACCACGGCGTGCCTGCGGATCGCCCGCTGCTTCCCGGAGCCGCCGCCCCTGCTGGCCCGGCACCGCCTCTACCGGGGCGTGGACCTGGCCGATGTGGCGCGGGCGCACCTGCTGGCCGTCGAGAGCGCCACGGCTGCCGGGGTGGTGAACATCGCCGGCCCGTACCCCTGGCGGACCGACGACCTCGCACGTCTTCACCGGGCCCCGGCAGCCCTGATCGCGGAGCGCATGCCGGAGGCGGCGGCCGGGTTCGACCGGCTCGGGTGGGATCTCCCCCGCTCGATCGACCGCGTCTACGTGTCCGAGCGGGCCGCCAGGGTGCTCGGCTATCGACCTCGTCGCACCGTGGCCGACGTGCTGGCCGAAGCGGCCGGACAGCGCGGCTGGTCCGATGGTCGGATCGGCCGTCAGAATGGCGAGCATGTCGACTGACCGAACCGCCCGGATCCTCGGAGCCGTTCTCGGGCTCGTGTTCATCCAGACCGGCGCGAGCACGCTGCCTGCCGCCGTCGAGGTGGGGCTGCGGGTGGTGTCGCTGGCCGCGTTCATCGCGCTGGTCGGGGCCTGGAACCGGTGGGGTGGCCGGGAGGCTCCGCTGGACCGGACCGGGGGCAGGCCGAAGAACGCCGTCGGACGGAACTATCAGTTCATCCCGGCTGCCGGGGGAGCCGCGATCGTCGTCGGCATCCTGGTGGTCAACCGGCTGCTGCACACCCCACTGGCGACCGGACCCTGGATCGCCACCGTGGTGAGCGCGCACTTCTTCGTCCTGGCGGCTCTCTGGCAGCGGCCCTCGGTGCACGTCCTCGGCGCCGCGATGACGCTGTGCGCGGTGGCCGGGCTGGCCCTGGCCTTCGGCGGCGCCTCGACGGCCGCCGTCGGCGCGGTCGCCGGGGTCGTCCCGGGGGCGCTGCTCCTGGGCTCGCTGTGGCGGTGGTCCGTCCGGGCGCGCGCCGTTCCCGAACGGACCACCATCTGAGGGTTCAGTCCTCCGGGGGCGGGCCCGGGGCCTCCGTCGGGAGCCGGGCGGCCAGGAGGGCGCCGACGGCCACCAGGCCGGCGGTGAGCAGGAGGGCGAGGCGGTAGGGCGTCGGGCCCGCGCCGTCGCCGACCTCGCCGAGCAGCGCGGCGGTGGCGGCGATGCCGAGGGCACCGCCGAGGGTGCGCAGGATGGTGAACAGGCCCATCGCGCGGCCCATGGCGGGAGGCGGGACGTCGGCGAAGCCGGCGATCTGGACGGTGAGCACGGCGGTGCCCAGGATCAGGCCGACGCCGAACATCAACGCCCGCACCGCCCAAGGGTTTTCCGCGAAGCCGAGGGAGCCGACGACCACCGCCGCGAGCACCAGCGCGGGCAGGACGAGGCGGCGCGGACCGAGCCTCGGCAGCAGCCGGTCGACCACCTGCGAGGCGGCCATCAGGCCGATCGCCTCCGGGAAGACGCTCAGCCCGGCGTCCAGGGCCGAGGCGCCGCGCGCCGCCTGGTAGAGCAGCGGCAGTACGAACAGCGCGCCCATCAGCCCGGCCGAGGTCAGCAGGGCCAGCCGGCTCGCCGCGCCGAAGGTGCGGTCGGCGAGCAGCCGCAGGTCCACCAGCGGCTCGGCGTACCGGAGTTGATGACGAACCGCCGCGCCCAGCAGCGCCAGACCGAACAGTCCGCCGAGAGCCACGCCCGGGGAGGTCCAGCCGTGCGCCGGGCCGAAGCCGAGGGCGTAGGTCAGCAGCCCGAGGCCTGGGGTGGCGAGCAGGAAGCCGGTGGTGTCGAAGCGGCCGGCCGGGGGCTCCTGCTCGCCGCGCAGGCCGATCAGCCCGATGAGCACGGCCGCCGCCCCGACCGGCACGTTGACCAGGAACAGCCAGTGCCAGGAGAGGTGTTCGGTGAGGTAGCCGCCGAGCGGTGGCCCGAGGGCGGGCATCAGCGCGGTCGGGACGATCAGGATGCGGCCCAGGCCGGCCCGCTCGTGCGGGGCGAAGGCCCGGAACAGCAGGGTCATCCCGACCGGCGTGAGCAGCCCGCCGGCCACGCCCTGGACGGCCCGGGCGACCGACAGCGCGCCCAGGCCGGGCGCCGCCGCGCAGAGCGCGGAGGCGAGCGTGAAGACGGCGAGCGAGCCGAGGAAGACCCGCTTGACGCCGTACCGGTCGCCGAGCCAGCCGGCCACCGGCAGGCCGAGGGCGAGGCCGACCAGGAAGGCGGTCTCCACGGCGTTGGCCGCCTCGACGGGCCGGCCGAAGTCCTCGGCGATGCTGAACAGCGCCGGGTTGACGATGGTCGAGTCCAGGCCGTTCATGCACATCGCGGCCGTGTAGACGACCACCACCGCGGCGCGCCCCGCGAGCAGGGGGCGCGCCGGGGCCTGGACCGCCGGAGGGGTCACAGGGCGATCCAGTTCGCGGTGATCCACTCCAGTGCGGCCGCTCGCTCGCACGGGCCGTGCGCGATGCCCCAGCCGGCCGGGACGGCGGCGAAGGCGGGCCACAGGGAGTGCTGTCCCTCGGAGTTCACGAGGGCCAGGAACTTGCCGTCGGCGTCGAAGGGGCTGGCGGGGGCGTCACTCATGGGAGGACCTCTCCAGGTGGTCGGCGATCACGCTCGCGATGTGCGCGATCGGGGCGGGCAGGGTCATGTCCTTGTGGGAGCAGGCCACGTCGGTGTCGGCGATCCGGCCGGACACGTACGGCGTCCAGAGCTCGGGCACCAGGGTGTCGTCGATGGTGTCGACGGTGGCGCGGAAGAACAGCACGTCGCCGTCGAAGCGGCGGTGGTCGTAGCCGCGCACCAGGTGGTTGGTGTTGAGGTAGATCCGGTTCAGCGCGGCCACCGTGGCCTCGTCGAGCCCGGCGAGCGGGCTGCCCTCGGCACGCAACAGCTCGGTGACGGCGCCGAGTTCGAGCGGGCGGCCGTCGAGGTCCGCGGGCCCGAAGCCGCCCATGGTGAGCAGCGCCTCCAGCGCCTCGGCCTGGTCGGGAACGGGCAGTTCACGGAAGCCCTCGGCGGGGTAGGCGTCCAGGATCGCCAGCAACTCGACACTCTGGCCCAGCTCCTGGAGCCGGACGGCCACCGCATGCGCGATGATCCCGCCGGTGGACCAGCCGAGCAGTCGGTACGGCCCCTCGGGCTGGACCCCGCGCAGCCGGTCGACGTAGTGCGCGGCCAGCTCCTCCAGCGTTGCCGGCAAGGGGAGTTCGGCTGTTGCGGCGCCGACGCCCTGGGCCTGGAGGCCGTAGATCGGCACCTCGCCGGGCAGGTTGCGGATCAGGCCGGTGTAGCACCAGCTGAGGCCGCCGGCCGGGTGGACGGCGAACAGCGGGCGCTGGCGGCCGGGAGCGACGGGCCGCAGCGGGAGCAGCACGTCCAGGGCGTCGGTGTCCGGCGCGCCCGCCGCGAGGGCGGCGTCCAGGGCGGCCACCGTGGACGCCTGGAACAGTGCGCCGATGCCGACCTCCAGTCCGAGCACCTCGCGGATCCGCCCGGCGAGGCGCACGACCAGCAGCGAGTGCCCGCCGAGCGCGAAGAAGTCGTCCTCGACGCCGACCGCGGCCACGCCCAGCACCTCGGCGAACAGTTCGCACAGCTGCTGCTCGCGCGGGGTGCGCGGCGGGCGGCCGGCGCCCGCCGTGGGGGCCTCGGGGGCGGGCAGGGCCCGCCGGTCGAGCTTGCCGTTGGCGGTCAGCGGGAGGCGATCGAGCAGCACCACGGCGGAGGGCACCATGTGCGCGGGCAGTTCGGCGGCGGCGCGGGTGCGCAGCTCGTCCGGCACGGCGCCGTCGGCCACCGCGTAGCCCACCAGCCGCCTGTCCCCCGGCACGTCCTCCCGGACCACCACCGCGGCGTCGGCGACGGCCGGGTGGGCGGCCAGCACGGCCTCGATCTCGCCGAGCTCGATCCGGAAGCCGCGCAGCTTGACCTGCTGGTCGGCGCGGCCGAAGTACTCCAGCACGCCGTCGGTGCGGCGCCGGGCGAGGTCCCCGGAGCGGTACATCCGGGTGCCGCGCTCGCCGAACAGCTCGGCGTACGGGTCGGCGACGAAGCGGGTGGCGGTCAGTTCGGGACGGCCGAGGTAGCCGCGGGCCAGACCGGCCCCGGCCACGTACATCTCGCCGGTGACGCCGGGCGGGACGGGCTGGAGGTTCTGGTCGAGGACGTAGACCCGCAGGTCGGGGATGTTGACGCCGATGGTGCTGCTGCTCCCGGCGGCGGCGCTCGCCCGGTCGAGGGCGATGTACGAGACGTGCACGGTGGTCTCGGTGATGCCGTACATGTTGACCAGTGTGGGCGCGTCCTCGGCGTGCCGGTCGTACCAGTCGTCCAGCCGGGCGAGTTCGAGCGCCTCGCCGCCGAACACCACGTAACGCAGGGCGAGTTCACTGCCGGGGCGGTCCCGGTCGGCGGCGCTGAGCTGGTAGAAGGCGGACGGCGTCTGGTTGAGCACGGTGACCCGCTCGCGGGCGAGCAGGTCGAGGAAGGCCGCCGGGTCGCGGCTGACCAGGTGCGGGACGACGACCAGCCGGCCGCCGTGCAGCAGGGCGCCCCACAGCTCCCAGACCGAGAAGTCGAAGGCGTAGGAGTGGAACAGCGTCCACACGTCCTCGGCGCCGAAGCCGAACCAGTGGTCGGTCGCGCTGAACAGCCGGACCACGTTGTGGTGGGTGACGGGCACGCCCTTGGGCCGGCCGGTGGAGCCGGAGGTGTAGATGACGTACGCGGTGTCCTCGGCGCTCAGCGGGCGGGTGCGCTCGTGCTGGGCCAGCGGGACGGCGGGGTGGCGCTCGGACTCCGGACCGTCGACCAGGAGTCGGCGCACCTCGTGGGCGGGCAGCCGGGGCGCGGTGGCGCGGTCGGTGAGCAGGGCGGCGGGGGCGGCGTCGGCCAGCATGTAGGCGAGGCGGTCGGCCGGGTAGTCGGGATCGAGCGGCAGGTACGCGGCGCCGGACTTGGCCACCGCCAGCAGGGCGACGACGAGTTCGAGCGAACGCGGCAGCGCGAGCGCGACGACGGTGCCGGGGCCGATGCCCTCGGCGGCCAGCAGCCGGGCCAGCCGGTCGGACCGGGCGGCGAGTTCGGTGTAGTCGAGTTGCTCGTCCTGGTAGCTGACCGCGACGGCGTGCGGGTTGGCGGCGGCGGCCGCCTCGAACAGCTCGGGCAGCGTCACGCTCGGGGCGGAGGCGACGGGGGCGCCGTTCCACTCCACCAGGGCGCGCAGCCGCTCCTCCTCACCGACCAGCGGCAGCCGGCCGATCGGGGTGTCGGGGGCGCTCGCGGCGGCGGTGAGCAGCCGGGTCAGGCGTTCCCCGAGGGCGGCCACGGTGGCGGCGTCGAACAGGTCGGTGCGGTACTCCAGGAAGCCGCCGATGCCGCCGCCGGGCAGTTCGCCGGCGTTGAGGGTGAGGTCGAACTTGGCGGTTCCGCTGGGGATCGCGGTGATCTCGGCGGTGAGGCCGCCGCCCAGGGCGATCCGCTCGTCCGGGCGGCTCTGCCAGGCGAGCATCACCTGGAACAGCGGGTGACGGGCGAGCGAGCGGGCCGGGTTGAGTTCCTCGACCAGGCGGTCGAAGGGCAGGTCGGCGTGCTCGTGCGCGTCGAGCACGGTGTCGCGGACCCGGGCCAGCAGTTCGCGGAAGGTCGGGTCGCCGGACGTGTCGGTGCGCAGCACCACCGAGTTGACGAAGTAGCCGACCAGTGCGGCGGTTTCCTCGTCCTCGCGGCCGGCCACCGGGGTGCCGACGGGGATGTCGGTGCCGGCGCCGTGCCGGGTGAGCAGGGCGGCGAGCCCGGCCTGGACGGCCATGAAGACGGTGCTGTCGGCGGCCCGGGCGAGCCCGGCCAGGGCGGTGTGCGCCTCGGTGCCGAGGGCGAAGGGCACGGTGGCGCCCTGGTGGCCCGCGACGGCCGGGCGGGGGCGGTCGAGGGGCAGCTCCAGCTGGTCGGGCAGTCCGGCGAGCGCGGCGCGCCAGTGCTCCGCCTGCCGGACGGCGAGCGGGCTGGGCGCGTCGGCGGTGCCGAGCCGCTCCCGCTGCCAGGCCGCGTGGTCGGCGAACTGGACGGCATGCTGCGGCAGTTCGGGTTCCCGTCCGGCGGTCCTGGCGGTGTGGGCGGCGGCCAGGTCGCGCAGCAGCGGGGTGGTGGAGGCGCCGTCGCTCGCGATGTGGTGGAGCAGCAGGAGCAGGGTGTGCTGCTCCGCGCCGCCGGCGGGCCCGGTGGAGGATACGGCGGGCCCGGCGATCCCGGTGAACAGTGTGGCGCGCAGCGGCGGTTCGGCGGTCAGGTCGAAGGCGTACCGGACGGCCTCGGCCAAGTCGACGGTTCCGTCGTGCAGTTCGACGGCCGATGGCGCCAGGATGCGCTGGTACGGAGTACCGTCCGGCTCCTCCCCGTAGACGGTGCGCAGGACTTCGTGCCGGGCGACGAGGTCGCCGAGCGCGAGGGTGAGGGCGCGCCGGTCGAGCGGGCCGGTGAGGCTGAGCGCCAGAGGGATGTTGTAGGTGGGGCTGGGGCCTTCGAGGCGGTGCAGGAACCAGAGGCCGCGCTGGGCGGGCGAGAGCGGCATCCGCTCGGTGCGCGGCACCGGCACCGGGGCCGAGCGGCGCTCCTCGGCCTCCGCGGCCTCACCGCGGACCGCGCCGAGCAGGGCGGCGAGGCCCGCCGGGGTCGGCTGCCGGAACACGTCGGCGAAGCCGACCGGGGCGGCGAAGGTGTCGCGCAGCCGGGCGGCCAGGCGGCCGGCGAGCAGCGAGTGGCCGCCGAGGTCGAAGAAGGAGGCGTCCCGGCCGGGTGCCTGGGGCAGGCCGAGGACCTCAGCGAACAGGCCGCACACCAGCTCCTCCCGGGGCGTGGCCGCCGCCGTGTCTCCGGCGGCGACGGCCGGCTCGGGCAGGGCGCGGTGGTCGAGCTTGTCGTGGGCGGTGCGCGGCAGTTCGCCCAGCAGCAGGACGGCCGCCGGGACCATGTGCGCGGGCAGCCGGGCGGCGAGCGCGGCGCGCAGCCCGTCCGGGTCCGGCGCACTGCCGCTCTCCGTGACGGCGTAGCCGAGCAGGCGCTTGCCCTGCGGGCCGGGGCGGGCGATCACCACGGCCTGGGCGACGCCGGGCAGTTCGGCGAGGACGGCGGCGATCTCGCCGGGTTCGACCCGGAAGCCGCGGATCTTCACCTGGTCGTCGGCCCGGCCGAGGAACTCCAGGGTGCTGTCGGGGCGGCGCCGGGCGAGGTCGCCGGTGCGGTACATCCGGTCGCCGGGTGGGCCGAAGGGGTCGGCGAGGAAGCGTTCGGCGGTGAGGTCGGGGCGGCCGAGGTAGCCGCGGGCCAGGCAGGCGCCGGCCACGTACAGTTCGCCGGTGACGCCGTCGGGCGCGGGGCGCAGCGAGCCGTCCAGGACGTAGGCGCGGGAGCCGCGCACCACCCGGCCGTGCGGGGTGCCGTCGGGGCCCGGGGTCCAGGCGTAGGCGTCGACGGTGGTCTCGGTCGGGCCGTAGAGGTCGACGGGGTGCAGGCCGGGAACGGCGGTCAGGCGCTGCCAGAGTGCGGGCGGGGTGGCCTCGCCGCCGACCACGAGGACGGACGGGCGGTGCCGGCCCTCGTCCAGGATGCCTTCGGCGAGCAGGACTTCGAGGTAGGAGGGGGTGAGGTCGAGGTAGTCGATGCGCTCGCGGTCGAGGTGGGCGGCGAGGGCGGCCGGGTCGCGGTAGGTGGCGTCGTCCAGCAGGTGGAGCTCGTGGCCGTGGACCATCCAGAGCACCGGGTCCCAGGAGGCGTCGAAGGCGAACGAGGCACTGTGGGCGACGCGCAGCCGGTCCCGTCCGGTGCGGCGCACGGCGGGGGCGATGTGGTCCTCGCCGAGGCCGGCGTGCAGGTTGGCCAGTGAGGCGTGGGTGACCACCACGCCCTTGGGCCGGCCGGTGGAGCCCGAGGTGTGCAACACGTAGGCGGGCTGGTGCAGTTGGGGTGCGGGCGGGGCGCTGCGGGGCTCACCGGCGGCTTCGGGCGGGCCGTCGGCCTGCTCCGGCCGGACGGTGGGCAGGCCGGCGGGCAGGCCGATCCCGGCGAGGGCCTCGGCGGTGCCGATCGCGCAGACCGGGCGGGCGTCGGCGAGCACGGCGGCCAGGCGCCGCGCGGGGTGAGCGAGGTCGAGGGAGACGCAGGCGCCGCCCGCCTTGAGGACGGCGAGCATCGCGACCAGGGTGTCGGTGCCGCGCGGCAGGGCGATCGCGACCGGTGCGCCGGCCCGGACGCCGAGGGCGGTCAGCCGGTGGGCGAGCCGGTTGGCGGCGGCGTCGAGCTGCCGGTAGGTCAGCGCGGCCGAGCCGCAGCGAACGGCGACGGTGTCCGGGGTGCGGGCGGCCTGGGCGGCGAACAGCTCGGGCACGGTCCGCTCGACCGGGGGCTCGGTACGGCCTTCGGTGGCGTGGCGCAGGCCGTCCGGGTCGAGCAGGTCGATCCGGGCGATCGGCGTCCGCGCGTCGGTGAGCAGCAGGTCGGCCATGGCGTCGAGGTAGCGCAGCAGGCCGTCGCGGTGGGCGGCGAGAGAGGCGGTGCCGTGGCGGGCCGGGTCGGCGTCGACGACCAGGCGCAGCGCGCCGTCCGGGCCGGGCGAGACGTTCAGGGCCAGGTCGTCGACCGGGCCGGCGGCGAGGTTGCGGACGGTGCCGGGCAGGCCGGCCAGGTCGAGGTCGCTCTCGAAGGCCTTGATGTTGACCATCGGGCCGAACAGGGCGCGGCGGTCGCCGGTGCGGGCGAGGTCGCGGCGCAGGTCCTCCAGCGGGTAGCGCTGGTGGCGGCGGACGGCGCGCAGCTCGCGGACCACGGCGCGCAGCAGCTCCTCGGCGCTGTCGGCGGGGCGGACGGCGAGGCGCAGCGGGAGCACGTTGGCGGCGGCGACGGGGGTCCGCAGGGCAGCCGGGCCGCGGCGGTTGGCGAGCGGCAGGCCGAGGACGACGTCCTGGGTTCCGGTCAGGCGGTGCAGGTAGCCGGCCGCGGCGGCGAGGAGCACCTCGGCCCAGGTGGCGCGGACGGCGCCGGCGGCGCGCTCCAGGCGGTCGCGGGTGCCGGCGGGCAGGTCCGCGGTGAGGCGGATCGATTCGCCGGACGCGGCGCCGTTGTCGCCGGTGGCGGCGTTGTCGCCGGTGGCGCCGTTGTCGCCGGCGACGGGCTCGGGGGTGCCCGGGAGGGTCGCCGGGGTGTCGGCGCCGGCCATCCGGGCCGACCAGTGGGCGCGGTCGGCCTCGTACTCCGCGCTCCCGCGGTACGCGGCCTCCTCGGCGGCGGCCTCGGCGAGTCCGGCGAAGGGGCTCGGGGCGGGTTCGGCGCCGGTGGTACGGGCGGCATAGAGGGCCGCGACCCGATCGCCGAGGAGGGTCAACGCGTAGGCGTCGACGGCGAGGTGGTGGATGCGGCGGTACCAGAGCCGGCGGTCCTCGGTGAGCCGGATGAGCGCGTGGGTGAACAGCGGGCCCTCGGCGAGGTCGGCCGGGCGGGCGAGGTCGGCGCGCATCCAGGCCTCGGCCTCGGCGGCCGGGTCTGCGGCGGCGCGCAGGTCGAGGCGGTGCAGCGGCCGGCTGCGGCCGGGGCGCAGCCGCTGGCGGGGCGTGCCGTCCGGGCCGGCGACGACGACGGCGCTCAGCGCCTGTGCCTCGTCCACCGTCTGCCGCAGTGCCTGCTCGAACCGGTCCTCGTCGAGCGGGCCGGTGATCTCGACGGCGTCGCCGGTGTTGTAGACCGGGCTCGCGGGGTCGAGGGCCTGGGCGTACCAGATGGCGGCCTGGGCGGCGAGCAGGGGGATGTCGGCGGTCTGGCTGTCGGCGATCTGGGTTTCGACGGCAGGCATGGGGTGGAGAGCTCCTCGGGGATCCGGAACGCCTTACTTAGGTTAGCCTAATCTAACTTCATATGATCTGGTCAACGGCCCCTCAGGGCCGGGTCCCTGACAATCCGGAGACGCCACCCATGCCCCTGACCGAATCCCCGACCGAGCACCCGGCCGAACCGCCGACCATGCCCTTCGCCGACGCCAAGCAGGCCCTGCGGGACCGTGTCCACGCGCACCGGTCCGAGCTGCTCGCGCTCAGCCGCCGGATCCACGCCCACCCCGAGACCGCCTTCGAGGAGCACCGCGCGGCCGCCTGGTGCGCCGAACTGCTGCGCGCGCACGGGTACGCGGTCACCGCGCCGGCCCACGGCCTGGCCACCGCGTTCGACGCGCGCCTCGGCAGCGGGCCGGCCACCGTCGCGCTGGTCTGCGAGTACGACGCGCTGCCCGGGCTCGGCCACGCCTGCGGGCACAACCTGATCGCGGCCGCCGGGATCGGCGCGGCGCTCGGGCTCGCCCCGTTCGCGGACCGACTCGGGCTCACCGTCCGGGTGATCGGCGCGCCCGCCGAGGAGCGCGGGGCGGGCAAGGCGCTGCTGCTGGAGGCCGGGGCGTTCGACGGGGTGGACGCGGCGATGATGGTCCACCCCTGCCCCGTCGAGGTCGCCGACTTCCGCTCCTTCGCGCTCGGCACGCTGTCCGTCCGCTACACCGGGCGCGCCGCCCACCCGAGCCTCGACCCGCACCGGGGGCGCAACGCCGCCGACGCGCTCACCGTCGCCCAGGTCGCGATCGGGCTGCTGCGCCAGCAACTCCCGCCGCAGTGGCGGGTGCACGGCATCACCACGGCGGCCGGGACGGCGCCGAACCTGATCCCGGACAGCGCGAGCGCCGAGTACGAGATCCGGGCCTCGGTGGCCGAGGACCTCGCCGAACTGCGCTCCCGGGTCGAGGACTGCTTCCGCGCCGGGGCGCTCGCCACCGGTTGCGAGGTGGAGCTCACCCGGCCCGAGCCGGACTACCTGGACATGCGCTCCGACCCCCGGCTGCTGGCGCTGTGGCGGGCCAACGCGGCGGCGCTCGGCCGGCCGGAGCCGGTCGAGAGCGGGCCCTTCGCCTGTACGGACATGGGGAACGTGTCGCACGCGGTGCCGTCGATCCATCCGGTGCTGGACATCACCGGCGGCGTCTGCGCCCCGCACGAGGCGGCGTTCGCCGAGGCGGCGCTGGGCGCGGAGGCGGAGCGGGCGGTGCTGGACGGTGCGGTGGCGATGGCCTGGACGGCGGCGGACCTGGCGGCGAGTCGGGTGGCCGAGCCGACACCCGAGCCGGCGGCCGAGCCGGCGGCCGAGCCGCGCTGACCGACGGGTGACAGACGACAACTTTCAGCGAACAGATAACGAAATCTGTCATCTGACATCTGTTCGCTGAAAGTTGTCATCCGAAAGCCGTCCGTCGGCCCGTCCTCGCGCCCGCCTGTCCGCCCGCCCTCACCCGTCGAACAGCACCCCCGGCGCCACCCGCACCGCCGTCACGCCCAGCTCTCGCACCAGCGCCCCGGCGTCGGCCTCCTGCCACGGGTCGGCGAGCACCACGGCGGCGCCCGTCCGCAGCGGCCACAGGTACTCCCACAGCGGCAGGCCCAGGTGCAGCACCCGGTCGCCCGGCCCGAGCGGGTGGGCCGCCTGGAGCTCGCGCACCCGGCGGTCCGCCTCGGCGTGGGTGAGCCGGACGGCGGTCGGGCGCCCGCCCGGGCCGCACCCGACGCAGAGCAGGTGCTGCGGGGTGAGCGCCCGGGGCGGGTCGGTGGGCAGTTCGCCGCCCGTGTCCAACCCGGCCAGCGCCCCGGGCACCCCCTCCCCCAGCACGCAGACCGGAGCGTGCTCCGCGAGCAGCCGTTCCCGCCGCCCGGGGGTGTCCGCCGGATCCAGCGGCAGGTACGCCGCACCCGACTTCGCCACCGCCAGAAGCACCGTCAGCAGCTCCGCCGGACGCCGGACGGTCCCCAGGCCGACCACCGCGCCCGGACGGGCCCCACGGGCGGCCAGGGCGCGCGCCAGCCGGTTGGCCGAGACGTTCAACTCCCGGTAGCTGACGGTCTCCCCGTCCGCGAGCACCAGCGCCGACGCATCCGGCGTCCGGGCAGCCTGCGCCTCGACCGGCCCCACCACGGTGGTCGCCGGGTACCGCACCGCGCGACGAGGCAGCGGAGGCAGCTCGGACACCGAGGGCATCGACGGCATCGAGGACATCGAGGACGTCGAGGGCATCGGCGGCACGGAAGGCACCGAGGGCGGCACCGCGGTCGGCACCGCTCCGCGAGCCGCGTCCCGGACCGCGTCCCGAACCGCCCCGCCCATCCCCGCCGCCATCACGCCGCGCCCAGCAGCTCGGCCCAGGCCCGGATCGCCGGGCGCTCCGCGAGTTGGACGAACGCCACCTCGGCGCCGTCCTCCTGCCAACGCGCGGCGAGGGTCATCAGCCGGATGGAGTCCAGCCCCCAGTCGACCAGGTTCTCGTCCAGCGGGATCTCCGCCGGGTCCTCGCCGAGCAGATCGGCGACCTCGGCCAGGATCCGCTCCACCGTGAAGCCCGCGCCCGTCACTTCCCGCCCACCCCTTCGAGTTCCACGAGGTCCAAAACCCCCGGGACGCCCGAGGCGGCCGGCTCCGCGACCGGCCCCAGCGCCCCGAGCACGGCCTGCGCCGTGGTGACCATCCCGCAGCGTCCGGCCACCCAGGCCAGCGCGCCGCGGTGCTCGGCCGGGCCGAAGTCGGCGACCGCGTCGGCCACCACGAAGGCCTGCACGTCCCGCATCCAGGCGTCGCAGGCGGTGGCCTGCACCCCGATGTGCGCGTACACGCCGGTGATCACCAGCTGGTCCCGGCCCTGCTCGCGCAGCAGCTGTTCCAACTCGGTGCGCACGAAGGCGCTGTACTTCCACTTGGTGAGCACCGTGTCGCCCGGTGCCGGGGCGACGGCCTCGGCGATCGCGGTGGCCCGCGGGTCGTCCGGGATGCCCGGGCCCCAGAAGTCCTGCTGCAGCCCGCGCTCGGCCGGGCTCTGCCCGCCGAGCTGCGCCGAGTACACGACGGGGACGCCGACGGAGCCCGCGGCCCTTGCCAACTCCGCGACGTTGCCGAGGAGTTCGGGCACCGGAGCGGCCTCGGCGTCGAAGGCGTCCAGGAAGTGGTTCTGCAGGTCGTGCACCAGCAGGACGGCACGCGCCGGGTCCACCGTCCAGGCGACCCGGTTGGCGGGCAGCTCCCCGGCGGCGGGCATGGGATAGCGGGGAATGCGGGGCAGGCCCACGGTGGTGTTCCTTAAACTCGGTCCGGAAGACGGATGCGGACGGGAAGGGATCAGCCGGCGGTCAGCGAGGCTGCGATCGCGGCGCGCAGGTCCTTCTTGCTGACCTTCCCGATCCCGGTGGCCGGGAAGGCCGCGACGAACTCGACCCGGTCCGGCACCTTGTACTCGGCGAGTCCGCGCTGCCGCACGAACCGCTTCAACTCGACGCCCTTCGGTGGCCTTTCACGGTGATCGGCGCGCAGCACCACGTACGCGCAGGTGCGCTCTCCCAGGTACGGGTCGGGCATCGACACCACCGCCGCGTCGTGCACCGCGGGGTGCGCGAGCAGGTGGTTCTCGATCTCCTCGGCGGCGACCTTCTCGCCGCCCCGGTTGATCTGGTCCTTGGCCCGCCCCTCGACCACCAGGTGGCCGGTCGGGGTGCGCCGGACCAGGTCCCCGGTGCGGTAGAACCCGTCAGCGGTGAAGGAGCCGGCGTTGTGCGCGGGCGCGTTCCAGTAGCCGCGGATGGTGTACGGGCCGCGCGTGAGCAGGTGGCCGGTGGTGCCGTCGGGCAGGTCGCGGTCCTGGTCGTCCACCACCCGGACCTCGTCGTCCGGCGAGATCGGCCGGCCCTGGGTGGTGGTGACCAGATCCTCCGGGTCGTCCAGCCGGGTGTAGTTGACCAGTCCCTCGGCCATCCCGAACACCTGCTGGAGGGTGCAGCCGAGCACCGGCCGCACTCTCCGGGCCGCCTCCTCGCTGAACTTGGCGCCGCCGACGAGCAACACCTCCAGGCTCCCGTAGCCGCGGGCGCCGCGCTCGGCTGCGTCCAGCCAGAGCAGTGCGAGCGGCGGCACCAGCCCGGTGATGGTCACGCCCTCGCGCTCGATCAGCGGGAAGGCCGTTTCCGGGGCGGGCTTCGGGCAGAGCACCACCCGGCCGCCGGCGTACAGCGTGCCGAGCGAACCCGGCGAGCTGAGCGGGAAGTTGTGGGCGGCGGGCAGCACGCACAGGTAGACGCTGTCCGGGTCCTGCCCGCACAGCTCGACCGAGCCGCGCAGCGAGTAGATGTAGTCGTCGTGGGTGCGCGGGATCAGCTTCGGCACACCGGTGCTGCCGCCGGAGAGCTGGAGGAAGGCGACGTCCCCGGGGCCGGGCTCGCCGCCGAAGGCCTCCGGGCCGGGCCCGTCGCAGGGCACGTCCGCGAGCCGGACGTGCTCGCCCGGGTCCTCGCCGGCCACCAGCACCAGCCGCAGCCCGGGGTTCTCCGCCCTTACCCGGGCGGCGAGTTCGCGGTAGTCGTAGCCGCCCTCGACGGCCGGCACCACGTACGCCGCCGCCTCGGTGAAGGAGCAGAAGTACCCGATCTCGGCGTACCGGTGGGCGGGCAGCGCGAAGACCGGCAGCGCGCCGATCCGGAACAGCCCGAAGACGACCTCGAAGAACTCGGCGGCGTTGGGCAGTTGGACCACCACCCGGTCCCCGGGCCGGATGCCCCGGGCGAGCAGTCCGGCGGCCATCCGGTCGGCCCGGCGGTCGAGTTCGGCGTACGTCCAGCGCCGCTCCGTCGCCGCCACCGAGTGGCCGCCCGGGTCGACGACGGCGATCCGCTCGCCGTGCGCGGCGGCGCGCTCGCGCAGCATCCGCCCGAAGGTCTCGCCGCGCCAGTAACCGGCGGCCCGGTAGCGCTCGGCGAACTCGGCGGGGTACGGGGTGAAACCCACCCGAACGGTCTCCAGCGGCGTCACCGGGACACCCCCGCGGCGTCCAGGAAGGTGCGGAACTTGGCGCTGGTCTCGGCGAGTTCGGCCTCCGGCCGGGACTGCTCGACCACACCCGCCCCGGCGTACACCCGCAGCGTCCGCTCCTGCGCCTCGGCGCAGCGGATGGTGACCACCCACTCGCCGTCGCCGGTCGCGTCCTGCCAACCGACCATGCCGGTGTAGAGGCCGCGGTCGAAGGGCTCGACCTCGCCGATCACCCGGCGCGCGACGTCCGTCGGCGTGCCGCAGACCGCCGGGGTGGGGTGCAGCGCGCAGGCCAGTTCCAGGGCGGAGACCGCGGGGTCGGCCAGCTCGCCGCGGATCGTGGTGGCCAGGTGCCACATCGCGGCCGTCCGGACCAGGGTGGGCCGTTCGGGCACCTCCAGGGTGCGGCAGTACGGTGCCAGCGCCTCGCGGATGGCGTCCACCACGACGGCGTGCTCGTGCAGGTCCTTGGGCGACTCCAGCAGCGCGGCGGCGCGCCGGACGTCCTCGCCGAGGTCCTCGCTGCGCGGCACCGAGCCGGCCAGCGGGTTGGCCAGCACGGCCGTTCCCCGCTGGGAGAGCAGGAGTTCGGGGCTGGCACCGATCAGGGTGCGGCCGCCGCCTGCCGGGACGGCGAAGGTGTAGCCGCCCGGGTCGCGCCGGGCCAGCCGCTGCAGGACCGCGGGCAGGTCGAGCGGCTCGGTGGCGCTCAGCTCCAGCGTCCGGGCCAGCACCACCTTGCTCAACTCCCCGCCGCGCAGCCGCTTGACGGCCGCCGCTACGCCCGCACCGTACGTCTCCGGCGCGGGCACCGGGTCGATCCGCCAGTCGATCCGCTCGGCCGACGGCGCGGGCAGGGCGATCAGCGGGTCGTCGCGCAGCGCGCCGGCGGTGCGGACCCGGGCGGGGACGGAGAGTTCGACCCGGCTGTCCCGGTCGAACCCCACCGCGCCGACCACCAGTGGCCGGTCGACCCCGGCCCGGCCCGCCTCGGCCAGCGCCTCGGTGACCCGCACCGGCAGCGGCCGCCCGTCCTGCGGCACCCGGGCGTGCACACCGGAGCCGAGCAGGGTGCGGGTCGGCGAGGCGAAGAACGCCTCGTCGGAGCCGGCCCGGTACTGGCCGAGCAGTCCGCTGGCCGCGCCGATGACGGCGTCGTCCGGACCGTCGGCGAGGGAGGTCGCCGGGGCGTCGGGCCCGGCGGGTATCGGCCCGGCAGGGGCGTGGTGCACCGTGGTCACGGCGGTTTCTCCAGTCTGGGACGGTTCTACGGGAGGGCGAGGAGGAGGGGCGGGCGGAGCACCGCTCGGCTCCGCTCAGGCGCGCAGGGTCGCGCCGCCGTCGACGTACAGGTCGTGCATGGTGATGTGCCGCGCCCGGTCGGAGGCCAGGAACAGCACCGCCTCCGCGATGTCGGCGGGCGCGGCGATCCGCCCGAGCGGGATGCCGACCCGCCAGGCGCCCGGGTCACCCTCGATCACCCGGCGCTCGGCCGCCTCGGCGTCCTCGCCCCACAGCGCGCGCTGCATCTCGGTGTCGGTCGAGCCGGGCGACACCACGTTGCACCGCACCCCGGACCGGGCGAGTTCCAGCCCCAGACAGCGGGTGAACATGGTGGCCGCCGCCTTGGACGCCGCGTAGGCGGCCATCCCGGCCCGCGGTACCCCGGCGGCGTTGGACCCGACGGTCACGATCGCCCCGCGCCCGCGGGCCGCCATCCGACGGCCGGCGGCGCGGCTGGTGTGGAAGACGCCGGTGGTGTTGACGGCGAAGGTGTCCGCCCAGTCCCCGTCGGTGAGTTCGACGACCGGAGCGGTGCGCAGGATCCCCGCGACGTTCACCAGCGTGCCGATCGGCCCGAGCCGGCTTTCGACCGACTCCACGGCTCCGTCCACGGCCTGGGCGTCGGAGACGTCCAGCACGTACGGACGCACGGACGGCACCTCGGCCACCAGAGCGTCGAGCCTGCCGGCATCGCGGTCCACCGCCGCGACGACGGCTCCCTCGGCCACCAGCGCCCGTACCACGGCCGCGCCGATGCCCTGCCCGGCCCCGGTGACCATCGCGACGACACCGGCGAATTCGGACTGTTGCTGCACAGGACATCCCCTCCGACCAGCAAGATTAGGCAAGCCTAACCTAACATAACCGTTCGCCCGCGCCGAGAGCCTGTGCGAACGTCAACTCGGCCCGGCCGCCCCGCCTCGGACGCCCCGCCACCGGAAGCGCCCCCGGACACGACGAGGCCGCCCGGCCCCGGGTGTGGGGCGGGCGGCCTCGGTCGCCGGGCCTCGGCCCCAAGCTGCGGGGGGGGCGAGGCGGTGGAACAGGTCGAGGATCGGCAGGCCCGCCGGTTCCGTCGGCTTGACGCCACAGAATCCCGGCACGGACCGGGAGTTGTGCGCGTGGACGGTCCGGTGGCCGTAGCCGTCGCGCTCCCGGAGGGCGTTCCAGCGGCCGGACGGTTCCTCGGCCTCCACGCGGGTGGCGAGCACATCCGGGGGGGTGTGGCCACAGGGGGCCGGGTCGTGGTGGATGGCGAGGACGGCGTCGATGCCGGCCTCGGCGGGGCGCTGCGGGGAGAGCCGGTCGGCCGTCAGCCCTCGCGCCCGTCCGTGACGAGCGCCCTAGCGTGGTGCGGCGGGGGCCGTCGAAGCCTTCGCGGGCGCCGTCGGCGCCTTGGCGGGAGGCGTGGAAGCGGGAGTGGTGGAAGCGGGAGCGGCGGGGGCAGCCGGAGCCGAGGCAGGGGCCGCCGCGCCGGGGGCGGCCGGTGCCGGGGAGAGGCCGGTGCAGCCGCGCAGCCCGTCGCGGCGCTTGAGGGCGGCCTCGGCGGTGGCACCGGTGACCGGCTCCGGGATGCCCTTGTCGTCGATGGTGGCCGGGGTGAAGGCCTCGCCGGCCACCTTGCCGTCGGCGGTGAGGGTGAGGGTGGTGACGCCGGTCTCGTTGGAGTTGGCGTAGTTGGAGGTGCCGTACCAGAGAAAGTTGCCGAAGCCGTACCCGATGTACGTGTTGCCGAGCATGCCCGAGCCGACCATGGTGTGCGCGTGGGTGCCGACCACGGCGGTGGCGCCGGCGGCGGCGAGCTTCTTGGCGATGGTGGTCTGCGGACCGGTCGGACAGGCCTTGCCCTCGTCGCCCCAGTGCAGGTAGACGAGCACCACCGGGGCCTGCTGCTTCGCCGTCTCCACCGCTTTGACCAGCGCCGGGACGTCCAGTGCCGAGGCGATGCCCGGCTTGTTGGCGCCGGCCCGCCACTTCTGGTTGGTGATGTCCTCGACCTGGCTGGCGGCGACCACGGCGACCTTCACCCCGCGCACGGTGGTGACGTACGGGGCGTACGCCTCCTTGGCGTTGCGCCCGACGCCGACCACCGGGATCGGCGAGGAGTCCTTGGCGGCGAGGGTGTCGGTGAGGCCGTCGGCGCCGAAGTCCACGGCGTGGTTGTTGGCCATCGAGACGACGTCGACGCCGGAGTCCTTGAGCACCGACAGCGCCTTGGGCGAGGTGCGGAAGGTGTACGTCTTCGGCTCCGGGGCACCGCGCCCGGTGATCGCGGTCTCCAGGTTGAGGACGGACAGGTCGGCGTCGGCGAGGGCGTGGGAGATCGGGCCGAGCGCCGGCTCGGGCGGCTGGACGGCCAGCCGGGCCTCGGTGCGGCCCTCGAAGTGGACGTCCCCGGCGAAGGCGACGGTGATGGTGCCGTCGGGCCGGGGCGGGGCACTCTTGCCCGGGGCCGTGCCGGAGGGCGAGCCGTCCGGCGCCGAGGACGCGCTCGGCGGGACGGGGGCGGCGGAGGCCGGGGCCGGGTCGGGGTCGTCCGGCCCGCAGGCGGCGACGGCGGTCATCCCGACGAACAGTGCGACGGCGGCCGCGAAACGGCGCATGAGTGGATCCCCCCGAGGATGATGCAAGCGCGGTCAGCCTACGCCACCGAATCACCACCACCTGGACCCGAGCCCGCAACATTCCGGCCACAAAGGGAATCGGCGGGCCCCGCCCGGGCGGCGGCGGCCGCTCCCCGGAGGGGCCCCTTGGCCCACCCGTCCCAATCGCCCCGCCCGACCCGGCCACCGCGTCCCTGGCGCGCAGGCGGGCGGGGCGCGCAGCGTGGTGTCAGGGGGCGAGTTCCGCGCCGTAGGCCGGGAGGTGTGAGACGTGATGGGCAGCAATCAGCCCTCCCCCGTGGGCGGCGATCAGGCCTCCCCGGTGGGCGGCAGTCAGCCCTCCCCGACCCGGGCACGCCGGATCGTGGTCGGCATCGACGGTTCCGAGCCGTCGAAGGCGGCCCTGCACTGGGCGGTCGGCCAGGCCGTGCTGACCGGGGCGGCGGTGCACGCGGTGGCGGCCTGGGAGTACCCCTCGCTGTACGGGTGGTTCGCACCGATGGTGGACGACGGCTTCGAGCAGGCCGCCCGCCGCACGCTGAGCGCCGAGATCAACGAGATCCTCGGCCCGGACCACCCGGTGGAGGTCCGGCAGAGCCTGGTGCTCGGCCACGCCGCCGAGGTGCTGCTGGAGGCGGCCGAGGGGGCCGACCTGCTGGTGCTGGGCAGCCGGGGCCGGGGCACCTTCGCCCGGGCGCTGCTCGGCTCGGTGTCCACCCGCTGCGCGGTGCACGGGGTCTGCCCGGTGGTGATCGTCCGCGCCGACGGGACGGTCGGCGCCCCGTCGCAGGCCGTGGCCGTCGGCGTCGAACAGCAGGCCCGCGGCGCCGTGCGCACCAAGGACTGGCAGCTCAGCCTGCACGTGGTCGAGGACGAGGACACCACCCGGGTGCACGCCGTGCTGGACGCCGACGGCAACGTGCTGCACAGCGACACCCGCTCCCGCCGCAACCCCCGCGACGCACCGGCTCCGGAGGTCGGCGACGATTTCGCGGTCGGCCGTGCCCTGGTGGACCTCGGCCACCAGTTGCTGCGCGCCGGCGTCCACGGCGCCACCGGGCCCATCGAGGAGTGAGTGACCACCCACCCGCGGGTGAGCACCGGGCCTCGGCGTGCGCACCGACCGGTCGGGTACGCCATGCTGGATCACCACCGAACCGCCGTACCGCCCCTCCCGTGCCCCGACCGGAAGAACCGCACCCCGCCATGGACACCGACCCGGCCCCCGAACGCATCCCGGCCCCGGACTTCACCGCCGCTCCCGAACGCACCCGGACCGCGGACTTCACCCCCGCCGAGCGCGCCCGGGGCCGTGCGCTGCGCCGCGCCCAGCTGCCGTGGGCGCTGGGCGGCCGACTGGCGGGCCTGGCGCTGGCCCTGCTGCTCGGCCTCACCCCGGCCGGTGCCGCCCTGGTGACCGTCACCGGCGGCTGGTTCGGCGGCTCCCGGCCGGCCGGGGTGCTGGCCGGCGCGACGGCCCTGGTGTTGCTCGGCCAGGCGCTGCAACTGCCGTTCGGCGCCGGGGCGCGGGCGGTCCGGGCCCGGTACGGGCTGGTGACCCAGGGGTGGGCCGGCTGGGCGCTGGACGCCGTACGCGGCCTTGCGCTCACCCTCGTCCTCGTCCTCCCGCTCGTGCTCGGGCTGTTCGCACTGACCGCGTGGTCGCCGCGGCACTGGTGGCTGCCGGCGGCGGGCGCGGCGGCGCTGCTGACGGCCGCGCTCTCCTTCCTCCATCCGCTGCTGATCGAGCCGGTGTTCAACCGCTTCTCCCCGATGCCCCCGGGCGCGCTGCGCACCGCGCTGCTGGCGCTGGCCGAGCGGGACGGCGTCCAGGTGCGGGACGTCCTGGTGGCGGACGCCTCCCGCCGCACCACCGCGCTCAACGCGTACGTCTCCGGGTTCGGGGCGACCCGCCGGATCGTCGCGTACGACACGCTGCTGACCACCGCCGAACCGCGCGAGGTGGAGCTGGTGGTCGCACACGAGCTGGGGCACGTCAAGCACCGGGACGTGCCGGTCGGCACCGCGCTGGGCGCGGTCGGTGCGGCCGTCGCGGTGGTCGTCCTCGGCCTGCTCGCCGCCTGGCGGCCGCTGCTGGACGCCGCCGGGGCGACCGGCCCGGCGGACCCTCGGGCGCTGCCGCTGCTGGCGGCGCTCGCGGCGCTGCTGGGCGCGCTGTCGGGGCCGCCGCAGTGCGCGGTGAGCCGCCGGATCGAGGCCAGGGCGGACCGGCACGCGCTCGAACTGACCGGGGACGTCGAGCAGTTCGTGGCGATGCAGCGCAGACTGGCCGTGGCGAACGTCTCCGATGTCGACCCGCCGAGGGCGCTTGAGCTACTGTTCGCCACTCACCCGAGCGCGACCAGCCGGATCGCCGCTGCCCGTGCCTGGCAGGCCGCACCGGAGCAGCGGTCGCCGGAGCGGCGCGCAACCCCGGGCGAATCCGTTGTATAGTGCAACAAATATCGAGGAGATAGGAACGCCGTGCCCGGCCGCCAGTCGTCCATCGAGACCATCCAGCGCGAGCTGACCGCCTTCGCCCGCCGTGCCCGGCACAAGGCCTCCCAGCTGCACCCCGACCTGTCCCTGGTCACCTACAGCATCCTCGACCTGATCACCGAGCGCGGCGGCTGCCGGGCCGCCGACGTGGCCGCGTACTTCATGCTCGACAAGTCCACCGTCAGCCGACAGGTCACCGCCCTGGAGAAGCTCGGCCTGCTGGCCCGCGAGACCGACCCGGACGACCAGCGCGGCCAGATCCTGCGCGCCACCGAGGCCGGGCTCACCCTGCTGCGGGACGCCAACGAGCAGCGCCGGCTCTCCTTCACCGCGCGCTTCACCGACTGGTCGGACGAGGACGTCGCCCGCTTCGCCGACTACCTGGCCCGCTACGGCCAGGAGGGCTGACGGCGGCCCGCAGGACAGCCCGGCGCAGCGCCTCCGGGTGCGCTCCGCCACCTTCACGGTGTACAGAGGAGGAGTGCCCCTCCGGCAGCGTTCCGATGCGCCGCACCCACCGCCCGCGTCGCGTCCCCCCGATCGCCGCCGCGCCTGGCGGCCGGACCGCCGGGTGCTGACGGCGCTCGCGCTCGCGCTGATCGTGCTGATCACCGTGGTCGACATCCTCTCCCCACCGAATGTCCACCTCGGCCCGCTGCTGATCGTCGCCCCCGCCCTCACCGCCTCCTTCGCCGGCCCCCGGGCCACCGCCGCGGTCGCCGCGCTCGCGTTCGCCGCACTGAGCGTCATCGGCACCGTCCGCGAAGGTCTGACCAGCACCAACATCGAGACCCAGCTGGGCGCACAACTGGTCGTCTCGGTGCTGATCGTCGGCCTGCGGGTGCTGCGCGAGCGGCACGAGCTTGAGCTGGCCCGGGTGCGCTCGGTGTCCGAGGCTGCCCAGCGGGTGCTGCTGCGCCCACTGCCGGAGCGGATCGGACCGCTGCACCTGGCCTCCGTCTACCTGGCCGCCGAGGCCGAGGCGCAGGTCGGCGGCGACCTGTACGCGGCCGCCCGCACCACCACCGGCACCCGGTTGCTGGTCGGCGACGTGCGCGGCAAGGGCCTGTCCTCGCTCGGCGACGCGGCCCTGCTGCTCGGCGCCTTCCGCGCCGCCGCCCACCTGCACGCCGAGCTGCCCGACCTGGCGGCCTACCTGGACGGCAGCGTCAGCTGGGACCTCGCCCAGCTCGCCGAACAGTCCCGGCGGGACCGGCGCGACCGGCAGCACCGGCAGGCGCTGTCCGCGCTGCCCCGCCCCGCGCCGGAGGAGCTCCCCGAGGAGAGCAGCGAGTCCGGCGAGTCCTTCATCACCGCCGTTCTGCTCGACATCCCCGACGACGGCTCCCCGGTCCGCCTGATCGACTGCGGTCACCCGCCCCCGCTGTTGCTGCGCCCCGACGGCATCACCACCATCGCCGCCCGTCGCCCCGCCCCGCCGCTGGGCCTCGGCGAACTCGCGCCGGTGCGGTACGAGGCGGAGACCTTCCAGCTCCGGCCCGGCGACCGGCTGCTGATCTACACCGACGGCGTGATCGAGGCCCGCGACGCCCAGCGGCGCTTCTACCCGCTCACCGAACGCGTCACCGCCTGGCACGCCGAGCGCCCCACCGCCCTGCTCCAGCACCTGCGCCGCGACCTGCTCGCCCACGTCGGCGGCCGGCTGGACGACGATGCGGCCATGGTCGTGGTCGAGCGGCTGTCGTGAGGGCGAAGAACCCCGCGGGCAGACCGGCCCCCGCCCCTCGTCACGAGCCGAGCACACGACGGCCGATACGGCGGATGCGGCACGTCGAAGCAGCTCGTGGTCATCGACGGCGCCTGGGTCGCCCCAGCCGCCCTGCCCGCCCGGGCCGCGTCCTGCCGGCGGGCGGCGTTCAGGCGGGCCCGGGTCGGGTCGATGGGCGGCGGCTGCGGGACGACGGAGGCCGGCAGGACCAGGCCGCGCGCGTCGTACGGCTCGACTCGGTTCATGAACGCCTCGACGCAGGAGCGGGCCGGCGCGGCGCCACAGGACTCCAGGGCGCCGGTCAGCCACCTGCGCGCCCGCCCAGCCCTCCAGCTCCGAGCCCGAGGAGGGTGGCGGGCGCGACAACCGTCGCGTGGAGGACGCCGGGTGGCAGAGTCGGGCGAGAACATGCTGAGGCTCCTTTCCCTGGGGCCGGACGGCCCGGCTCGTGGTGCCTCAACGATGACCCCCACCGCTCCTCCCGCACCTGTACCGAACGGCACGACCTGAGCTGCGACACAGCGGTGCCCCCTGCCGATCGGCAGGGGGCACCGTCGTGTCGGCCGCAGCCCGCCCCGGCAGGGGTCAGGCCGTCACCCCAGGCCCCGTACGTACGGAGTCGTCGTGCTCAGCCAGGCGAAGCCGAGGCGCTGGAGGATGGGGCGGCTCTGGTCGCTCGCGTCGACCTGGAGGTACTGGTAGCCGAGCTCGGCCGCGAGGCGGGCACGGTGGGCGACGAGGGCGCGGTAGATGCCCCGGCCGCGCCAGTCGGGTGCGGTGCCGCCTCCCCAGAGCCCGGCGAACCCGGTGCCCGGGATCAGTTCCATCCGGGCGCCGCTGACCGGGCGGTCGCCGGCCATCGCGACGACCATGCTGACCGTCTCGGTGCCGTCGCGCAGGTGGTCGAGTATCCGCTCGCGAAGAGCGGGCTTCTCGGTGCCGAAGGCCTGTTCGTGGGCCTCCATCAGCAGGTCCACCCCGGCCGGGTCGGTCACCGGGAGCAACCGGACGCCCTCGGGCAGGGCGGCTCCGGTGGGCAGGTCCGCGATCCGGGCGATCATCAGTGCCTCGTCCGGCTCCGGGGTGAAACCGGCCGCCAGCAGTCGGGCGCCGAGGTCGGCGGGGAGGTCGTGGGAGTAGGCTTTCCACTCGAACTCCCGCCCGAGCTCGGCGAAGTGGTGCACCTGCGCGGCGATCGCCGCGTCCGCCCCGGCCTCGTCCAGGCCGGACCAGACCACGCCGTTCCAGCTGTGCTCCGGTCCCACCTGTCGGACCACCGCGCCGTCGCGTTCGACACGGCAGCCGGGGTCGGGCGGCGCGTTGCGCCGGAGCCGGTCGTCGAACAGTGCGAGCACCTCGTCATGGTTCATCCGCTCACTCCAACACGGCCCGGGAGCGCACGCCATCGAGTTTCCGTGCCACCGGCTGCGGGCGGCGCTCCCCAGCCGGCGTACGCTCCCCAGCCGGCGTGCGCTCCCCCGTCGGCTCGCGCTCCCCAGCCGCCCCACGGCCCCCGACGGGCTTGCGGTCCGCCACCCGCAGTCGGCCGGACCGGATCACCTCGCTCGGCGCCTCCGCCGCCACGATGGCGTCCAACAGGGACCGGGCTTCGGCGAGTTCGTCCATCTGCCGGGTGATCCGGGCGCGTTCCCTGGCCAGGCCGGCGAGCAGCTCGGGGCAGGTCGGGCCGGGAGGGCGCTGCCCCGGGAGCGGCAGGCCGTGGAGGATCCCGGCGATCACGGCGCTGTTGAGGCCGGCCGCGAGGAGGGTGCGGATGCCGCGGACGGTGTCCACGTCCGGCTCGCCGTACTCGCGGTAGCCGCTGGGGCGGCGTTCGGGGGTGAGCAGCCCCTGCTCTTCGTAGTACCGCAGGGCGCGCGGGGTGACGCCGGTACGCCGGGCGAGTTCTCCGATCCGCATCGCGGACACCTCCTCGGTGGATCCTCCACCATGACTCTCCGCCTTGACTCTGCCGTCGGCGTGAAGGTCTAGCGTAACTGCCGTGCCGAACGAACGATCTACCTCAACCACCCCTGCCCGTACCGCCGTTGCCGTACTCGGCCTGGGCCCTATGGGCCGGGTGCTGGCCGGGGCGCTGCTGGCCGCCGGCCATCCGGTCGCCGTGTGGAACCGCACGCCGGGCCGGGACTCCGAACCGCTCGCCCTCGGCGCGCGGTCGGCCGCGAGCGCCGCCGAGGCGGTGGCGGGCGCCCCGCTCGTCCTGCTCTGCGTCCGCGACCAGCCGGCCGCCCAGGCCGTACTGGAGGCCGCCGGGACGGCGCTGGGCGGCCGGACCGTCGTCAACGCCACCTCGATCGCGCCGGGCGACGCGCGGGCGAACGCCGCCGACGCCGAGGCCCGGGGCTTCCGTCTGCTGAACGCCGCGATCCTCACCCCCACCCCGACCATCGGCCGCCCGGAGGGCACCGTCCTGCTGAGCGGCGACGCCGAGGCCTTCGCCGCCCACGAGGAGACGCTGCGGGCGCTGGGCACCGTACGCCACGTGGGCACGGACCCGGGCCGGGCGGCGGCCTTCGACGCGGCCCTGCTCGACCTGTTCTGGACCACCGTGCACGGCTACCTGCACGCCCTGGCGCTGGCCCGCGCCGAGGGCATCACCGGCGCCGAACTCGCGCCGTACGCCCAGGGGTTGCCACGCATGCTGCCGCCGCTGATCGACCGTTTCGCCCAGCGCGCGGACGACCGCCGGCATCCGGGCGACCACAGCAGCCTCGCCTCCGCCGAGGCCGGGCTGGCACACGTCGCGCACACCGCCCGGGCGCACGGCCTGGACACCTCCCTACTGGACGCGGCGCTCGCGGTCACCAGGCGGGCGGTCGGGGCCGGGCACGGCTCGGACGGGGTGTCCGCCCTGGTCGAGCTGCTCGCCACATAGCCGGAGCACCAGGCGGCCTACTGCGCCAGGTACCCGCCGTCCACCGGCAGCACGGCCCCGGTGACGAAGGACGCGTCGTCGGAGGCGAGGAAGAGGACGGCCGCCGCCACCTCCGCCGGGTCGCCGAGCCGGCCCATCGGGTGCAGCTTCTCGATCGCCGCGAGGTACTCGGGACCGCCGGGCTCGTCGTGCAGCCGGGCGACGCGCTCGGTGGTGATGGTGCCGGGGGCGACGGCGTTGACCCGGATGCCGCGATCGGCCCATTCGACGGCGAGGTGCTTGGTGAGACCGGAGGCGACGAACTTGGCGGGCCCGTACACCGCCTGGCCGCGCTGGCCGGCCTCGCCGGAGATGGAGGAGAGGCAGACGATCGAGCCGCCGGGCCGCTCCTGTGCGGTCATCGCCTCGATCGCGTACTTGCAGGTGAGGAACATGCCGCGACCGTCCACCGCCATCACGCGGTCCCAGTCCTCGGCGGTGGCCTCGGTGATCTCCATCAGCGGGATGACCCCGGCGTTGGCCACCAGGACGTCCAGCCGCCCGTGCCGCTCGACGGCGGCCGCCACCATCCGGCGGGCGTCCTCGCCCCGGGCCACGTCGCCGACCACCGTGCTGAGGGCGCCCGGGAGTTGATCGGCCAGCCGGTCCAGCCCGGCCGCGTCCACATCGGTGGCGACCACCGACGCGCCCTCCCTGAGGAAGCGTTCGGCGACGGCCCGCCCAATGCCGCTGGCCGCGCCCGTCACCACGCAGGATCGGCCCGCCAGCCGCCCGCCACCCACCGCGCTCTCGCTCGCCATGCGACGGACTCTACCGACCGCGGAGCCATCGCCCCATCCGCCGACCGGACGATCGTCGGGGCACGACCGTCCATCGGCCACTGGACATGACTCGCTGTTGCCGAACCGTTGCGATACCGGAGGTGGCGACGATGCCCGTTCCCATACGATCGTGTGAACGCTGCGCCAACGGGGGGCACCTGTCGTGCGGCCGGTCCGAACGCCCGTAGCACGACACGCGGGCCGGGCAAGGCGCGGCGGCACCGCCCACCGTCCGCGCCCGGGGTGGGCATCGAAGTCGACGACCACGGCGAGAACTGGGGGGTTCACGCATGAGTACACCTGCGGCCAACGGCCACTTCACCGTCGATATCGGGGCACTGCGCAACGCGGAGACGGCGGTGAACGGCATGGCCCTGAACAGCACCACCACCGGCAAGACGGCGGACGAGGCGACCAACGCCGCCGCGTCGGCCCACCAGAGCTGGGACACCGCCGGAGCGCTGCGCGACGCGCTCTCCGAATGGCACCACCAGATGGACCAGTTGATCGGCCGGCTGCGCCAGGACAGCGTCGCGATGGAACAGACCGTCTCGAACTACAGCAGCACCGACCTGTCCATCGCCGACGCCATGAAGCAGAAGTGACCATGCTCGGATACGAAGACGTGCTCAACGCCGACCACGCCTCCCTCGGCACGGCGGCGGCCAAGTGGCGCGAGATGACCCAGAAGCTCCACACGTTGGAGACCGACTACGACCGGGACGTGCTCTCGGTCACCCGCAACGGCCAGTGGACCGGCGGCACAGCCGCCATGGCCAGGTTCCAGATGACCGGCACCAAGGGCCAGATCAAGGACGCCCAGGTCGAGGCGAACGCCATGGCCTCGCTGCTCGACGACGCGAAGGCGGACTTCGAGGCGGCGGCGAAGCAGCTCCGCGACACTGCCGCCGGTGCGGTCAAGGACGGCTACAAGGTCACCGGCACCGGGGTCGCCGTCCTGGACACCAGCAAGCTCGACAAGGCGACCCTGGACGACCTGCGCCACGACAAGGGCACCATGGACGCCTACAACGCGGCCGCCGAGAAGTGGACCAAGGCGATCGCGGCCGCCGTCAAGGCCGCCACCGACGCCGACCGGCGGGCCGCCGTCGCGCTGCGCAAGGCCTCGAAGGCCGGCGACCCGGACTACAGCTTCAACGGAAAGGCACTGGGCGGCGGAGACGCCGTCGACGCGCAGCGCGCCGCCGACCTGGCCAGCCGACTCGACAGCCTCACCTCCGACGAGCGTGACCTGCTGGCGAACCTGATGCGGGCCAACGCCGACAGCCCCGAGTTCTCCCGGACCCTGCTCGACAGGGTCGGGCCCGACGGCATGCTGCACCTCGCACAGCAACTGGAAGCCCCCGGCGGGGACGCCGGCAAGAAAGCCGTCTACCCGGGACTCCAGACCGACCTCGCCCGGGCCCTCGCCTCCGCCACCCAGGACCCGAACACCGACTTCTACCGCAACTGGCGGGAGCAGACGAAGAAGCTCGGGGAGAAGAACTACGGCTCCAACACCGAGCCGGTGTACGGCTACCAGCTCCTCACCACCCTGATGGCCAAGGGCGACGCCAAGTACTCCGCGCCCTTCCTGAGCAACCTCGCCGACGACATCACCGCCAGCGAGAAGGCACACCCCGGCCGGTGGAGCTACCGGGCGAACCACTTCGGCGACGCGCTCGGCGCCGACCCGCTGGACACCGTGCTCTCCATCATGAGCCGCCACCCCGACACGGCCACCGCCTACCTGGACCCGGCCGCGGACGGTGGCAACGACCGGCTGCACTACCTGCTGAAGGAACGACAGTGGCCGCAGGGCTATCTCGGCGCGGCCCACCTGCCGGATCCGCTCTCGCAGAGCGGCCTGGCCGCGGCGCTCGAAGCCGCCGCAACCGGCGAGCCGCCCGGCACCCCGCACGACGGCAAGCACACCGAGGCGCAGGCCCGGGTCATGCACGGGACCCTCGTCGCCCTGGACGAGGGCATGGGCGGTGAATCGATCAACGAGAGGCTGCGCCGCCCGGTCGCCGCCGCGCTCGCGGACTATGCCTCGGACACGCACGAACTGCTCGGTCTCCGCAACGACTTCTACAACCGCCGCACCGAGCACGATTCTGTGTGGACGGACGGTGACACAGTCCGGATGTCGATCGGCCAGGACCAGTTGGTCCGAGTCATGCGCGGATTGTCCGACGATCCGGCCGCCTACGCCGCATTGCACCGGGCGGAGACCGAGATGATCGCCCGGGACCTGGGAAACCTCGAACCGAACGCCTCGGCCTCGGCCATCAAGGACGCAGCGACCAAGGGCGGGTCCGCATTGGGTGCCTTCGACGCGATCCGCACCGACATAGCCCTGGACGTGCGTGACGACAAGAACGCCGAGGCCGACTGGAAGGCCAAGGCCCTCTACCATCTGATCGGCGCTCCGATCACGCCGGGCATCAAGATCGGGGAGGAGCGCATGTTCGGCGACGTCGCCCAGCGGATCGTCGACACCTGGATCTACGACCTCGACCTTCAGGACAGGTCCCACAACGAGTCCGAAGCCAAGGCCCGTGTGTCCGATCTCAAGCTGAACGGCGCCAAGGAAACCACCGATTTGCTCGGCTACTGGGCCCAGGGCCGGGGTATCAGCCCCGAGGACCCACTCATCAACTCCCTCCAGACCGACGTTCTGAACAGCCAGGTCTCCTCAAGCACGCTGACCGGCCATTACCTCGGCCGGGGGAACGTCTGATGTGGGCGGCACTCAAGCGCCACCGGGTCTTGGCCGGGATCCTCACGCTGGTGGTGGCGATCGCGGTCGGCGTCGGCGGCTGGTGGTTCTTCGTGCGGAACGACCCGGACCGCGACTGCGCCGGGCTGCGCACCGACGCCGGCGTCCGGACGACGCTCGGCCCGGACTGGCGCGCCGACCTGCCGTGCGGCGAACTCGCGGACGGGCTGCGCCGGGCCACCACCGGCGACCGGCCCGGCGTGCACACCGTGGAACAGGCCAACGCGATGCTCACCATAGTCAAGGCGCTCGGCAAGCGTGAGGACCACCACGTCCACCCAGCCGTCCGCCGCCCACTCGCCGAGGCCCTCGCCGACTACGCCGCCGACACCCATGTCATGCTGGCCGGGCCGAACTTCGCCTATGGCGAGCACGAGCGGGGAGGCGACGGGGCAGCCTGGCAGGACGAGAAGGGCGTCCACTTCGTCGTCTATGACCTTCTTCTGCTCCGAGCCATGCGCGGCCTCTCCGAGGACCCGACCGCGTACGCCGTCCTGCGCACTGCCGACCTGCGGAAGGCCGCCGAAGGCTTCGCCGCGATCGGGGCGAACGTCACGGAGAGCGAGGTCCGCTACCGGGCCATCGCCGCCGCCCTGCCCGCCGGGGGGTTCGACGCCATTGCCGACGATGTGCTGCACAGGCGCGACACCGGCTCCGGCCGCACCTGGCTGACCACCGCGCGCGCCCGCCTTCAGGCCGAGAAGGCGAGCCCCGCACCGGACTTCGCCACCGACCGGGCCGGGGCGCTGACGGCCGGCTCGCTCGCCAAACTCTCCGCGGCGGCCCCGGACGGGTACGACGGTCTTCTCCCCTGGTCGTCCCAGACCCAGGATCTGCTGACCGCTTGGGCCGAGGCCTCCCACGCGAGCCTCAGCCCGTCCTTCCTGGAATCGCTCCGGACCGAGGCTTCTGCCAGCACCCAAACCGGGCGGACGAAGCCAACGGTCAACCACCCGAGGCCGTGGTAGTTCCATCCGTCACCACCCCACGCTGCACGCACTTCCGTTGCCAACAGCCGAGCGGCGGCCGGGACCGTACTGACGGTCCCGGCCGCCGCTCGGCCGTTGTGCGGGAGCTACACCCGCGCGTCGGTGGCCGGCGCCTGCGCCACCGGAAGGTCCGGCTGCGGGTGAAAACGGAGGTAGAACGGGCAGGCGTGGACAGGACGGGCGCCGAACGGCTATCGGACCGTCAGCACGATCTTCCCGCGCAGGTGCCCGTCCTCACTGACCCGCTGCGCCTCGGCCGCCTCGGCCAGCGGGAACACCCGGTGCAGCGGCAGCCGCAGGGCGCCCGCCTCGTGCAGGGCGAGCGCGGCCGCGTAGGCGCGCTGGTGGTAGGAGTCGACCCCCTCGGCACCGCCGTTGAACCGGACGCCGTGCTCCTGCGCTCCCTGGATGTCGGCGATCGTCAGCACCCGGTCCGCACTGCCCGTCAGCTCGATCGACAGCGGCAGCACCCCGCCCCGCCCGGCCGCGTCCAGCGCCCGGTCCACGCCGCCCGGGGCGGCGGCCCGTACCCGCTCGGACAGGCCCTCGCCGTACGTCACCGGGATCGCGCCCAGCTCCCGCAGGTAGGCGTGGTTCGGCTCGCTCGCGGTGCCGACCACGGTGATCCCGCGCGCCCGGGCGAACTGGAGCAGCAGGGTGCCCACCCCGCCGGCGGCGCCGTGCACCAGCAGCGTCTCACCCGGCCGCACGCCGAGGACGTCGAGGACCCGCTCGGAGGTCTCGGCGGCCGTCGGGAGCGCGGCGGCCTCCTCCCAACCCAGCGTGGCGGGCTTGTGGGCCAGCACCGCCGCGTCCACCAGCGCGTGCTCGGCGTAGGCGCCGCCCATCATGCTGCCGAACACCTCGTCGCCGGGCGCGAAGCCGCTCACCTCCGCGCCGACGGCCTCGACCGTGCCGGACACCTCGACGCCCGGCACGTAGGGGAAGACGACCGGGAACAGCGCGGCCAGTTCGCCGGAGCGCAGCCTGCGGTCCACCGGGTTGACACCCACCGCGCGGACCGCGACCAGCACCTGGCCGGGACCGGGGGCGGGCAGTTCGATGTCGGTCGGGCGCAGCACGTCCGCGCCGCCGAACTCGGAGAAGGCGATCGCCTTGGTCATGGAAGGTCCTTCGGTTTCAGGGGAGTTGGTTCGCTCCGACGCCTTCCATCCTGTGACCGGGACGGCGGCTGCCCGACCGGTCCTTCGGACGGTTCGACCTGTCCGAACGGCCAGGTGGGAACGGCGGCACCCGAACTAGGCTGGACCTCATGGACCACACGAGGGGCACGGCGGGCACAACGGCGGGTACGGGCGGCGCGGACCGGGCCTGGCGCGCCCACTGGGGCCGCCCCGAGGACGCGCTGGCACGGGCCGTCGAAGTGCTGCGCGCTCCCCGGCCGGACGTCCTGCTACGGCTGTCCGAGGTGCTCGGCACCCTCGTCCCGCACACGGCGCTCGCGCAGCTCAGCGGCGTCTGCACGTTCAGCCCCACGCACAGCTACGGCCCGCCCGGGCTCACCGGCGCCATCAGCGCGCTGGACCTGTCCCGGCTGGCCGAACGCACGGCCGGGACCACCTCGGCAGGCCGGCCCTGGCAGGGCGAGGCCGAGCTCGCCGGCCGCTCCCGGCCGGTGGTGGTCGTCGCGACCACGCCGGGCAACGACAGCGGCGCCGTCCTGGTCCTCGTCCGAACGGGCACCGAGCCGGTGGCACCCGGGGCGCTCGCCGTCCTGCAACAGCTGTGGGACCTGGTGATCGCCCACTCCGACCACCGCGCCACCGACGCCGCCCCCACCCAGACGGCCGCCTCCCGCGCCTCCGCCAACGCCCGTGCCCGGGCCATCGCCGAGTTCACCGGCACCCACAGCGCCGCGCTCACCGCGATCCTGGCGCCGCTGCGCGCGCCCGGCCTGGACGACGCCACGGCCCGCCGCAGCGCCACCGAGCTGGCCGTCACCGCTCTGCTCGACCTGCGCCAGGGCGCCGAACTGGACCGTACCCTCAGCGAGGAGCCCGCCGACGCCGCCTTCGCCCGGCTGGTGCGCGAGCTGCGCCCGCTGCTGCGGCACACCCGGGTCCACCTCGACGTCGCGCACCCGGCGCAGGCCGACCGGTCCGTCCCGGCGGACGCCGCGCACACCGCACGCGACGCCGTCCGGGTCGCCGTGCTGCTGATGCTGGAACAGGAGAAGCCGACCCGGCTGCACGTGAGCTGGCAGCTCACGACGGACGGCCTGCTGCGCGCCGTGGTGCGCGGCGACGGCCTCGGCCTGCTCACCGCCGACGCCCTCACCGTCCACCGCACCGCCGACCGCATCACCGCCCTCGGTGGACACCACGGCGTCGAGGCCGTCCCGGGCTGGGGCACCACGGTGACCGTCGACCTCCCGCTCGCCCTGCCCGAGCCCGCCCTCGCCACCGACCCGCTGGACGGCCTCCAGCCGCGCGAGCTGGAGGTCCTCGACCAGCTGGCGCGCGGCCGCCGCAACCGGGACATCGCGGCGGCGCTGCACATCAGCGAGTCGACGGTGAAGTTCCACGTGGCCAACATCCTCGCCAAACTCGACGTCTCCTCGCGCGGCGAGGCCGCCGCCCTGGCCCACCGCGCCGGACTGCCGCGCGGGCCGGTCGGGCTGCACGCGGCGTCCTGAGCCCCTCCACCCCCCGAAGGAAGACCTCCGTGACCAACCTCACCACCTGGAACCCGACCACCCCCGGCATCCTGCGCCTGCCCTCCGGCCGTCTGCTGCGCGGCCGCGGCCTCAGCCGCCCGATGCCGCCCGGACCCCGACCGGACTTCGGCCTCTACCTGTTGGGCCGCCCACCCCACCTCGACTGGCCGAGCCGCTGGGTGCGCTGGCCCGACTTCCGCCTCCCCGCCGACCGCACGGACGCCGCCGACGCCTTCCGCGAGGCCTGGGAACGCTCCGCCACCGAACGCGTCGAACTCGCCTGCGCCGGCGGCCACGGCCGCACCGGCACCGCCCTCGCCTGCATCGCCGTCCTGGACGGCGTCCCGCCCGCCGAGGCGGTGGCCTACGTGCGCGAGAACTACGACCGGCACGCGGTCGAAACGCCGTGGCAGCGCAAGTTCGTGGAGCGGCTCGCCTAGGCCGGGTGGGCAACGATCCAGAGTCCTCGGTGGCCAATGAGGTCACCGGCGGGACGGTCAACGGCGACGTGTACCAGGCCGGAACGATCAACCTGACCAAGGCCACCGGCCCCGAGGTCACCGCCGATGCTGGTCGCGGTCCGCCCCGAGGCGCTGGAGCGCTTCGGGGCGGTGTGGCGTGAGCTGTCCACCGACTGGGTGGCCGTTTTCGCCGAGGACACCGAGGCCGAACTCGCCTTCCTCCTGCGGCACATGAACCGCACGGTCGAGCTCGGCCACCGGCAGGTCGCCCGGCTCGCGGCCATGGGGTCCGGCGAGTCGGGCGAGTCGGGCGAGTCCTGAGCCGGGTCAGGCCGACGACAGCGGCGGCAGGGTACCGAGCGTGAAGACGCCGGCGCGGCGTCCGGCACGAGGACGACCTCCGGTCCGGGCCTCCGGCACGTCATCCGGGACGGGGGCGTCACTACGTCTTCCGCAGCTCCGGCGCCGGCACCCCGATCAGCAGCCGCCGCACCGCGTCCCAGGCCGCGCGCAGGGCAGCCGCGACGGCGCGGGTGTCGGAACCGAGCAGCCGCAGCCAGGCTCCGCTGTCCTGCGGCAGCACACTGACCCCGTACAGCAGGCCACCGGACGACCTGCCGCAGCCGGCCACGGCCTCGTGCAGGACGTCCGCGATCCGGCCCGGCGGGGCGAGCGGGCTGAGGACGTACAGGCTGGACATCACGTCGTGCCCGGCCAGCACGGCCGGCCCGGTGACCCCGCCGCCCCCGGTCGGCGAGGGCTCCAGCCGTACGGTGTCCAGTGCCACCAACTCGCCGTCCGGACGCCGCACTTCGAGATCGGACGCGAACACCCGGTAGGCGTTGCGCTCGCCCCGGGCGAGCCGGCCGGCCAGGACGGTCTCGCCGGCCAGCACCGTCGCGTCCGGGTCGACGGTGAGGACGGTCCGCTGGTAGAGGCGCGAGTCGACGAAGGGGATCACCGGCTCGGGCAGGTACTCGACGTAGGCGCGTGGGCCGGCCGTCAGGTTGACCAGCTGCGTCGCGTAGTCGTGCTCCATCCGGTAGACCTTGGTGGCCGCCTGGGTGGTCAGGTGGACGGCCGTGTCGGCGCCGCAGCGCAGGTCGGTGCGGAGCCGGTCGGCCTGGAGGATGCCACCACCGGTGGACATCAGGAAGGTGACGGCGAGGTCGGGGCGGGCCGGGTCGAAGTACAGCGGGCGCATGATCTGCAACGGCGACTTCTGGTAGTGGCCGGTGAGTTCGGTGCGCCCGGCGATCTTCTCGAAGGCCAGCTCCAGCAGCCCGACCTTGCCGGGACGCCCGACCGCGAGGGTGTCGGGCGTCCCGGCGTGCCGCCGGACCTCGTACGGGACGCGGGCCGGCTCGTAGTGCCGGGGGTCGAGCCGGGGCACCTCCGCGGCCGCGGACGAAGACGCAGTCGTCGCAACCGTCACGCCGGGACCTTGCGGAACGTCTCCAGGAAGGCCGCGATCTCCTCCAGCCCCTCCCCCGTCAGACAGTTGGTGAGCACCACCGGGCCGCCCTCGCGCACCCGGTGGGCGTCGGACTCCATCACCCCGAGGTCGGCGCGGACGTACTGGGCGATGTCGATCTTGTTGATGACCAGCAGGTCAGACTCGGTGATGCCCGGGCCGCGCTTGCGGGGCATCTTCTCGCCCTCGGCGGTGTCGAGGACGAAGAGGAAGAGGTCGACCAGCACCGGGCTGAAGGTCAGCGTGAGGTTGTCGCCGCCGGACTCGAACAGCAGGGTGTCGACGTCCGGGAAGCGCTCCAGCATCTCGGCACCGGCCGCGAGGTTCATCGTCGGGTCGTCGCGGACGGCGGTGTGCGGGCAGGCGCCGGTCTCCACGCCGACCACCCGCTCGGGGTCGAGCACCCCGGCCAGGGTGCGCCGCACGTGCTGGGCGTCCTCCTGGGTGTAGATGTCGTTGGTGATGACCGCCGGGCGGTGGCCGCGGGCGATCAGCACCGGGACGAGCGCCTCGATCAGCGCCGTCTTTCCGGAGCCCACCGGCCCGCCGATGCCCACGCGGAGCACGTTCTCGGTCAACTCTTCTCCTCTGGTCGTACAGTGTGCGGAACAACGGATTCAGCTCATGAACAGCCGGGCCTCCGCCCGTTCGTGCCGCCCGGACATGGCGTCCGCGACCGGCACGCAGCCGCCGAGGTCCACCAAGTCCCTTTCCAGCGCGGCGGAGACGACCTCCCGGATCACCGGGGAAGCCGCCCGCAGCACCACCTGCGCCTTGCGGTGGTCGGTGAGCCGCAGCCGCAGCGCCGCGCCGACGAAGCTGGTGCAGAACGCGAACAGGTCGCTGGTGACGGCCTGTTCGACCGGAACGCCGGCCGAGGCGTACGCCACCCCGGCCGCCACCGCCTGGCAGCCGGGGGCCCGCTTCTCCGCGACCAGCGCGGCGTATCGCTCCAGAGCCTCGCCGCCCACCGACTCCCGGGCGATGTCCAGGAGTTGGCGTCCGGTCCGGGTGGCGGCCAGGCGCAGCTCGCGGTTGAGCCTGGTGGCGTGCAGCCGCTGGTCGGTCTCGGCGAGCAGTGCCCAGTCGCCCGCCGTGGCCGCCCGGTGGGCCAGGACCAGCGCCGTGGCGTCGGACGGTCCGACTCCGTGCCGCAGCAGGTCGGCGAGCAGCGCGGGCAGGGTGTCCGGGGTGACGGCCTTGGCCTGGGCGTAGCCCTCCAGCCCGTGCGAAAGGGTGTAGAAGCCGCTGGGGAAGGCCGAGTCGGTCAGCTGGAGGCAGACCAGCAGGGCGTCCAGCCCGGTGCCGGCGGTTCCGGCGGTGCCGCCGACGCCGGCGGCATCATCGGCATCGACGGCGCCGGCGCCGACGCCGCTCACGCGAGGTAGAACAGGTGGTTGAGCGGCAGCTCGCGGGCCGGCTCGATGGTGGCGGGCTCGCCGTCCAGGGTGACCTTGTACGTCTCCGGGTCGACCGCGATCTTCGGCAGCGCGTCGTTGCGCACCATGTGCTGCTTGCCGATCGAACGGCACCGCCGCACCGGCAACACCCTGCTCTCCAGGCCGAGTTCGGCCGGAACGCCGAGGTCCACGGCGGCCTGCGACATGAAGGACACCCGGGTGGCCTGCCTGGCCCGCCCGTACTGGCCGAACATCGGCCGGTAGTAGACCGGCTGCGGGGTGGGCAGCGACGCGTTCGGGTCGCCCATCAGCGCCCAGTTGATCACGCCGCCCTTGATGACCATCTTCGGCTTGGCGGCGAAGGAGTTGATCGGCCAGAGCACGATGTCCGCGAGCTTGCCGGGCTCCAGCGACCCGATGTGGTCGGCGGTACCGGAGGCGATGGCGGGGTTGATGGTGAGCTTGGCGAGGTAGCGCAGGACGCGGACGTTGTCGTTGCGCTCGCTGTCGCCGGCCAGCTTGCCGCGCTGCTCCTTGCAGTGGTGGGCGGTCTGGAAGGCCCGGGTGAAGGACTCCCCGATCCGTCCCATCGCCTGCGAGTCGGAGGAGAAGATCGAGATGACGCCCTCGTCGTGCAGCACGGTCTCGGCGGCGATGGTCTCGGCGCGGACCCGGGAGTCGGCGAAGGAGACGTCCTCGGGGATGTTGTGGCTGAGGTGGTGGCAGACCATCACCATGTCCAGCAGCTCGTCCACCGAGTTGACGGTGTAGGGCAGCGTCGGGTTGGTGGAGGACGGCAGCACGTTGGGCTCGCCGGCGATCCGCATGATGTCGGGGGCGTGGCCGCCGCCCGCACCCTCGGTGTGGAAGGTGTGGATGGTGCGGCCGTCGATCGCGGACAGGGTGTCCTCGAAGTAGCCGGACTCGTTGAGGGTGTCGGTGTGGATCGCCACCTGCACGTCGTACTCGTCGGCCACGCTCAGCGCGCTGTCGATCGCGGCCGGGGTGCTGCCCCAGTCCTCGTGCACCTTGAGGCCGCACACGCCCGCCTCGACCTGCTCGCGCAGCGCGCCGGGCAGCGAGCCGTTGCCCTTGCCCAGCAGGCCGACGTTGACCGGCAGGTCCTCCACCGCCTGGTACATCCGGTGGATGTTCCACGGGCCGGGGGTGCAGGTGGTGCCGTTGGTGCCGTCGGAGGGACCGGTGCCGCCGCCGATCAGCGTGGTGATGCCGTTGCTCAGCGCCTCCTGCACCTGCTGCGGGGCGATGAAGTGGATATGGGTGTCGATGCCGCCGGCGGTGGCGATCAGGTGCTCGCCGGAGATCACCTCGGTGCCGGGGCCGATCACCAGCCGCGGGTGCACGCCGCTCTGGGTGTGCGGGTTGCCGGCCTTGCCGACGTCGACGATGAAGCCGTCCTTGACGCCGATGTCGCCCTTGACCACGCCGAGCACCGGGTCCAGCACCACCACGTTGGTGATCACCAGGTCGAGCGCGCCCTGCACGGAGGTCGCGGCCGGGTCCTGGGCCATCCCGTCGCGGATGCCCTTGCCGCCGCCGTAGACGGCCTCGTCGCCGTAGTGGCCCTGGTTGCAGTCCCGTTCGACCTCGACCACGAGGTTGGTGTCGGCGAGGTGGAAGCGGTCGCCGACGGTGGGGCCGAAGAGGTCGGTGTACTGCTTGCGGGGGAGGATGGCCATCAGTGGTCGCCTTCCTGGTGGAGCTCCGGGTGGAAGTCCCGTGGCCGGTCTTCCTTGTGGTCGAGGTTGGTGCCCTTGAAGCCGCGGGCGATGGCCCGGTCGACGGCGCGGGCGCGGGTGTCGGGGGCGGTGATGCCGCCGTCCACGAGGTTGGCGAAGCCGACCAGGCGGCGGTGGCCGCCGAACTCGGCGAGCGTGACGTCCTTGGTGTCGCCCGGCTCGAACCGGACGGCGGTGCCGGCCGGGATGTCCAGGTGCTTGCCGAAGGCGGCGTTGCGGTCGAAGTCGAGAGCGCGATTGGCCTCGAAGAAGTGGTAGTGGGAACCGACCTGGATCGCCCGGTCACCGGTGTTGCTGACTGTGACGGTGGCCTTGGCGCGACCGGCGTTGATCTCCACCGGGTCCTCGCCGTACAGGTACGCGGCACTACCGGACATGGCTGGCCTTCCTCTCTGCCGGGTCAGTGGGAGCTGTGTGCGTGGGGGGTGTGTGCGTGTCCGTGGGTGTGGCCGTGGCGGTGCTGGTGGCCCTGCTCGCCCGGCCCGTGGCTGTGGCCCTGCTCGCCCGGCCCGTGGCCGTGGCTCTGCTCGCCCGGCCCGTGGCTGTGCGTGTAGCCGTGCCCGTGCTCGGCGTCGAGGCCGGCCAGGATGCCGTCCTCCCCGTGCCCGAGCAGGTGCAGCGCCGCCGCCGCCCGGGCCGCGACCACCCCGGCGACGGCGGACGGCCGCAGCAGCGGGCCGCCGTCCCGCACGCCGGGCAGCGCGGTGCGCAGGGCCGGCCCGAAGGAGGCCGGAACGGCCGTCACCTCGCGGGCGCCGAGCAGCCGGCAGCGTTCGGCGCCCTCGGCCGGGTCGGGGTCGCCGCCGTCGAAGGCGACCTCGACCCACCGGTGCCGTCCGTACTGGCGGGCGAGGCGGGCGATCCGGAACAGCTCGGCGTCCTCGAACGGGCCGGCCGCCGGGGCGGTGACCAGCACCGCGCCGTCGGGGGCGGTGCCGGCGGCGGCGCGCAACCAGCCGATCAGGTGGTCGGCAGCGCCGAAGGGCGCGGTCAGTGCGAGCCGTCCACGGGCCTCCCCGGCGGCCAGCCAGCGCAGCGCCCGAGCGGTGTCGGCGACCAGTGCGGGGTCGCGGCCGAGCGTCATCGGTACGACGCACACCGGCCCGTCGCCCGCCGCGGCGAGCGCCGACCGCACGGCCTCGGCGAGCGGACGGCCTGCGGGGACGGCGGCGCGCACGGTGGGCTCGCGGGCCACCAGGGCGGCGAGGTCCCGGCCGCCGTCGCTCTCGTGCCCGCCGGCCAGCACCACGGCGACGGCCTGAGGCTGGGTCATCGCTCAGGCACCCACCGGGTCGTGGCAGGAGACCAGCTTGGTCCCGTCCACGAACGCCGCCTCGACCTGGAGCAGCGGGAGCATCTCGCGCACGCCCGGCATGACGTCCTCGCCACCGACGACCTGCTTGCCGATCTCCATGCACTCGGCGACGGTTCGGCCGTCCCGGGCACCCTCCATGATCGCCTCGCTGATCAGCGCGCAGGCCTCGCTGTAGTTCAGCTTGACGCCGCGGTCGCGGCGTTTGCGGGCCAGATCGGCGACGACGTAGATGTACAGCTTGTCCATCTCGCGCGGCGAGAGATTCACGGGTACCACTCTTCCTTTCCGGGAATCCGATGGATGAAATGCAGGAGGTGTGCGGGAAATCCTGGGGCGCCGGATGTGGATTCAGGCCCGGCGCAGGCGTGGGACGGCCGGCACCGCCGCCAGGAACAGCATGGTGGTCAGCACGAACGGCCAGGTGAAGGCGTGGCCGCCGAAGGGCGCGGAGACGGCGCCGAGCGCGGGGGTCAGCACGGTCGCGGCCGCCGCGCCGACCAGGGCGTAGGCCGCGCTCCAGCCGTCGGGCGCCAGGAACACCCCGCACAGCGCGAGGGCGACCAGCACACCGCTGTACCCGAGCAGGCCCTGCCCGACCGTCTCACCGGGAGCGCCGAACACCCAGGCCGTGAGCAGCCCGGTGGCGCTTCCCGCACAGGCCATCAGGCCCGCGAGGCGGCTCGCCGCGAACAGCCCGGCCAGGAACAGCAGGCCGACGTACCACTGCGGCATGAAGAAGATCTGACCGATGTTCGCGAAGAACCCGTGCCAGAGCTGATCCCAGCTCAGCCCGGTCGGACCGTCGGCCGGGACGGGCAGGGCGGCGGGTGCGCCCGCGCCGTGCCACAGCCTCCGGAAGCCGGGGGCGGCCACCGTGACGGCCGTCGCGACCAGGCAGAACGGAGCGGTCAGCGCGGGCAGCCGCCAGGTGGCGAGCAGCGCCCCGAGAGCCGCCGTGACCACCACGGCCACGGCGGCCCCGAGGACCGCCACCGCGACCGTCGCCGGGTGCCCGGCACCCAGGAAGACGGCGCAACCCAGCGCCACCAGGCACCCGTTGTACCCGTGCAGCCCCGCGCCGACGGTCTGCCGGTCCAGCCCGAGCCCGTACGCGACGGCGGTGGAGACGGCGCTGCCGAGCAGTCCGTAGAGGCCGTACCGCCAGCCGGCGGCGAACAGTGCGGCCACGAAGAAGAGCCCGCAGACGACGGACGGCATGAAATCGACTTGCGCCACGCCGCGCAGGACTTCCGCGGCCCACCTTCCGGATATCGGACGAGTCGCCACCGAGGCGCTCTCCCCACCCTTTTGCCAATCCATGCTGCGCACCAATTTCCGGTACGGCCGGCCTGCCCGAAAGTCGGCCCCGGCGATTCCTCCGGAACCGTACTCCTACGGATTGCGAAGTCCAGTGGGAGCGGACCGTTACGCCAAATCCACGAAGGGTGAGCACCGGGCCACTGAGCTGCAACAATCTGTTGAAGTCGATGCCGTCCGCGTTCGTTGCGGGGAGAAATCCTTTGCGAAGTTTTACCGACGGTTGACGTCGGCGGCGCCGCGGCCCGCGCTCACTGTGTCCGGACCAGATGCCGAGCCAGGAACCGCTCGCACGACGCCAGTTCGAGCTCCGGCACGTCCAGGTGCCCACCGGGGTTGGCGTGCAGCGTCTTCTCCCGCGAACCCAGCGCGCCGAACAAGGCCAGCGCCCCCTCGCGCGGGACCAGCCCGTCGTCCCACTGGAGGAGGAACTCCACCGGCACGCCGACCCGCCCCGCCGCCTCCGTCTGCGACGAGTGCCCCGTCAGCCCGAACACCGCGACGGCGATGCGCGGTTCGGCCGCCACCAGCGGGATGCCGATCACGCTCCCCAGCGACAGCCCCCAGTACCCCACCGGCCCGAGACCCTCCACCTGCCCGCCCAGCGCGTCCAGCACGGCCACCCACTCCGGCACCGCCCGCTCCGCGAGCGCCGCCGTGTGCCGCGCCACCCACGCACTGATCGGCCGGCCCGCCGCGATCAGCTCCCCGATCTCGGTGGCGAACCGCTCGTCCTGCGCGCTGCGCGCCCGCTCCCCGTGCCCCGGCGCGTCCAGCGCCACCGCCGCGAACCCGTGCCGCTGCACGCACCGCCGGGCCCGCGCCACCAGCCCCGGCCCCAGCTTGTGCCGGCCGCCACTGTGCCCCAGCAGCACCAACGGCCGCCCGCCGAGGGGCGATCCGTCCGGCTGCCAGAGCACACCGGGCACGCCGTCGAGGGTGAAGCGGCGCTGCGTCACGCCGTCCGCGCTGGATTCCGAGGTGAAGTGCACCCCGCCATCATGGCTCCCGACGCACGTTCGAGTCCCGGCTTTCCCCCGTTGTCGGCGGAACGGGTGACCGCCGTTGTCAGACCGGCCCGGCAGAGTGCCGCTCATGCTCAACGGACTGCACGACATCGACTGGACGCAGCTGCACCACGCGTACGGAACGGCCGAGGAGGTGCCGGAACTGCTCGCGGCCCTGGCTTCCACGGACGAGGAGGAGCGGGGCAAGGCGCTCGACCGCTACTACAGCGCCCTCTTCCACCAGGGCAGCGTCTACCCCGCCACCACGGCCAGCCTGCCGTTCCTGTTCGAGCTGGTGGACGACCCGGCCACGCCCGGGCGGGCCGCGATCGTCGAGCTGCTGACCGGCATCGGCCACGAGTCGGCGGCGTGCGAGGACCACGGGTACACCGACGCGGACCACTCCGACGCGCTGGCCCTCCTGCGCCGACGGAGCGACGTCCTCGTGCGGTTCGCCACCGACGACACCGGGAGCCGGCTGCTGCGGCAGGCGGCGATCCCGGCGCTCGGTCTGCTCGTCGAGGACACCGTCCGGGCCGCGGCGGTGCTGCGCGGGCGGCTGCCCGCCGAGCCCGGAGTGGTCGAACGGCTGCTGCTGGTCGAGACCATGGCGACACTGGCCCTGCGCCGTACCGAAGCGGTGCCAGACGCGGCGGCGTGGCTCACCGCCCTAGCCGGGGACGCCGCCCTGGACCCCACGACCCGGCTCGCCGCGCTCGTCCACCGGGCCCGCTGCACCGAACCGGACCCGCAGGACGTCCCGGCCGCCATCGACCTGCTGCGGCAGGAGCCGGCGCCGGCCGGCGAGTGGTGGGCCTCCCCCGCCCCGGCCGGGCCCAAGCCCCCGATCGAACCGGGCAGCGCACCCGGGTACGTCATCGCCGCGTTCGCGGAGCTGGACCGGCACGCCGCGGTCCACTCGCCGACCACCCGGCTGCTGCGCGCCTTCCACGAAGTCCTGGACTCCCGGGTGCCCGAGCGCACCGCACTGCTCGCCGAACAGCTGTGCAGCCCCGACCCCGGGGCCCGCCTCGACGCGCTGCGGATGACCGCCGAGCTCGTCAAGTCCTGGCGCGGCGAGCACGGTTCGCTGATCGCGCTGGCCGCCGGCCGGCTCGCCGACCCCCACCCCGAGGTGGTCGCCGAGGCCGCCGCCGTCCTCAACGCCTGCCATGTGATCGCCGGACCCGCCCGCGAAGCCCTCGCCGCCCTCGTCGCGGCGCAGCGCGCCGAGCACGGGCCCCAGGTCTGGGCCTCGCCCGAGCCGCACCGGCGCCGGGCACACCAGGAGGCCGTCCTGGCGCTGGCGCAGCTCGGCGACGAGCGGGCGCTGCCGGGCCTGCTGACGGCGCTGGACACAGGGGACGATGCCTGGCGTGCCGTCCAGGTGGCTCGCCACCTTCCCACTGCAACAGTCGAGTTGGCGCCCCGGCTGGCCGGTCTGCTGCGGGGGTTCGACCTGTCCCGGGAGTGGATCGAGAGGGAGGTGCGGTCGGCCGTGGGCGCCCTGGGGGTGCTCGGCGACGCGGCGGTGCTCCCGGCCCTCACGGAGGCCCTCGACGCAGCCGTCCGGGAAGAACAGTGGGGCATCGTCGAATCCGCGCTCCGGGCCCTGCAACGGCTCGGCCCGGCGGCCGTACCCGCGTTGCCGCGGATCCGCGCCCTGGCACACGGACCGGAGGCCAAGGTCCGTCCCGTCGCCCTCGGCGCGCTCCGGGCGGTCGGGGGCGACGCGGCAGAGGTCCTGCCGTCACTGCTCGAACTGCTCGACACCGACAGTCCCTTCGGGCTGTTCGAGGTCGTGGACCTGCTCGGCGGGATCGGCCCGGCAGCCGCGGCCGCCCTGCCCCGGCTGCGTGAACTGCTCACCAACGGCTACGACTGGGTTCGGGTCCACTGCGCCGCCGCACTCTGGGACATCGGCGGCGCCCCCGAGGCCGCGGCGGTCCTCGACGCGCTCCTCCCGGCCTGGGAGAACAACTCCGCCACCGGCGGCCACGTCACGGCCTGCCTGGAGCGGATGGGCGCCGCCGCCGCACCGGCCGTCCCGCTGCTGCGCGCGCAGCTCGAACTGCCGCAGCGGGGAGGCCGGTTCGGGAGCATCGAGGAGGACGAGAAGCTTCAGCGCCAGTGCCGCACGCTCCTCGCCCGCCTCGACCCGGACGGTCAGTCGCCGGTGACGGAGGGCGCCAGGCAGAACGGGTGACCCTGCGGGTCGAGCAGGACCACCCACTGGCCCTCCCCCGGCTGGAACGCGGGCCGGGTGGCCCCTAGGCCGTGTCCTGCCGATCAGTTGAGTCGTTGATACGACTATGGGGAGTAGGGGTGATCTGACTGACGGCCAGTGGGAGCGGCTTCGGCCGCT